>URIE01000024.1 GCA_900547805.1 uncultured Collinsella sp.
CAACAAGCATGCAGCAACAACGGCTTCATCGACATCTCCTCCCCCGCAATGATTTTTTAATCCCCGTCCCAGAAAAATCATCCCAAAAAGACTACCTTGCGAAAAAGCGCACGCCAAAGGACGTGTCCTCGCAGGCGGCAATGCGGCGGTCGCGCAGGATCGTCCGCACGTAATACCAGTCGCCCGTGCATCCCGAAAGGTGCAAACCAGCCGCCAGGTAGCACAGCAGCGGATACCCAGAAAACGCAAATCCCAGGGCAAACGCCGCCGTCACAACAACCGTCGGCGCCAGGCAAACCGCCATATACCGCCGGCGCGAATACACAATCCCCTCGGCGCAGGCATAGATCATGCACGTCTCACGGTTCGCTCCAAAAGTCACGTGCGCACTCGCGGGCGCCAGCAGCTTAAAAAACACACCGTGCACCAGCTCGTGCACGGCAAACGACGCCATTGAGACCGCAGCCAAGCCGACTATCCAGCCCAAGACCGCCGTCCAGCCGCCCGCGTCAGCCGCATCCAAGTCTGCAGGCCCGCCCAGCAGCATAAACACCGGCACCAGGCACACGGCAAACACGCCGACTACGACCATCCCCCACACAAAGCAGGCGTGCAGAAAATCCTCGTCCTCAAACGCATGTATGTTGGAAATCTCATTCATAGCATCTTAGGATAGCGCCCCTGCCACGCACCCGCCCGCATGTGCGATAATGTCGAACGATATGCACGAATTGACCACCGCGCCGCCGAGCCTCGCGCCCGGCCGTGCTCTCACCATATGCGAAGGAGTCCCATGGCATCCAAATACTCCATGAACGATCGTCCCAGCTGGCCGCGCCGCGCCATCGTTACCGCCGGCGAGCCCTACGGCAACAAGGGCCTGCACTTTGGCCACGTCGGTGGCGTCTTTGTCCCGGCCGACTTCTTCGCCCGCTTCCTGCGCGACCGCCTGGGCCGCGAGAACGTCATCTTCACCTCGGGCACCGACTGCTACGGCTCGCCCATCATGGAGAGCTACCGCAAGCTCAAGGAGAACGAGGGCTACGACAAGTCCATCGGCGAGTATGTCGAGTCCAATCACTCCCGCCAGGCCGCGACCCTCAACAACTACAACATCAGCTGCGACATCTACGGCGGCTCGGGCCTTGAGCCGGCGGCCCAGATCCACAACGAGGTGACTGCCGAGATTATCGAGCGCCTGCACGAGCAGGGCACCATCTCCAAGCGCTCCACGCTGCAGTTCTACGATACCAAGGCCGGCACGTTCCTCAACGGCCGCCAGGTCATCGGCCGCTGCCCCATCCAGGGCTGCAAGTCCGAGAAGGCTTATGCCGACGAGTGCGATCTGGGCCACCAGTTTGAGCCCGAGGAGCTCATCGCGCCCAAGAGCCAGCTCACCGGCGAGGTGCCCGAGCTGCGCCCGGTCGACAATCTCTACTTTGACCTGCCGGCCTACCTCGACTTTATGAAGACCTACACCGCCAAGCTCGCCCAGAACCCGCAGGTTCGCTCCGTGGTCTCCAAGACCATGGAGGAGTGGCTGCTGCCGGCTCAGCTCTACATCCAGAACAAGTTCCGCGAGGCCTTCGATGCCGTCGAGGACCAGCTCCCCGAGCACACCGTGCTGGAGCCCGAGGGCAACAAGAGCAGCTTTACCGTCACCTTCCCCAGCTGGAAGGAGCGCGACGACGCCCACGCGGTGCTCGCCAACGGCGGCGTGCGCTTCCGCAGCGGCAAGGCGCTCGTGCCCTTCCGCATCACCGGCAACATCGACTGGGGCGTTACGGTGCCCGAGGTCGATGGCGTCTCCGACGTCACCTGCTGGTGCTGGCCCGAGAGCCTGTGGGCGCCCATCAGCTATACGCGTACCGTGCTCGCGCGCGATGCCAAGGCCGCCGGCGTGACCGAGGGCGTCGCCGCCCAGGATGCCGCCCTCATGGGCGAGCCCGCCGCCGACTCCACGCAGGTGCCCGCACCCACCTACCAGCACAGCTCGCTCGACTGGCGCGACTGGTGGTGCTCTGACGACGCTCAGATTTACCAGTTCATCGGCCAGGACAACATCTATTTCTACTGCATCGCGCAGACCGCCATGTGGGAGGCCCTGGGCTGGGACCTCACGCAGAGCACCGTCAGCGCCTGCTACCACCTGCTCTACATGGGCAAAAAGGCCAGCTCGTCCTCGCAGACGCCTCCCCCGCCGGCAGACGACCTGCTCAACCACTACACCTGCGAGCAGATGCGTGCGCACTGGCTGTCGCTCGGCCTGTCCGAAAAGCCGGTGAGCTTTAGCCCCAAGGCATACGACACGCGTGTGACCGGCAAGGACAAGGACGGCAACGAGGTACGCGCCTGCGACGACAAGCGCGTTATCGACCCGGCCCTTAAGGAGAGTGCGCTGCTGACTGGCGTGTTCAACCGTCTGGCCCGCAGCTGCTTCTACGGCGTCGCCGTCAAGGAAGGCGACGAGAGCCCCTACCGCAACGGCTGCATCCCCGCCGGTGCCGCTTCTGACACCGTGGTCGAAGCCGCCCAGCAGGCAGCCCTCGCCTTTGAGCAGGCCATGTACAAGTTCGAGACGCACCGCGCGCTTGCCGTGTGCGACGACTACCTGCGCGCCGCCAACAAGCGCTGGAGCGATGCCTCCAAGGCCGCCAACAAGCTCGAGGGCGAGCCAGCCAACGCCGCCATGACGCAGGCGCTCGTCGACGCCTTTACCGAGCTGCGCGTGGCGACCGTGCTCATGCACGGTATTGTGCCGGCCGGCTGCGAGCTCATCTGCGAGTACTTCGACGTCGATCCGGTCGCCTTCTTTAGCTGGGATAACATCTTTGCCTCCACGGACGAGTTCGTGGAGAGCCTGGGCGAGAAGCCCGGTGAGCACCGCGTGAAGCCGCTGCCCCCGCGCTTCGACTTCTTTAGCAAGCACGAGAGCCAGTACTAAAGCACGCCAGCAGCGGCGTGCCCGGAAAGTAGTCAATTTGGGACGGGAAGGAAAGACGGATGTCCAAGCCGCGTCGTCGTAAGCAGAAAAAGCAGGTCAAGGCCGAGCTCAAGCTCAGGCAGTTTGCCGCCACCGAGCTTTCCGACCAGCTTGCCGCCCTTCCCTGCGCCGCCGACCTGCCGCGCTTTATGGTCGACACGATCGCCGGCGCCTATGCGCCCGCCGATGCCGAGCTCATGATCGAGGGCTTCGGTGCTGCAGCCACACGCCCGGTCACGCTGCGCGCCAACACGCTCAAGGCAACCGCCGAGGACATCGCTGCGGCGCTCGATGCCGCCGGCATCGCCCACAACCCCGTCGCCTGGTACCCAGACGCCTTCATCCTGCCCGACGCCCAGGTTTCCGACCTGTGGGACCTCGACATCTACCGCGACGGCAAGATCTACTTGCAAAGTCTGTCGTCCATGATGCCGCCGTTGGTCCTGGGCGCCCAGGCAGGCGAGGACATCCTGGACATGTGCGCGGCCCCCGGTGGCAAGACGACGCAGACCGCCGCCCTCACGCAGGGCCAGGCGCACCTTACCGCCTGCGAGATGAGCATTCCCCGCGCCGAGAAGCTCGAAGCCAACCTCCACCGCCAAGGCGCAAAAAACGTGCCCGTCATGCGCATCGACGCACGCGAGCTCGACGAGTTCTTCCGCTTTGACCGCATCCTGCTCGACGCTCCCTGCACCGGCACGGGCACCGTCATCAGCGGCAACGAGAAGAGTCTGCGCGGCCTCACCGAGCAGTTGCTGAGCAAATGCGCCCGCTCGCAGCGTGCGCTTCTGGACCGCGCCATGGGAGCCCTCAAACCGGGCGGCACGCTCGTCTATTCGACTTGTTCGATCTTGCCGCAGGAAAACGAGGACGCCCTGCAAGAGGCCCTCGACAAGCATATGGACTGCGAGCTCATCCCCCTCGACGGCACGCCAAGCGAAAGTGAGGCACGCCGCGCCCAGGAAGCTGGCGAGGAGCCGCGCATCGAGTCCAACGCCCTGACCGAGGCCATTGCCGCGGGTCAGGTATCGGCCATCGCCAACGGCCTGCCCGGCACGCTCACCATTCCGCCCAGCCGCGAATTTGAGGGCTTCTACATTGCCCTGATTCGAAAACGCAGCTAGCGCACGGATCCAAAACTCAACAAGCTATCTCTGTGCGCGTTTGCCCTGCTGGTCGCGATGCTGTTTAAGCATCGCGCGCTCCTTGCGTTCGGCCCTTTTGCCCTTAATGGCCGTGACCACAAAGTAGATGACCGCGGCGGCAACGATTGCGCCCACACACAGGCCAATCGAGCCAAACATTGCTGTCAATTCCATACCGCGTCACCTCTCTTTTAAACGGGACTTTCAAGATAGCACCTCGATACCCGCCACCACAGCTCCTTCACGTTCGCCGGCCCTTCGGTCTAACGGATGGCGCGGCGGGGAAAAATCAACTCGTCAAACGATTTAGCATTCGCAATTCCGGCTGCATCGCGCCGGCCGTCATCACATAGAATCGAGCCTCCATGGATACCCTCAACGATCTAAATGAGCGCGTCGACGCCTTCGTCGGCACCAGCTCCTTCGACACGCCTGCCGCGGCAAACGACCAAGCTCCCATCGATGTGCCCGCCGAGGTTCACGAGGACATCGTCGCCTCGGTCGATTTCTCCGAGGTCGAGCTCGCAGACGAGTTCACCGAGCCCCAGGTAGCCGTGACCCCCAACGGACTGCTCCCCATGGAGCCGCTGCCCATCGACGGGCGTTTGCGCAAGGCGGCCCTTCGCATGCCCGACGAGATCGAGGAGGCCAGCGGCTTTACGCTCTTCGGTCGACGCATCAAGTCGCTCATTTACACCACCGACGTGGCCGTCATCCGCAACTCCAATGCCGATGCTGTCTTTGCCGTTTACCCCTTCACGCCGCAGCCGGCCATTACGCAGGCGCTGTTGACCGTCGCCGAGTGCCCGGTCTTTGTAGGCGTGGGCGGCGGCACCACCACCGGTAAGCGCTCCGTGCAGATGGCAGCCGTCTCCGAGATGCAGGGCGCGGCGGGCTGCGTGGTCAACTCCCCCGCCACTGCCGAGATGGTCGAGCACATCACCAACATCGCCGACATCCCCGTCATCGCCACGGTTGTACGTTGCGACGATGATGCGCATGCCAAAGTGCGCGCCGGAGCCAAGATTCTCAACATCGCCGCCGGCAAAAACACGCCCCAGGTCCTGCGTGAACTGCGCGAGCACTATCCCAACCTGCCGCTCATCGCGCCGGGCGGCAAGACGCCCGAGAGCATCCGTGAAACCATCGCCGCCGGTGCCAACGCCATCATCTGGACGCCGCCTTCGGCCCAGCAGCTACAGACCGACATGATGCAGCGTTATCGCAAGATGAAGGAAGACGCCACACCCGTCATCTCGCGCGACGATGTGCCCATTATCGACCAGGTCGCCGCCGCCGAGGTCAGCCAGGTCGAGAACATGAATCCCGATGTGCCGATTCCCGACGAAGTCATCGAGCGCGTCGCTTCGATCCACGAGCGCGTCGAGGAGCATCGCGCCAACCGCGGCCTCAAGCCGTCACTGCACGGCTTCTTCTTCCGCGGAAAGAAACGCTAGCCGCAACAGCAAGGCCCGCCCCACAAACGTGAGGCGGGCCGTTTTCGTTTGAGCAATCACGCAGCGACGTGATGAGCCAAGTTAATCCACGCGCTTGTCGCCCATAAAGAAGAGCGCCACCGTACCAGGTCCGGTATGCGAGCCAATCAGAGTACCGATATCATTGATCTCAATCTTGCCTTTAAGCTGCGGAACCTGTTCCTCAATCAGCGCCGCAACTGCCTCGGCATCCTCGCGGCACGCCGAGTGCGACATGATGCACTTACCCGAATAATCCACACCGTCCTGCACGTGTGCCATCATGGTCTTGGCCATCTCGGAAATCGCGCGCTTCTTAGTGCGAATCTTCTCACGTGGCGACAGCTTGCCGTCGCAATCGACCGTCATAAGCGGGCAAATCTTAAGCGCCGTGCCGATGATCGCACTCGCAGCCGAAATGCGACCGCCTCGTAGGTAGCTCGACAGATCGGTCGAGAAGAACCAGTGGTGCAGGTTGAGTTTGTGCTCCTCGATCCAGGCAGCCGTCTCGTCGAGTGAGGCCCCGCTATCGCGCACGTCGGCGGCATATTCCAGCAACAGGCCAAAGCCCGAAGACGCCGCCAGCGAATCGATGACGCGCACCTTGCCGCCCTGGGGATAGCGATCCGCGAGCATCTGCGCCGCAACGCAGGCCGATCCATACGTGCCCGAAATACCCGACGACAACGTCAGGTGCAGCACGTCTTTACCCTCGGCAACAAACGGCTCCCAAAACTCCTCGTACTCACCCACGCTCACCTGAGACGTCTTGGGCATGGCGCCCGCGGCAATCTGGGCAAAAAACTTGTCCGGCGTAATCGACTGATACAGATCGTCCGTATAGACAACATCGTCGATCTCGTAATGAAAACACACGACAGGGATATTGCGCGACGCAAAGAACTCACGGGTTCGGTCGGCGGCGGATTCACAGGTCAGGACAAAATCACTCATATGAGGCTCCTTACTCATTGCTGCGCAAATTATCGCACAGTGAGCCTACATACGGTACATATGTCCACTATTTACCAAATCGAACCAAAAATAGCGAACATCTTTACCACCATCGTCTCCACCGACTCCACGCATAAATATCTGAGAAAACACCCTCTATCGTCTCCACTCAACCGCCATATCTACCTCAACTAAATCGATTTACCAAACCGTTCAGCCGACAATTCAGCCGCTGGCGCAAAATCGAAACAAAAGCGGCGCATACTGATAAACGTTTGACGCTGTTTATCAGTTTTACCAGCCCCATCGGAAGGTGTTTCATGGTCGCATTCGATCGCAACCCGCAAGACTTCAAGTATCTGCGCCTGCTGTCGAGACAGTTCCCCACCGAACAATCCGCGTTTACCGAAATTATCAACCTCTCGGCCATCCTCAACCTACCCAAGGGCACCGAGCATTTTATGAGCGACGTGCACGGCGAGTACGAAGCCTTTATGCACATCCTCAACAACTGCTCGGGCGTCGTGCGCGAACATGTCGACGAGATCTTTGGCGACACGCTCTCCTTTGACGAAAAGGGCGAGCTGTGCACGCTCATCTACTACCCGCGCGAGAAGATCGACCTGGTCCGCAGCCGGCGCGAGGACTCGCCCACCTGGTACAAGACGATGCTTGACCAGCTCATCATGGTCGCTCGCTCACTTTCAAGCCGCTACACGCGCTCCAAGGTGCGTAAGGCCATCCCGCGCGACTACGCCTATATCATCGACGAGTTGTTGCACACGCACCCGGACGAGAATAACTATCGCGTGCGCTATCACGAGCGCATCGTGGAGTCCATCCTGGAGACCGCCAGCGCCGACGACTTTATCGAGTCGCTCGCCTCGCTCATCAAGCGGCTGGCCGTCGACCACCTGCACCTGGTGGGCGACATCTTCGACCGCGGCGGCGGCGCGGCCAAGATTATGGACCGTCTGCTCACCTACCATTCGCTCGACATCCAGTGGGGCAACCACGACCTGCTGTGGATGGGTGCTGCGGCCGGTGAGCCCGCCTGCATCGCCACGGTGCTGCGCAACAACCTACGCTACGACAATTACGAGATTCTCGAGAACGACTACGGCATCTCGCTGCGCGAGCTCGTCGCCTTTGCCGATGCCACCTACACCGCCGGTGAGCCCATCACCCCGCTGATCAAGGCCATCAACGTGCTGCTCTTTAAGCTCGAGGGCCAGATTATCCAGCGCCACCCCGAGTTCGACATGACCGACCGCCTGCTGCTCGACAAGATCGACCACGACACCGGCACGGTCACGCTCGCCGACGGCAGCGTGTGGCCGCTCACGACCAACGACTTCCCCACCGTCGACCCGGCGGACCCCTATACGCTCACGCCCCAGGAGCAGCACATCATCGACAAGCTCGTGTCCGAGTTTGTCACCGCCGATCACCTGCATCGCCATATCGATTTCCTCTATTCCCACGGCTCGATGTACAAGGTCGCCAACGGCAACCTGCTGTTCCATGGCTGCGTGCCGCTCAACGAAGACGGCACCTTTAGCAGCATGAACTGCTTGGGCACCTGGCACGCTGGCCGCGATTATCTCGATTTTTGCGACCACATCGCCCGCCGCGCCTGGCGCGTGGGCGACCGCGACGCTCTCGACTGGATGTGGTACCTGTGGATTGGCTTTAACTCACCCGCCAGCGGACGCCTGGTGCGTACCTTTGAGCGCGCCTATATCGCCGATAAGAGCACCTGGGTCGAGCCGATGGACCCGTACTTTACGCTTACCAAGTCGCCCTCGGTCTGCGATGACATCATGCGCGAGTTTGGCGTCGCGCCCATGGCATGTTCGCCGACCGGCCACATCATCAACGGCCACACGCCCGTTAAAACCACCAAGGGCGAGCAACCCATCCGCGCCGAGGGCAAGCTGCTGGTCATCGATGGCGGCTTCTGCCGCGCTTACCATCCCAAGACGGGTATCGCCGGCTATACGCTCATCTCGAGCTCGCGCGGCTGCCGCCTCAAGTCGCACCGGGCCTTTACGACGGTTGCCGAGGCACTCACGCGCAACGTGGACATCGAAAGCGAGACCAACCGTTTTGACCAAGCAGACCGTCGCCGCATGGTGAGCGACACCGATACTGGCGCCAAGATCCGCAGCCAGATCCAGGACCTGCGCCAGCTGCTCGATGCATATAGAAACGGTGCTATCGAGGAGCGCGCCTAGCACCACCCGCGGGGATTGGCTAAACTTGCTGAGTTTGTCATCCCCGCGGCGCTTCGGCGCCAGCTTAAGGCAGGTACCATGCAAAAGCTCCTTGCGCAGATCATGAAATTTGGCGTCGTCGGTGTCATTGCCACGGTTATCGACTTTGGCATTATGAATCTGCTCCACTACGGTCTGGGCCTCAACATCCTAATCGCCAACACGAGCGGCTTTATCGTCTCGCTCATCTTTAATTACGTCGCCAGCATGAAGTACGTGTTTGCGCACAAGGAAGGCATGAGCCGCCGCCGCGAGTTCATTATCTTTGTCATGCTGTCCGTGATCGGCCTGGCACTCAACGACGGTATCGTGCTGGCGCTCAACACCGGTCTGGGGCTCGAGGCCAATATCGCCAAGATCTGCGCCACCGCGCTTGTCATGGTCTACAACTTTGTGACCCGAAAGATCTTCCTGGAGGGCGACGAGACCAAGTAACTCACAACCCTACGGTCTTACGATGCCCACGGATAACGCGCGTCGAGCGCTGCGTTGTTCGTGGGCTTTGCTCGTTTACGGGAAGATTTGCAACGTTTGCGGATTACCTCTTGAATATTTGGCGAGTTCGTATAGTTCTTTCCAAAGACCTTACGTTTCCCTTGTAAAAGCTCTAAAGTATCCTCTGCTCGATTCATCAACGCATTGGATGTGATTACGTGCGCAAGGCGCTGGCACAACCTCATACCAAGCAGTTCCTCAAGTTTGCCGTCGTGGGTCTTATCTCCTTTGGCATCGACTGGGGCATGCTCATTGCGCTCGTCGAGCTGTTCCACCTCGACTTTTTGATGAGCACCACGGTTTCGTTTATCACGTCCGTCGTGGTCAACTACTGGCTCAGCATGAAGTACGTGTTCGACCACCGCGAGGGCATGAGCCGCAAGCGCGAGTTCACGATTTTCACCATCCTGTCGGTGATCGGTCTGGGCCTCAACGACCTGTACATGTTTGTGGGCGTCACGTTTTTGAGCATCGGCTACCAGGCCATGAAGGCCATCGCGACGTTCCTCGTCACCTGGTACAACTACTTCAGCCGCCGCTTCTTCCTCGAGGGCGCACGGTCGTAGTCGATTCACTATTTGCTTGAATGTATAACCGGTTGGAATTCCCATTCCAACCGGTTTTTTGTTTGCCGAGAGACCCGGCGACCCAGTCCTCTACGCATGAAAAACGGGCAGCCCGGATGTTTGTCCGAACCGCCCGTCTGGCGCGCTATGTCGAAGTCTCTAGCCTGTAACGTAATACCAGACTACGTTGTCGCCATTGGAGAGAACGTAGTTACTGCAGGCCGTCATGGGCGTTGTGCCGTTGACGGAGTACATCCAGCCGCTCGTGCCACCGTACTGCTTCTCGGCCAAACCACCAATCGCGGAGACATACGTGCCGTACGACGAGCCATGTGCGTTGACAGAAAGGCCCAGCGCGCACAGGGCATCGTAGACAGTAGCGCCTTCGTTAAAGGTAAAGGTGCCACCAGAGGACACAGGATTGCCCACAGCGCTCGATGTGACCGAAACCGTCACCGTAACGTAGTTAGACTCCTGTGAGCCGCTCTGGCCGCCCGAGGAGGCGTTTCCACCATTAGAGGATGAGGCTCCATTAGACGACTGGCCACCGCCCGAAGAAGCACCGCCAGACACATTGGAAGTATCACCGGCTCCCGTATTTTGGGCAGCAGATTTATCGCCAGACTTCTTGCCGTCCTGGTCCTCGGACTTCTTGTTATCCGAGTTCTTGTCCGATTCCTTGTTTGAAGACTCGGAATCGTCCTTAGACTTGGACTCATCCGAATCCTTGGACTCGTCTTTTGCATCATTCGATGACTTGGAATCCTTGGAACTGGCCTCGCCCGAAGCGGCAGACGAGCCAGACGCCTTGGTGTCCTTGGTGACGACGCTCTCCCCCGTCACAGTCTGAACGATCCAGTCAATGGACCAGGCGCCGCTCTCGGAAGGATGGACGAAGCCCAGCGATATGACAATCAGCGCAACGCACGCGGCGGTCAGGACGCCAGTAAGCGCCTTCCGTCGAGGGGCGGACGCCGTCGAAGCGGCGCCCTGTTGCTTTGAATCGTCGAACTGAATGAACGAGGAATCTGGTTGCTTGGGGTCAGCGTCCTTGGATTTATTGGACACAGCCCTCACCTACCGACGTTTGGTGAACACGAACACGCCGACGATGGCGAGACCGATGACGCCGGCGGCAACGCCGACGATGGCGAGCGGATTGGTGCCAGTCTCCTGCTCGGAAGCACTAGAGGACTTCTTAGCAGTGGTCGTGGAAGCAGCACCCGTATCGGATTTCTTGTCAGACTTCTTGTCAGACTTCTTCTCGTCCTTCTTATCGGACTTATCGGAGTCCTTCTTGTCGGACTTGTTTTCCTTGGTCTCGGTCTTGGTCGACACCGTCGTCTTGGTCACCGGCTTCTGACCCGGGGCGACAGCGCCGCCAGTCTGCTGGCCCTTCGTGCCGGAGCCGGAACCCGTGCCCGTGCCAGCGCCAGCACCGGAACCGTTGCCAGCGCCACCATTGCCGCCATTGGAGCCAGAACCGCCATTGCCGCCAGGGTTAACAGCATTCTTGGTCCACTTGGCATACAGCGTCAGATCGGCCGTCACCGGCGTACTGAAGTCATACGCCTGCGTGCAAGCCTCATCGGTGAACCAACCGCCGAAAGTGTAGCCATCGCGCGTCGGATCGGCCGGCTTGACCAGCTTGCCGTCGGCCGTAGCAACAAACTTAGTGTCGCAAGCAGACCCGCCGTTGGAATTAAAGACGACCGTCCAAGACTCGACAGCTCCAAGCTTGAACAGCGTACCCGAGTCATTGATGTAGTACAGGTTGCCAGATGCATCGGCAATGACCGGAGAGTCGCAGTGCTGGTAATGGCCAGCCGCATCATAAATCTGCGTCGCCTCTGCATCGCCGAGCGTATAGCGATACACGCCACCACCAGCAGAGTAGTTGACGTAATCCTTGCTATCCGCGCTGTTAACGGTGAAGTACACATGGGTCTTGCCGCCCTGAACACTCACCAGCGGAGTAGCAGCAATACCGTTAAATCCGGCCGGAAGTTCTTTACCGTCAGCAGCGGTGACCTTCGTGGTCTTACCGGTCTTCAGATTATAGAGAGCCAGAGCGGAACCAGTAGCCGTCTGTCCGCCGACAATCAAGTTTTCGCCAGCCACCGCCGGTGCGCTCATGTTATTAGTAAGACCCAGATCGACCGTCTTCTGCTCGCTCAGTACGCCCTTCGCCGAAAGCGAAATCACATGGAGCTTTCCATCGTGCGTCATCTGATAGAAGGTCGAACCATTAGACGGATCGGCAATGCAATCGGCATTTGCGACAGCGCCGAGCTTCATGGTCGAAACGACATCGCCCGTCGTCTTATCAATGCACTTAAGCGTACCCGCGCTCGTAGGAACGATGGCATACTTATCCGTCAAAGCCGCACCAGTCCAGTAATAGCCCTCGACAGGGTCGATGTTCTGCCAAGAAACTTCGCCCGTGGCAATCTTAATGCGTGCAAAGGAGCCGTTGCCGTAGGTCGCGTTGTAATTCTCGTCATACGAAATATCGACCGTACCAACATAGACGTACTCGCCGTCCGAAACGACGGTGCAGGAGCTCTGCGTCAAGTCCGTCAAACCGGGCGTCAGCCACTTGCAGATCAGCTTGTCTGCAGTAATCGCCTGGACCGCACCGCCGTTGAGCGGAACGATGATAAGGCCATTGGTATAGATCGGACGAGAGGTATAGCTCACCTTGGAGGCAAGCGGCGCAGAGGCAACCTTTTTGCCCGTGGACGAATCGATCTTAATGAGCTCGTTCTCGGTCGCAATATACACAAAGCCGTTAGCGATGACAGGTTCGCTGCAGTTGGCATACTGCTGACCAGACTCGGCCTTCCAATCGAAGGCCCACTTAAGACCGGCGGCCTGCGCAGGCGTCTTGGCATCCGTTACGGTCGAACCGTTGCCACTGTTGCCGTAGCCGGCCCACTCGGCATCCCAATCAGGAGTCGTCGCGCTCGGGTCCACGACAATCTTGTCGGGATCGGGCATGGCCGAATCGTCGGTGGTATAGGCAAGCGCAACCTTATCGCCGCTCTTGAGCGTAATCTGATTGGCGCAGAGTAAGGAGGGCTCTCCATTGATATACAGGTGCCAATATTTATTGGTCGCAGTATCCCAGACATACGGCTTGTGATCGAACGGCGAAGTAATGGAATTGAGGAACCAGTACTCACCACTCTGGGAGCCGTTGTACGTAACGCCCTTGGCCTTCAGAACCGTCTCAATAAGGTTCTGAGCCGTAGAGCCCTCGGGCAGGGAAACATTGCTTGCCGAGCCCCAGCGAGTATTGTTGCCGTTGACATCGGGACCGATAACATCGACAGACCCAAGAACCTGGCCAGGAAGGGCATCGGCGTCAGCACCATACATAAAGGTGACGGTATCGCCCTCTTGGAGCTTGTAGGCACCGGCGCCAACGTTGGCGAACTTGCCATTTACGTAGAAGTGCCAATAGCTTTTGGTCGCAGCGTCCCAGCCATAGGATTTACCATCGAACGGCGAAGTAATGCCGTTGAGGAACCAGCCCCAAGACGATTCGCTAGCATCGAGCTTAAGGCCGGTCTGCTCAAGGAGATCCTTGGCAGTAGAACCCGCCTTGAGACTCGTCTGGCCCGTCGAAGCCCAAACCTGCTGCTTGCCGTCCTTGCCCTTACCAAGGACCTGAACGGAAGCATGGACGGAATCAGAGGGCAACTGGTCGCCCCAGCCACCGTAGAACCACGTAACGGTATCGCCAGCATGAATGGTGACATTGTCTGCCGTGTAGTCGCTCGGCTTGCCGTTGATAAACAGCTGCCAATAGGTCGAATAATCGAGCGGCGTACCCAGCTCAACGCCGTTGTACTTAAGGCTCAAAATGATGGAGCCCGCAGCAAAGGCGTCGATGCCATTTGCCTCGAGCGCGACCTTCGTAAGGTCAAGTGCGCTCGAGCCGGACGTCACCACATACTGCGCGTTATCGACCCAAGTCTGAGTCTTGCCCTGGGCATCGCGACCAATGACGGTCACATTCGCAGCAAGCTGGTCCTTAACGACAGGGGACGAGTTACCAGCCGTATAGGCAAACTCAATCTTCTGCCCCTGGGTGAGCTTGACGCTGCTCGCGCCAACCGAGGAAGACGCGCCGTCGACGAACAGCTGCCAGTAGGCATAAGTCGTCGGATCGTAGGCAAGCGTGCGGCCATCTGTCGGGGACGTGATGCTTTTGAGGTAGAAACCGTATGCCGTGTTCGGATCGTACTTCGCCTTGAAGCCCGTCTTCTCCTGCAGCTTAATGAAGGCATCCGCAGCCGTCGCGCCCTCGTCGAGCTTGAGCTGCGTAGGTGCCACCCACGTCTGAGCCTTGCCGTCGGCATCGGTGCCGATAATCGAGAACGAGACCTCGACTTGCTTCTTGGCGACATCGCCGGTTTCTGTCGGGTTCTCTGTCTGGACGGCAGTCGCGGCGGCAGATCCTGCTTGGCCAGCGGATGCCGTCGAAGACTGCTCGCTCGCGGCAGAGTTCTCCCCCGTCGCCGTGCCTTCGTCGCCAGTTACCGCCTCTGTTGTGGCGGCACTAGCCGCAGGCGCGCTCCCGGAATCTGAAACCTCGGCGCCGCTCTGCTCAGCGGCACCGCCCGCAAGCGCTGCGTCCTCGCCCGGCGTCGTAGCCTGAGCCACAGCGTCGGCAATGCCCTCGGCGCCCTCGGCCCACAGCTGAGCCGGCGTGGTGCCAAAGGCCATCGCGAAGGCCAGGAATGCCACCAGGCAGCGCTTGGCTAAACCGCGTGCAATCGCGCCACGGCGATGCAACGAGGCGCGCTCGCGCTCGTCCTCAAACATATCCATTTGTCCCCCATTGTCTGTACTTGGAGCGTTGTCTTGAGGCTGCCCCACGTCATCGCACATGTTACGCTCGAGTTCCCCCATCGGGGTCCCCCTTCCCTCCAGAGCCCTATGCACACCGGCGGCATACGCCGCAGCCGCATGCAAGATGGGAGGCGATCCGACTTAACCTTAACGGCTCAGGCGCGTCGTCCGATCTGCGACGCGAACATCCCGAGCCAAGAGGAATTACGGTTACTGGTACAGCCGGGGACTTGCACCCCGATTCTCCCAAACGCGCAGGAAAACCGCGCGTTCGTGCGTCTCCGCACCACCATCTAGGCCATCGATTATTACCGTCAAAATGGTATCACGCAAAAGGGCCCCGCACACAGGCGAAGCCCAAGGTAAAAGCTATTGTTTGCGATAGGAAAATGCGGTGACGGTCGCAGCCTCTAGTGTTTGCCGCCGTGGCTGTTGAGCCAGATATTGCGGCCCAGCATAAGCGCCAGCACCAGCGCGCTCACGTAGCCCATAAAGCCAATGACCGGGATACCAAACACAACCGGCTCGATGCGTGCGTAGTACACCACCGACGAACCGATAAACAGGCCGGCGATAACGATAGCCATCGACATGCGGTCGATAATTCCGCCCAGCTGTCGCAGCGCCTTATCGCTGCTCATGATCTGCGTGTTCACCTTAAGCTGGCCGCGCGTGAGCATACGCGAAGCCAAGCCCAGATACTCGGCCGCCTCGAGCGAGCCTTTTGCCGCGCGATAGCTGCTCGCGGCAAAGTCGCGGCTCATCTCGTGCATGCGGGCATAGATGCTCTTCTCGTTTTTGATATGAGCCTGAATGATCTGGATCATGTTGACGTTGGGCATGTACTCGGTCAGCAGACCCTCGAGCGTCACCATGCCGCGCGCGAACATCGTCACCACGCTCGGCAGCTCAACGTCGTTTTTACGCGCCAAGTTTAGCAGCGAGGTCAAAAACTCGCCGATATCCAGATCCTTCAGGTCAAGGCCCGCAAAGTCAGCCACGATAAAGTCCAAATCGGACAAAAAGGCCGAATGATCGAGCTCAGCCGAGTCGCCACGCGTCACGGCGAAGCGCATGAGCGAATCCTTGAGCTTGGGCACGTCGCCCTCGGCCACGGCGAAAATCATGTCCTTGACGATACCGCGGTCGTGGCTCGACATGCGTCCGACCATGCCCAAGTCGATAAAGTAGACAATGCCGTCCTTGAGGATAATGTTTCCCGCATGCGGGTCGGCATGGAAAAAGCCGTCGTCGAGCACCTGCGTCGAGTAGTCCTCGACAATCGCGGCACCGATCTTTTCCAAGTCATAGCCCTCGGCCACCAAGCGTTCAGGATCGGCGATCGAAATGCCGTCGACGTAGTCCATAACCACCACGTGCTCGGTGCACAGGTCCAGATAGGATTTAGGGCACGTCACGCCATGAACGCTCTTATGGAACTCGTAGAAGTCGTTGAGGTTTTTGGCCTCGGCCAAAAAGTTGGTCTCCTCGCGAAACGAGGTCCACAACTCCTCGACTACGCCGTGCAGGTCAACGAATTGATCGGTGTTGACGAACTTGGAAACGATACGCACCACCGAGCGGATGATATCGATGTCCTGTGCCATAACCTGCTGCGCACCGGGGCGCTGCACCTTGACGGCCACGTCCTCGCCCGTCACCAGACGTGCGCGGTGCACCTGCGCAAGCGATGCGCTACCAAGCGGATTGGGGTCGATCGCATCGAACATCTCCCCCAGGCGCAGGCCGTATTCTTCTTCCAGACAACTGAGTACGACCTCGTACGGCACCGGCTCCACGTCGGAGCGCAGACGCCGCAGCTCGTCGCAAAAGCGTTGCGGCAGAATCTCGGACCGGTTGGCCAGAATCTGCCCCATCTTGACGAACATGGGGCCGAGTTCCTCGAGCAGGCGGCGCAAACGAACCGGCGTGAGGTTATCCCACACGCGGTACTTTTTGACCAGGCGAACAATCTGCCCAATGCGTTCGCGACGACCCGCCGGCGTGAGCTGGTATTCCTCGTCCGGCGCCATCGCGTCGGGCTCCTCGGGCACCATATCGACAGCGCGCGGCTTCTTGCGAGCGCCCGAGACGGCGGCGTCGACCTCATCGACAACCGCCGCCTCGTCACCCAAGGGATCTAGATTGTTGTAATCGGTAGTGGAATCTGCCATCTGCGCTGCTACTCGGCCTCTTCGGTGTCCCCTGCATCGTCGGGCTCAACGGACTCGACGGGCACCGAGGTCACGTTGTCCTCGACCGAATCGACGATGTCGCGCACATGGGCCAGGAAGGCCGTGCGCTCGGGGGCGGTCATAACGCGGACGCGAGCCAGGATGAGCTCATCGAGCACGCGCTGGGCCGCAGTCTCGCCCTGCATGCCCAGGCGCTCGGTCAGGTCGGAGATGGTGCCACCCGCCTGCTCGAACATATCGGACACGCTGCGGGCGATATCGGGGGTGCCGGCATCCTTGCGGACCTGCTCGCCCTTGGTACCGAGGTCGTCGAGGACCTTCTTGCCGCCCTCGACGGCAACGGCGGCGGCACCGAAGCCCACGTTAATGGCGCCGTTAACAAGCTGATCGAGTTTCATAACCATGGTTGGCTCCAATCATGAACAACTGCATTGGCCTTCTTGTACCCAAGATTGAGTGAACGACACAAAATCGTTTTACCGCCAAGATAGAAATCGAGCGGGGCAAAGCCTTTGACGGCGTTTGCCCCGCTCGTTCGCTGCAATACGGCTTTTACCTAATGTTGTCGTTCATCGCGAAAGAGTTCTTCATGGCGCAGCTCGTGGTGTAGAGCACCTTGCCCAACAGGGCATCGGTCTCCACGCGCATGAGCTCGGCAAAGGCCTCGTTGGCGCGGGCGAGCTCGGCGGGCACTTCGGCCTCGGGCAGCGTGGCTACGACAGCGTCAACGTCGTGAATCTGCTTGTGGCCCATGCCGCCGACCTTCTCCTGGTAGCCCTCCACGGCGCGACCGCACTCATGGAAACGGACGTCGGCCAGGGCGCCGATCAGGCGGTTGGCCCAGTAGAAGTTTTCGGACGTTACGCGAGCCTGCGTGTCGGCATAGTACTCGGGCATGGTCTCGACGTTGGCGTACAGCGGAACCAGCGCGTTAAACGAGTTGGAACCAAACGCCATCCACTGCACGGCGCGATAGGCCGGCTGCGCATAGGGACGCAGCTGCAGTACGGCGAGTTGGCTGTTGCGGTTGATCCCGATGGGACGATAGGCGCCGCGTGTGGCGGGCGTACCCTTGCTGCCGTAGCAGTCGTACTCCGTGCCCTGGTAGTGGCTCGAAAGCACGTACTTGATGTCCTCGATGGTCACCTTGCGCTCGGGCACGCGGCTCCAGGGGATATCGTCGCTCTCGGGCGTGTAGTCGGCGTCGGGGCCATCCCACACGTCGCTGGGGTTGAGACAGCGCTGCATGTACCACGCGCGCGGCGTGTTGTAGACGTGGTCGCTGTCGCTGTGCGAGCCAAAGGCCTCGCGCGGGTTAAAGACCGCAGCCGGGCCGTCGCCCTCGACGCCCAGCGTCAGGTCCAGATGCCACTCGGCCATCCAGGCGCGCAAGTCGGCGGAGCACATGTGGTCGGCCTGGGCGCCCTCGGCGTCATCCAGGTCAAAGCTGTCGATACCCAGCTGGTTGGGCATGGTCACATAGGCGTCATCGGGCACGCGCTTGGCGATCCAGTGGTGCCCGCCGATGGTCTCGAGCCACCAGATCTCGTCCACGTCGCTAAAGGCGATGCCGTTGTTCTCGTAGGTGCCATAACGCTCGAGCAGGTCACCCAGAATGCGTACGCCGTCGCGGGCGGACTTGGCGTAAGGCAGGACCAGGGTCACCATGTCCTCCTCGCCCAAGCCACCGGACTGTGCCGGAACGTATCCGTCCTCGCCCTCGTTGCCCTTGGCGGGCACGTAGTCCACGAGCGGGTCGGCGCCGCGAACGCGCTCGTTGGTGGTGAGCGTCTCGGTTGCGGACATGCCAACATTGAGCTCGTTGAATCCGGCCTCGGCCCAAATACCGTGACCGGGAACGACGTCGGGGACGCTCGTGTAGCGCATGGGGTTATCGGGCAGCTCAACGGTCAGGTGACTCAGGACGCTCGTGTAGACGCGCGGCTGCTCGTCGGGATGCACCACGCGCATACGCTTGGGCTCAAACACCCCGTTGGACGAGTCCTCGTTACGCGCGACCAGGGTCGACCCGTCGTAGCTCGCATTCTTACCAACCAAAATCGTTGTGCACGGCATGCGCATCCTCCTTGAGCGAAGAAATCAAACGGCAACAGTGTATCGCTTCGGCGCAAAAAGGGCGAAACCACTGCGCTGGCAACCCCTGTGGTCAAAAAATGCCAAATATGAGTACTGTCACCAATTTAGTAACAGCAAATTTCCTTGTAATGAGTGCCAGAAATCCCCAATTGTCCAAAAGCAAGACAACGTTATTCCCCATAGGTTCAATAAAATGGGCTCCCCAACGAGAATGAATATCGTTAGGGAGCCCAAAGGACAAAAAACATATGTGACTATCTTGGCAACAGTACTCATATTTGGCGTTTTTTGACCACGTGGTATATGGCTAACCCCTCAAACAGCCCAAAACGCCTATTTCGATGCGCGCTCCGGGTCGCGCGCGCAGACGTGGTGTAAGAGTGTCCTGAGGTCCGT
>URIE01000025.1 GCA_900547805.1 uncultured Collinsella sp.
GAAAACTAACAAAAAAGATGAGGCTAAAGGCAAGGCCGATACCGAGCGCCAAAAGATAGGCACCGGCATGCGTGCGCATGAGCGGAATAAAGTTGAAGGCTGCCATCTCCATGAGGCCGCCCGAGAAGATGCCGACGATGCCAAAGAGATTCATGGTTGTGGCAAGGCAAGACGATAAGACGGCGTAGAGCAAAAAGAGCCCGGGGTGGGTGAACATAAAGAGAAACTCGAGTGGCTCGGTAACGCCGCAAACCACCGAGGCGATGATGGCGGGAACAAGGATGACCCTGAGGCCGGCGCGGCGCTCGGGTTTTGCGGTGGAGTAGAACGCAGCTGCGATGGCAGGAAGGCCAAAGAGCTTGACCCAGCCGGTGGCGGTAAAACCGGCCCACGGCGCAAGCTCATTAAGGGGGCGCGTGCTATGGGAGAGGATGGGGAGCAAGCTGCTCCACGTGGCGTAGATGCCGTCGTTAATGACCAGGTTGTCGTAGTAGATCGGCATGTAGAGCAGGTGGTGCAGCCCCATGGGCTCGAGCGCTCGCTCCAAAAACACAAAGATGCCCACGCCAAAGGGGCCGACGCTCGTAAGTGCATGGCGCAGCGTTTCGGTCATTGCGTATACGGAGGGCACGATGGCGGCCGAGATAGCGGCAAGGGCAAACACGGCAAAAAAGCTGATGAGGTAGACCAGCGAGGAGCCCGAGAAGGTGCCGAGCCAATCGGGAACCTTGGCATCGTAGAAGCGGTCATGGATGGCGACGACGGTTGCCGATACCACCAGCGGGCCGATAATGCCGGTGTCGAGCGTCTTGATGCCGTCGATGACGGTGATACCGTTGGCGGGGGTCAAAGATGACGGGTACTTAAGCCCAAGGTTGTCTCCGCTCAGCTTAATGATCTCGCTCAAAAAGAAGCAATAGGCAAAATAGGCCACGAGTGCCTCGAGGCAGCAGCGTGCCGGTTGCTTTTGGGCAAGACCGATGGGCAGCGCTACGGCAAAAAGGAGCGGGAGGCGTTTAAAGACCGTCCATGAGCCGCGCTGGATGATGGCCCAAAAAACGTACCAAGGGGTTCCGTATACGGCTAGATCGCCGACGATGTCCGCAGTCGTTGCGAGAGCGGAGACGCCGACCATGAGGCCCGATATAGAAAACAGCATGGCGGGAGCGAACATTGCCCCGCCAAAGCGTTGGATTTTTTGCAGCATGTTCTGCCTTCCGAATATCGAGGCGCGTTGCGCGTGGGGAAACGTTTAAACAATGGATTCATTGTAGAGGACCAGACGATTGTCGTGCTGGCAGTTTTGAGCGAAACCGATTTGGGCACGACAGAAACCGTCAACGGTTAAATCCTGTCGCTTTACCGATATTCGGTTTAAACAACTTTAAGAAATGCTATCGTGCCTAGCCGGAAATAAATAATGTAGAGGTGAAACAATGCCAAAAGCGATATACGAAGGAATCTACCGAGAAATACGCTCGCGCATCATTAATGGGACCTATGCGTTTCAGGAGATGCTGCCAACCGAAGCCGAGCTGACCGCGGAGTTCGGATGTACTCGCAATACCGTCCGTCGCGCCTTGGGTATGCTGGCCGACGGGATGTTTGTGCAGCCCATACACGGCAAGGGCGTGCGCGTTATTTGGCTTAAGGGCGAAACCGACATGTTGGGCGCACTCGAGGAAGTTGAGTCGTTTGGCGAATTTGCAAAGCGCAACAATGCCGTTGCATCGACGGACGTTAAGTCTTTTGAGCATTTGATTTGCACCGAGCAGCTCTCTCGTCGCCTGGGCTTTAAGGTGGGCGAGGAGTTGATTCGCGTGGTGCGTGTCCGAAGCCTTAACGGCAATGCGCGCCAAGTAGACCATGGCTACTTTTTGGAGTCGATCGCCAAGGGTCTGACGCCCGAGATCGCCGCAAAGTCAATTTACGACTATCTGGAGCACAAACGCGGCGTCAAGGTGATGGCGAGTCGCCGTACGGTGAGCGTCGAGCTTGCCAACGATGAGGACTGCAGCTATCTTGACCTCGGCAAATACAACTGTGTCGCCGTCATGGAGAGCCAGTCGTACACCTCGGACGGCATCTTGTTCGAGGTCACGCATGCCCGCACGCATCCCGAGATCTTCCATTACCGCGTCAACTCCAAGCGATAGCCGGCTAGCTCGTAGCCTGACGAGACTCATGCCCTCAAAGCGAAAACGCCCGGTCAAACCGACGATGCATCGGCTTGACCGGGCGTTTTCTCTGCATTTAATGACAAATAATTGTTTATACAAAACTTGTCAAGTATCAAGTTGAAATTACCGTTCACCGAAGTTTTTCTACCGCTCTAGTAATACTTGTTCAAACAAGTAGCCAAATAGCGTATCGTACAAATCAGCAAAAGGGGCAAAGTCCCCGAGCCAATCTCCGAAGGCGGCGGCAAAGGGTGCCGCCACGGTGTGAAAGGGTGGATTGTAATGAAGAACGAAATGAGCAGAAGGCAGTTCCTGGGCTTTGCTGGTTCCGCGGCTGCGGTTCTTGGTTTGGGCCTCGTGGGCTGCGGTGGTTCTGCCGGCTCTGGCTCCTCTGCTTCTGGTGACGCTGCCGAGGTCTACTTCCTCCAGTTCAAGCCCGAGGTCGACAAGGAGTGGAAGGAGATCGCCAAGGCGTACAAGAAGGAGAAGGGCGTCGAGGTCAAGATCGTGACCGCCGCCTCCAACACCTACGAGGAGAAGCTCAAGTCCGAGATGTCCAAGAGCTCCGCTCCGACGCTGTTCCAGGTCAACGGCCCCACCGGTCTTAAGAACTGGAAGGATTACTGCGCCGATCTGTCCGACACCAAGCTCCGCGGTGAGCTCATCGACGACTCCCTGGCTCTGCAGTCCGACGGCAAGGATCTGGGTATCGACTGGGTTCAGGAGAGCTACGGCATCATCTACAACAAGGAGCTCCTCGAGAAGGCTGGCTACAAGGCCGAGGACATCAACTCCTTCGACAAGCTGAAGGCTTGCGCCGATGACATCCAGGCCCGCAAGGACGAGCTCGGCGTTGACGGTGCCTTCACTTCCGCCGGCATGGATGACTCCTCCAGCTGGCGCTACACCACCCACCTCGCCAACCTCCCGCTCTACTACGAGTTCGAGAAGGAGCACAACCAGGAGGACGACGAGATCAAGGGCGAGTATCTCGACAACTTTAAGCAGATCTTCGACCTGTACATCACCGACTCCACCTGCGATCCTTCGCAGCTCGCCTCCAAGACCGGTGACGACGCCACCAACGAGTTCGCAACCGGCAAGGCCGTCTTCTATCAGAACGGCTCTTGGGCCTACGCCGACCTCACCAAGGCCGGTATGACCGACGACCAGCTCGGCATGCTGCCGATCTACATCGGCGTCGACGGCGAGGAGAACCAGGGCCTGTGCTCCGGCGGCGAGAACTACTGGTGCGTCAGCTCCCAGGCTTCCGAGGAGGCTCAGAAGGCCACCGAGGACTTCATGTATTGGTGCGTCACTTCTGACACCGCCACCAGCATCATCGCTGACAAGATGGGTCTGACCGCCCCGTTCAAGAGCGCCAAGGAGACCACCAACGTCTTCTCGCAGCAGGCCGTTGCTATGGCCAAGGACGGCAAGAAGACCGTCGCTTGGGACTTCGTCTACATCCCCTCTGAGGAGTGGAAGAAGAACCTCAAGCAGGCTCTCATCGCTTATGCTGCCGACAACACCAAGTGGGACGGCGTCAAGAACGCCTTCGTCGATGGCTGGAAGACCGAGAAGGCTGCTTCCGAGTAAGCAGTTGCTGCCCAAGCTATCTGATTAGCGACAGGGGGCGGGCAGACGTAGGTTTGCCCGCCCCCTGCATATTGAAAGGACCCTTCTATGGGCAAAGCACTCAAGCGCTGGTGGCCGCTCTTTATGCTGCCCACGTGCCTGGCGTTTATGATCGGGTTCGTGATCCCCTTTATCCAGGGCTTCTATCTCTCGTTCTGCCAGTTTATTACCATTAACAACGCGCATTTTGTCGGTGTCGAGAACTATGTGCGTGCCTTGACGGATCCGCAGTTCTCCACGTCGTTCTTCTTTACCGTGGCGTTTGCCTTCCTGTCGACGGTGCTCATCAACGTGATCGCGCTGGCCATTGCACAGGCGCTCACCCGCAAGGCGCTCAAGGGCACCAACATCTTCCGTACGATCTTCTTTATGCCTAACCTGATCGGCGGCATTGTACTGGGTTACATTTGGCAGATTCTGATCAACTGCCTGCTCTCCAACGTGGGTGCCCAGCTTATCGCCCTCAACTCCGCCGCTGGCTTCTGGGGCCTTATCATCCTGACCCTGTGGCAACAGGTCGGCTACATGATGATCATCTACATCGCCGGTCTGCAGTCCATTCCGTCTGATTACATCGAGGCCGCCAAGGTCGACGGCGCTACGGCGTGGCAGACGTTTTGGAAGGTTAAGATCCCCAACCTGATGCCGACCATCACCATCTGCCTGTTCCTGTCCATCACCAACGGCTTTAAGCTGTTCGACCAGAACCTCGCCCTTACCGGTGGCGCCCCGGCGCACTCCACCGAGATGCTCGCCCTGAACATCTACAACACGTTCTATTCGCGTGCTGGCATCGCATGGCAGGGCATCGGTCAGGCCAAGGCAGTTATCTTCTGCATCCTGGTTGTCGCTATTTCTATGATCCAGCTTAAGGCCACGAGGTCCAAGGAGGTGCAGCAGTAATGAAACGCGATAAGGCTCTTAACCGCGCGCTCTCGATTTTCTTTACGATTCTGTCGCTCGCGTGGATCTACCCCGTGTTCATGATTGCGCTCAATTCCTTTAAAAAGGCAACTGCAATCAGCACCACCACGGCATTCGATCTGCTCACGCCCGAGACGTTCAACGGCCTCGCAAACTATATGCACGCCCTTAACGAGCAGGGCTTTGCCTCGGCATTTATGTACTCGCTCATCATCACGGTCACGTCGGTCGTGCTGATCTTGGTGTGCTGCTCCATGTGCGCTTGGTACGTGGTGCGCGTCAACAGCAAGATCTCGAACTTCTTCTATTACCTGTTCGTCTTCTCGATGGTCGTGCCCTTCCAGATGCTCATGTTCACGCTGTCCAACCTCGCGGACCGCATCGGCTTTAACACGCCGTTTAACATCTGCTTCATCTACCTTGGTTTTGGCGCGGGCCTCGCGGTCTTTATGTTCGCCGGCTTTGTAAAGAACATCCCGCTCGAGATCGAAGAGGCGGCCATGATCGACGGCTGCAACCCGGTCCAGGTGTTCTTTAAGATCGTCCTTCCCATTATGAAGCCCACCTATCTTTCGGTCGGTATCCTTGAGACCATGTGGGTCTGGAACGACTATCTGCTGCCCTACCTTACGCTCGACTCCACCAAGTACAAGACCATTCCTATCTTGATCCAGTACTTCCGTGGCGGCTATGGCCACGTCGAGCTCGGCCCCATGATGGCATGCATCATGATGGTCGTCATCCCCATCGTCATCATGTACATCTTCTGCCAGAAGTACATCATTGACGGCGTTGTGGCAGGTGCCGTCAAGGGCTGATGCCGTAACTGTTTTGCAAGTTTTGGCGGCGCCCCTCAGCGCGGCGCCGCGTATCGAAAGGTAAAGACATGGCCGAGATCGTTCTCAAACATGTTCAGAAGGTGTATCCCAACAACGAGTCAAAAAAGAAGGGCTTCTTTGGCAAAAAGAAGAAGACCGAGGAGAAGAAGCACAACCTTAAGGTTACCGAGGACGGTGTGCTCGCTGTAGAGGACTTCAACCTCACCGTTCACGACCAGGAGTTCATCGTCCTCGTTGGCCCCTCTGGCTGCGGTAAGTCCACGACGATGCGCATGATCGCCGGCCTGGAGGACATCACCTCGGGCGATGTGCTCATCGATGGCAAGCGCGTCAACGACGTCGCTCCCAAGGACCGCGACATCGCCATGGTGTTCCAGAGCTATGCTCTGTATCCCAATATGACGGTGTACGAGAACATGGCGTTTACGCTCGAGCTCAAGAAGGTCCCCAAGGACGAGATCGACCGTAAGGTTCGCTCCGCTGCTGAGATCCTGGGTATTACCGAGTACCTCGACCGTAAGCCCAAGGCGCTCTCTGGCGGCCAGCGCCAGCGCGTCGCCATCGGCCGCGCCATCGTGCGTGACCCCAAGGTCTTCCTGATGGACGAGCCGCTGTCCAACTTGGATGCCAAGCTTCGTAACCAGATGCGTGCCGAGCTCATTAAGCTGCGTCACGAGATCAAGGGCACCTTCATCTACGTTACCCACGACCAGACCGAGGCTATGACCCTCGGCGACCGCATCGTGGTCATGAAGGACGGCGTTGTCCAGCAGATCGCCACGCCGCAGGAGGTCTTCAACCATCCCGCGAACATCTTCGTCGCCGGCTTCATCGGCGTGCCGCAGATGAACTTCTTCGATGCTCAGCTGGTTCGCTCTGGCAACGGCTTTACCGTCAAGACCGAGGATATGAACGTGGCGCTTGCCCCCGAGACTTGCGCTCAGCTTGCCCTCAACTGGGACGGCGGCGACGTGAAGGAGATTACGGCCGGCGTGCGCCCCGAGCAGATTCTGCTTGCCGACAAGGGCGAGGAGGGTGCGCTTCAGGGCACCGTCGAGGTGACCGAGCTCATGGGTTCGACCGAGCATGTCCACGTGACTGCTCCCGATGGCCAGTTCGTCCTGATCATTCCCGTTGTCGACCTTGAGGCCAAGGGTGCGCTCAAGGCGGGCGACCCCATCTGGTTCAAGTTCGAGAAGAACGCGACTCATCTCTTCGATAAGGTGTCTGGCAAGAACCTTATCTAGGCCCGGTGCATCCAGGCCCTCCCTTTGGGCGACTGCGGCTTTGCCATCCTTTTGCCGTGGTCACATATAAGGCTCCCCTCCCGTCCACTGGGCGAGAGGGGAGCCTTTCTTTGTGTTGGGGCTTTCCGTCTGTCAGTTTGTCTTGATCTGTAACAGGTAGGGCCGATTTCGGACGTTAGATGTTACAGATCGAGACGGTTCCGCTGTGCCAACCATTTCATCTAAATCTGTAACACCAAAGGCGAATTACACCTGCTAGATGTTACAGATTGAGATAAACCCAAGGGGAGGGGCCGGTATGTCTCAATCTGTAACGGCTGGGACCGTTTTTGTTGAGTAATTGCTACGGATCGAGATTGTTTGGCCGAGTCGGATCACAGGGTAACGTGCGGGCACAAAAACGGAGCCGTGTTGCCACGACTCCGTTTCTCAAGAGGATGGGTAAGGGGAATGAGCTAGCTCAGGTGCCAAATCTCGTCGTTGTACTGGGAGATCGTACGGTCGGACGAGAAGGTGCCGGCGTTGGCGATATTGACGAGCGCCTTGCGCATCCAGGCGTCCTGGTCCTCGTAGTCGGCCAGCACGCGCTCCTTGGTCTGGATGTACTCCTCAATGTCGAGCAGGGCCATAAACCAGTCCTTGCCCTTGATGTCATCGTGCAGACGCTGCAGGCGCTCGGCGTTGCCGGTCGCCATAAAGGCGGGGTTGGTGATGAAGTCCACCAGTAGCTTGATGCCGGGCTTGTGGTAGAGCGCGCCGGCGTCATAGGTGCCGTCGGCGTAGAGTTGCTCGACCTGCTTGGACGAGGCACCAAAGGTGTAGATGTTCTCGTCGCCGACGAGCTCGGCGATCTCCACGTTGGCACCGTCGAGCGTGCACAGGGTCAGGGCGCCGTTGAGCATGAACTTCATGTTGGAGGTGCCGCTCGCCTCCTTGGAGGCCAGGCTGATCTGCTCGGAGATGTCAGCAGCGGGGATCACGCGCTCGGCAGCGGTGACGTTGTAGTTCTCGATCATGACAACCTGCAGGTAGGGAGCCACGTCGGGGTCGTTTGCAATCCACTGCGACAGCGTCAGGATCAGATGGATGATGTCCTGCGCGATGGTGTAGGCAGGGGCCGCCTTGCCGCCAAAGATGATGGTGACGGGGTGCTTAGGCTTATTGCCGTTCTTGATGTCGAGATACTTCCAGATGATGTAGAGCGCGAGCATCTGCTGGCGCTTGTACTCGTGGATACGCTTGACCTGAACATCGATGATGGCGTTGGACGGAATGGTCACGCCCTGCTCGAGCGCCATGAACTGGCGCATGATGGTCTTGGCCTCGACCTTGGTGGCGGCCAGGCGCTCAAGAACGTCCTTGTCGTCGGCGAACTTGGCGAGTTTGCTCAGATCGCCGGTGCTGCGCCAGTCGGTGCCGATTACATCGTCGAGCAGGTTGGCGAGCGCGGGGTTGGCCCCATGGATCCAGCGGCGGAAGGTGATGCCGTTGGTCTTGTTGGAGAACTTCTCGGGATAGATCTCGTAGAACGGATGAAGCTCGGTGTCCTCCAGGATCTTGGTGTGGAGGGCGGCTACGCCGTTGATGGAGAAGCCAAAGTGGATGTCCATGTGGGCCATGTGGACGGTGTCGTATTCGTCGATGATGGCGACGCGCGGGTCATCGTGCTCGGCCTTCGCGATCTCATCGAGCTTGACGATAATGTCGGCGATGGCAGGGGAGACCTTCTGCAGGCTGACGAGCGGCCACTTCTCGAGCGCCTCGGCAAGAATCGTGTGGTTAGTGTAGGCGACCATGGAGCGTACGATGGTCACGGCCTCGTCAAACTCGATGCCATGCTCGGTGGTGAGCAAGCGAACGAGCTCGGGGATGACCATGGTGGGGTGCGTGTCGTTAATTTGGACCACGGCGTAGTCGGCCAGATCGTGCAGGTTGCTACCGCGCTCGATGGCCTCGTCGATCAGGAGCTGGGCGGCGTTGCTCACCATGAAGTATTCCTGGTAGATGCGAAGCAGGCGGCCCTGCTCGTCGGAATCGTCGGGGTAGAGAAACAAGGTGAGGTTCTTGGCGATCTCGGTCTTGTCGAAGTCGATGGAGCTGCCGGGGACCAGGCCGTCGTCGACGCTCGCCAGGTCGAACAGGCGCAGGCGGTTCTTGGTGGGCTGGCCGTAACCGGGCACGTCGATGTTGACGAGCTTGGAGGTAACGGCAAAATCGCCGAACTCGACGGTGTAGGAGCGGTCGTCGTCGACTAGGATGTCCTGCTCACCGAGCCACTCGTCGGGGACGGCCTTCTGCTGGTTGTCGACAAAGCGCTGACGGAACAGACCGTAGTGATAGTTGAGGCCCACGCCATCGCCGGTCAAGCCCAGCGTGGCGATGGAATCCAGGAAGCATGCGGCCAGACGGCCCAGGCCGCCGTTGCCGAGCGACGGCTCGACCTCGAACTCCTCGATCTTGTTGAGGTCGTGGCCTGCGGCGGTGAGCTGGTCCTTAACCTCGTCGTAGATGCCGAGGTCGATCATGTTGTTGATGAGCAGCTTGCCGATCAAAAATTCGGCGGAAATGTAATAGAGCTTTTTCTTGCCGTTGTTGAGCGGGCAGGCGGCAGAGCGCTCCTGCACGAGCTTGACCAGCAGTTTGTAAATGCGGCGGTCATCGAGTTGCTCGAGCGAAGTTCCAAAGGACTGCTCGGCAAGATCCGCGAGATTGATGCGGGGCATGTTTCCTCCTGTGGTGAGTTGACTACATGTCAGAAATTCAAAAGAATCCCGCGCGAGGGGATTGGGGTGGCCTCGCGCGGGAAAAGCAAGCGCGTCCGCACGGTGGGGAGGGGTCGGGCGCGGTAGCTCCTATTGAGGAAGCTCGATTTCGGCTTCCGACGGGATGCGGAAGTAGGTCTCGGTCCAGTCGGTGAGTTTGTGCTCGAGCTCGCGGGTGATGGCGCCGTCGAGCATGCGCCAGGTCCAGTTGCCGCCCAGGGTGGCAGGGGTGTTGATGCGCGCCTCATTGCCCAGGTTAAGCAGGTCCTGCATGGTGTAGATGCACGTGTCGCTCACGCTGGCGGCGATGGTGCGATTGAGTGCATCTGCCATGGGTTCGCCGGCTTGCTGATGGGTGTACAGGGCTGCCTGCTCGCGCTGACGCGGGGTGGCCGTTCCCTCAAACCAGCCGCGCGCCGTCTCGTTGTCGTGGGTGCCCACATAGGCGACGGTGTTGGCGATGTAGTTATGCGGCAGGTAGTACGAGTTGGTGCCCTCAAAGGCGAACTGCAGGATCTTCATGCCGGGGAAACCCGAGTTGTCGCGCATGTCGATGACACCGGGAGTGAGGAAGCCCAGGTCCTCGGCGATGATGGGCAGCGTGCCGAGCTTTTCCTCGAGCGTCTTGAAGAACTTGAGGCCGGGACCCTGCGTCCACGAACCGTAGGACGAATCGGGCGAGGAGAACGGCACCTCCCAATAGGCTTCGAAGCCGCGGAAGTGATCCAGGCGGATGACGTCGTACATGTCGAGGGCGGCGCGAATGCGGCCCTCCCACCAGGAGAAGCCGTCGGACTCCATGGCGTCCCAGTCGTAGATGGGGTTGCCCCAGTACTGGCCGGTGGCCGAGAACTGGTCGGGCGGCGTGCCGGCGACGCTCACGGGATTGCCGGCGGCGTCGATCTTAAAGAGCTCAGGCGTCGCCCACATCTCGACGGAGTCACGCGAGACATAGATGGGCAGGTCGCCGATGATGAGAATGTCGCGCTCGTTGGCATAGGCCTTGAGGCGGCTCCACTGGCGATCGAAGAAGTACTGCGTCATCTGGTGGTAGAGCATACGCGCCGGATGGTCGGCGCAGACCTTGGCGGAAGCCTCGCCGCGGGTGTGGAGCTCCGCGGGCCACGCCCAGAACGCCTTGAGACCGCACTCCTCTTTGACGGTCATGAACTCACAGTAGGGGATGAGCCAGTCCTCGTTGGCCTGGATAAAGTCATCGAAATCGGCCGGCTTGTCGGCAGCAAAGCGCTCGGCGGCGCGGTCGAGAATCTGACGGCGGCCGCCAAAGATAGCACCGTAGTCGACATTGCTGGGGTCGGATCCCAGATACACGCCATCGATATCGCGCTGCTCCAGATACCCTGCCTCGATAAGCTCGGCAAAGTCGATAAAGTTGGGGTTGCCTGCGCGGGCCGAGAACGACTGATAGGGCGAATCGCCATAGCTGGTCGTCGTAAGGGGCAGAATCTGCCAGTAATGTTGTTTGCACGAGGCGAGAAAATCGACGAAGTCGTAGGCATTCCAGCCAAAGCCGCCGATTCCGTATGGTCCGGGCAGAGATGAGACGGGCATGAGGACGCCGCTTGCACGCTCCATGAATGCGCTCACCAACCTTCTTGTTGTGGGGTCGGCCTGCCGATGGGTGTGCAGTCCGCCTCCGATGTTCTGATTCGATACGCCTATTGTAAAACATGTTGTTTAAACATGTACAGGCAAGATAAAAAAGTTGGTCGATTTTCGGCGAATGGTTACATGCCATGAAAAAGCCCCGACCTCACAACGTGAGATCGGGGCAAGAGCGGGATGTAGGTTTTTGCTACTCGGCGTCGGCGAAGCCGTTGGGGTTGTGGCTCTGCCAGTTCCAGCTATCGCGGCACATGTCCGCGATGTCGTACTGGGCCTTCCAGCCCATCATGCGCTCGGCCTTGGAGGCATCGCACCAGTTGGCAGCGATGTCGCCGGCGCGGCGCTCGCGGATCACGTAGGGCAGCTCCTTGCCACAAGCCTTGGAGAAGGCGGCGACGACCTCGAGTACCGAGGTGCCGGTGCCGGTGCCCAAGTTAAAGATCTCGACGCCGGTCTTGCCGTTCATCCAGTTAAGGGCAGCAACGTGACCAGAGGCCAGGTCGCACACGTGGATGTAGTCGCGCACGCCGGTGCCGTCGGGGGTGGGGTAGTCGTTGCCAAAGACCTGAACGGCCTCGAGCTTGCCCACGGCGACCTGGGCGACATAGGGCACCAGGTTGTTGGGGATGCCCTTGGGGTCCTCGCCGATTAGGCCCGACGGATGAGCGCCGATGGGGTTGAAGTAACGGAGCAGCACGACGTCCCACTCGGGGTCGGCGGTGTGGACGTCCATAAGGATCTGCTCGATCATCCACTTGGTCCAACCATAGGGGTTGGTCGCGGGCTTCTTAGGGTCCTCCTCGGTGACGGGCGGGTTGTCCGGGTCGCCGTAGACGGTCGAGGAGCTCGAGAAGATGATGGACTTGCAGCCATGGTTGCGCATGACGTCGATGAGCACCAGGGTGTTCTCGATGTTGTTGTGGTAGTACTCGACGGGCTTGCTCACCGACTCGCCGACGGCCTTAAAGCCGGCAAAGTGGATGACGCGGTCGATCTGATGGGTATCGAAGATCTTGTTCATCGCATCGCGGTCGAGCACGTTGGCCTCGTAGAAGGTGAGGTTCTTGGCGGCCTCGTCGCCCACGATGGTCTTGACGCGGTCGACGGCGACGGCGCTGGAGTTGGAGAGATCATCGACGATGACGACCTGGTAGCCACCCTCGAGCAGCTGAACGACGGTGTGCGAACCGATAAAGCCGGCGCCACCGGTAACGAGGACGCAGGTGTCTTTGGGGTCGAGTGCTTTGGACATGTAGTCTCCTATCGAATCAGGAACACTTCTTCAGGGGAGTATAGCGCAGGCAGGACGCCCAAATCGTGCGCTGTAGGAAAAGCAGAGGATTGTGCTAACGTACTCATCAGAAGAGCTTGCGTACGCATAACCTGATCTTTGGCATTTGCTTACGAGCCGCTGACCTTGTAGTTTCCTGCCGTTCGTGGAAATCGTTGGGACGCGCCATATGTACGCTAATATGTATGAGTTGAGCGACATATAAATAAACATGTAACGGAGTACATATGTCACCAAACAGCGATTCCATCCTTTCCCAGGAGCTCTCGCGCCGCACTGCCCTCAAGGCCCTGTTCGGCGCCGCTTCTGCGGCAGTTCTTTTTGGCCTGCCCGCTCGCGCCCATGCGGCGGAGGCTTCCAAAGAAACCACCGATAAACTGAATGCCGCCCAGGCCCAGCTCGACGAGGTTCAGGCCCAGCTCGACAGCATCGCAAATGAGTATGCGGCGCTGGCCAACAAGAATGCCCAGACCCTCAACGACATCGAGAATGTCCAGGGCAAGATTGACGACACGCAGGCCCAGATCGATGAAAAGAAGGCCGAGCTCAAGAAGAAGCGCAACGACCTTTCCGATCGCGTGGCCGCCAGCTACAAGTCCGGCGGCACGAACATCCTGTCGCTGCTGCTGGCCTCTGGCTCGTTTGAGGAACTCGTCGCCAACGCGCATTACGTTGAGAAGATCAACAAGAGCGACCGCGATGCCATCGAGGACATTCAGACCATCCAGGAAGAGCTCGATGCGCAAAAGACCGAGCTTGAGTCGCAGAAAGCCGACTTAGAGAAGCTCAAGGACCAACAGACGGCTCAGATGCAGGATATGCAGGCCAAGCAGCAAGAAGTCCAGACCGTGCTGAACGGTCTTTCCGACGACGTCAAGGAGCTCATGGCTCAGCGCGATTCCGAGATCCTCGCTGCCGCCCAGGCTGAGGAGGCTGCCAGGAAGGCCGCCGCTGCCGCTGCCGCCGCGAACAAGAACAATTCCTACTCGGGTGGTTCGAGTTCGGGTGGTGGATCGTATGCGCCCGGAACTCCGCAGCAGAATGCCGGCTCGGGCAAGCAGCAGGCCGTCGTCAACGCGTGCTACTCCACGCCTTCGCCGGGTCAGAACTGGTGCGCGGCGTGGGTCACCAATGTCTTCCGTAACGCCGGCGTTGGCTACTTTGGCGGCAATGCGTGCGACATGTTTAACGCCTGGTGCTATAGCTCCGACCGCTCGGCGCTGCAGGTGGGCATGATCGTGGCCGATTCCTCGCACAGCGGCACGGGTGCTCCGGGCCTTATCTACGGTCATGTGGGTATCTACGTTGGCGGCGGCATCGTTATGAGCAACGAGGGCGCCATTACGTCTAAGTCGCTTGACTCGTTTATTAGCTTCTATGGTACTGGCTCTGGCGTGCGTTGGGGCTGGCTCGGCGGTATTGCGCTGTCGTAGCTGCGGTTTGAAGCAAGTTGGTCCGGGACCGCGGGCGAGGCATAAGGTTGCCTGCTCTACAGTCCTGCGCAAGACGAAGGCCACATTAAGTGGCCTTCTTTGCGTGCGGAACTCGCGATCAATCAAATATATTGCGGGCGCGGGGCCCGTTCGGGTGCAGAGCGCCACAAACCAGGGTTGTGTCTGAATAAAAGAAAGTGAAGGCCCCTTTCGGGGCCTTCTTTGTTAAAGGAATTCGCCGACTCGGTGGACTTCGGGTTCTAGGTCTACGTTGAATTGGTCTTTGACGGTTGTTTGGATGTGGCGGATGAGTTCGTCGACGTCGGCGGCGGTGGCGTGGTCGGCGTTGACGACAAAGCCGCAGTGCTTTTCGCTCACCTGCGCGCCGCCGATGGCGTGGCCGCGCAAGCCGGCGTCCATGATGAGCTTGCCGGCAAAGTAGCCCTCGGGGCGCTTAAAGGTGGAGCCGGCGCTCGGCATGTCGAGCGGCTGCTTGTCCTCGCGGCGCTGGCGGTAATCATCCATATCGGCCCTGATCATCGCGGCGTTGCCCGGAGCAAGGTTAAAGGTGGCCGAAAGCACGATAAAGCCGTCATCGGCGATGCGGCTCTTGCGATAGCCCAGGTTGAGCTCGTCGACGTCGAACTCGATGATGCTGCCGCTGCCGCGCGTGCCGTCGTCGAGGGCACGCGCCGGCTTGTAGACGCGCACGGATTCCAATACGTCGGCCATGCAGGCGCCATAAGCACCGGCGTTCATGTAGCAGGCGCCGCCGACCGATCCGGGAATGCCCGAGATGGGCTCCATGCCGGTGAGGCCCGCCTCGGCCGCCGCGGCGGCAACGTCGGAAAGCAGTGCGCCGGCGGCTGCCGTGATGTGCGTGCCGTCAACGGTGATGTCGGACAGGCCTTCGCCCAGTGCCACGACAACGCCGCGGATGCCTTTATCGCCCACGAGCAGGTCGGAGCCGTTGCCCACGATGGTGAGCGGCAGATCGCAGCGATAGCAGGTGTCAAGCGTGGAGACGAGCCCTTGCTCGGTATCGGGCGTGACAAAGACATCGGCCGGGCCACCGATCTTAAACGTGGTGTGCTCGCGCATGGGCTCGCTCATCAACACGTTGTCCTCGCCGGCAACGCCAGCGAGTGCGCACAGCAGGTCCTCGTTAAAAAAGTCGTTCTCGTGCATACGGGTTTCCGCCTTTTGGTGGTCGTTCTCATCAATCGATTGCAATATACCCCACCCAGATGGATTTGGTGCAAAGTAACCTGGCCCCAATGCACCACATGGTGCAAAGGGGCCAGGTTACTTTGCACCAATCGCGGCGATAAAGGTGCCGTTTACCGGATGGGTAAAGTGTTTATCATCGAGGTAGAGGGGTTGTCGCTATACTTTCTAGGATTATGCGTAAACTCGGGAGGAGCGAGATGGCCAACAAGGTAACCCTAAAGCAGATCGCCCAAGAGGTGGGGCTTTCCCCCTCGTCGGTCTCGCTGGTGCTCAACAACCGGCCCTGTCGTATCTCGGAGGAAAATCGCAAGCTCATCAAGGAGGTTGCCGCGCGTAACCACTACGTTCCCAACCAGATCGCGCGTAGCCTGGTCATGCGCGAGTCGCGCACCTTGGGCCTTATCGTCCCCAACATCGAGAGCCGCTTTTTCGCCTCGCTCGCCGGCAGTCTGGAAAAGCGCTGCCGTGAGGACGGCTATGCACTCTTTATTACCAGCTCGGGTGGAAGCGCCGACGATGATCTGGAGCTGCTGCGCCAGTTGGTTACGCGTGGCGTCGATGGCGTGTTCCTGGTGGTAGGCGACGAGTTTTCCGATGATCGAGCCCTGCGCGAGGAAGTCAGCCATCTGCCCATTCCGGCCGTGATGGTCGACCGTGCCATCGAGGGCCTCGAGTGCGACAAGGTGATGTTCGATCACGAGATGGGTGGCTATATGGCCACGCGTTATCTGATTGAGCAGGGACATCGCCGTATCGCCTGCCTGGTCAACGCCCGCCGCTCCAACACGGGCCGCAAACGCCTGGCGGGCTACGAGCGCGCACTGCGCGAGGTTGGCCTGCCTATCGACGCGCGTCTGGAGTTTGAGAGCGAGTACTACATTCCGAGCGCCTACGAGGCATCGGAGGCGGTGCTGGCGACCGATGCCACTGCCGTATTCGCGAGTTCGGACAACATCGCGCTCGGCCTGCTCAAACGCCTGCACGAGATGGGGAAGGGCATTCCGGACGATATCTCGGTGGTGAGCTATGACAACTCGGCCGCTGACGTTCTGTTTGAACCGGCTCTGACGGCAATCGAGCAGGATCCCGGCGTGCTTGCCGAGCATGCCTTTAGCTGCATGTCAAAGCGCTTGGCCGGCAAGGGCGGAAAACGTGCCGAAGAGGTCGTTTTGGAGCCGGCGCTCATCGTGAAGAGCAGTGTTCTCAAGCTTGCTAAACACAACTAAACATGTTTACCAACTCGTCTAGTTCGAATGTGGAGCATCTGTGACAGGCAATGCCGCAGATGAATGTCGTTTTTTGCCAATGAGCGCGATTGATAAGGATGATAAAACGTTTTTTCACCTTGATAAAACGTTTTAGCAAATATACTAGTCCCAACGAATGGTTGCGATATCGGAGTGCGACCGCACAGCGAAGGGACATAAACAATGGCTAAAACACTGGGAACGCCGTGGCAAAAACTGGGACACGAGGTGCCGGCATCCGAGCTCGAGGGTGTCGATCTGTACTGGCGCGCCTCCAACTATCTGTCCGTCGGCCAGATCTATCTTCGCTCCAATCCGTTGATGCGCCCCGATTTTGTGGACGAGAAGACCGGCGAGACGCGTGACTTTGGCCGTCCGGACGTTAAGCACCGTCTGGTTGGTCACTGGGGCACCACGCCGGGCATTAACTTCCTCTTTGGTCACGTTAACCGCCTGATCGCCGACCACAACCAGAACGCCATCTTTTTGATGGGCCCGGGCCACGGTGGCCCTGCCGGCACCGCGCAGTCGCTGCTCGACGGTACCTACCGCGAGATTCGCCCCGACATCACCAATGACGAGGCCGGCCTGCAGAAGTTCTTCCGCCAGTTCTCCTATCCCGGTGGCATCCCGAGCCACTTTGCTCCCGAGACGCCCGGCTCCATCCACGAGGGCGGCGAGCTCGGCTATACGCTCAGCCACGCCTATGGCGCCGTCATGGACAATCCGAGCCTGCTGGCCGTGGCCGTGGTGGGCGACGGTGAGTCCGAGACCGGCCCGCTCGCGACCTCTTGGCAATCCAACAAGCTCGTGAACCCGGCAACCGACGGCATCGTCCTGCCGATCCTGCACCTCAACGGCTACAAGATCGCCAACCCCACCATCCTTGCCCGCGTGTCCGACGAAGAGCTCACCAAGTTCTTTGAGGGCATGGGCTATAAGCCGCACTTCTTTGTCGCCGGCTTTGACGACGAGAGCCACGCAAGCATTCATGCGCGTTTCGCTGCCCTGTTTGAGCAGGTCTTTGACGAGATCTGTGACATCAAGGCCACCGCGCAGGCCCAGGCCGCCTCAGGCGAGACCGTGGTCCGCCCGGCCTACCCCATGATTGTGTTCCGTACGCCCAAGGGCTGGACTTGCCCCAAGCACATCGACGGTAAGAAGACCGAGGACTCCTGGCGCGCGCATCAGGTGCCGCTGGCGAGTGCCAAGGACACCCACGAGCACTTCCGCGTGCTGCGCGAGTGGCTGCGTTCCTACAAGCCCGAGGAGCTCTTTACGCCCGAGGGCCAGGTGCGCCCCGAGGTGACGGCCTTTATGCCGACCGGCGAGCTGCGTATCGGCGCCAACCCCAACGCAAACGGCGGCAAGGTCCGTCGCGAGCTCGAGCTGCCCGATATCCATGCCCACGAGATTCCCGTCGCCGAAAAGGGTCATGGCTGGGGCTCCACCGAGGCTGCCCGCGTCTTTGGTGAGTACACTGCCGACGTCCTTGCCAAGAACATGGACGACTTCCGCATCTTCGGCCCTGACGAGACCGCGTCCAACCGCCTGCAGGCTGCCTACAAGGTGACCAAGAAGCAGTGGGACGCCGGCTTCTACGATGACGAGGCCAACGACGAGCTGCTGGCAGGCTCCGGTAAGGTCGTCGAGCAGCTGTCCGAGCATCAGTGCGAGGGCTTCCTCGAGGCCTATGTGCTCACCGGCCGCTCCGGTGTGTGGAGCTCCTACGAGAGCTTTGTCCACGTGGTCGACTCCATGGTCAACCAGCACTGCAAGTGGCTCGAGGCCACCAAGCGCGAGATTCCGTGGCGTGCCCCCATCAGCGGCCTCAACATTTTGCTGTCGAGCCACGTCTGGCGTCAGGACCACAACGGCTTCTCGCATCAGGACCCGGGCTTTATCGACCTGCTGCTCAACAAGGCCAACGACACGCATATCGTAAACGCCTACTATCCGGCAGATGCCAACATGGCCCTTGCCGTGGCCGAGCGCGTCTACCAGTCCACCGATTGCGTTAACGCCATCTTCTGCGGCAAGCAGCCCGCCCCGACCTTCCAGACGGTCGACGAGGCCAAGGCGGAGCTCGCCGAGGGCGTCGCGACCTGGGAGTGGGCATCGACCGCCGACTCGCTCGCCGAGGCCGATGTCGTGGTCGCCACCTGCGGCGACGTGCCGACGCTTGAGGCTCTGGCTGCGACCGATATGCTGCGCGAGCTGGGCATCAAGGTGTGGTTCGTCAACGTGGTCGACCTGCTCAAGATCCAGAACGTCTGTGAGAACGACCAGGCCATGAGCGACGAGCGTTGGGCTGAGCTGTTCGGCTGCGGCGAGAAGCCCGTGCTCTTCGCCTTCCATGCCTATGCCGGCACGATTCGCCGCCTGATCTGGAACCGCCCCGGCCACGACGCCTTCCGCGTCCACGGCTATGAGGAGAAGGGCTCCACGACCACGCCGTTCGACATGCTGCGCCTGAACAACATGGATCGCTGGGCTCTTGCTGCCGACGTGCTGCGCATGGTCGATGCTGACAAGTTTGCCGAGCAGATCAACGAGTGGGAAGCTTTCCGCACCGAGGCCTTTGAGTTCGCTTGCGACGAAGGCTACGATCACCCGGCCTTCACCGACTGGGTCTGGCCTGACGCCGCTGCCGCAACCGCAGCCGACGGCGCGCTCTCCGCAACCCAAATGACCGCGGGCGACAACGAGTAGCATCCGGGACGGTCTCGCGCTGGGGCCGCCTCCGGGCGGGGAGACTTTGTCCGGGGAAGTGGGCTTCGCGAACTT
>URIE01000026.1 GCA_900547805.1 uncultured Collinsella sp.
GCCCTGATCGCTTCCTCCCAGTCGGAGGCCTCGACGCGGCAGGCAACAAGCTCGGGCTTAAGAAGATCGGTCAGCATGCTCGTCCCCTACTCCTCGGGCAGGATGTGAAAACCAAGCGCCTGAATGTCGCGGGCAAAGCCCTTGACCGTATCAAGCGAGTACTCAAGTAAATCTTTCCCGAAATTCTTGCGCTTGGCAAGAAGGGCATTGGGGACCGTAATGATCTGACAGCCAACGGACTCCGCCTGGAAGATATTGAGGACCTCGCGCGTAGACGCCCAGAGAACCTCGGCAGCAGGCTTAACGGCAGCCTTCTTTACGGACTCCGCCATGAGGGGCAGCGGATCGACGCCGGTATCGGCAATGCGACCGGCAAAGATGGACAGAATAGAGGGGGTCTCAGCAGAGACGGCATCGACAAACTCGTCGACCTGCTCGGGCGTGAAGATAGTGGTGACATTCACCTTGATGCCGTCGGCAGAAAGGCGCTTGACCAGCGCGGCAGTGGACTCACCCTTGGTGTTGAGCGCCGGGATCTTAACGTAGACGTTGTCTGCCCAGGTTGCGATCTCGCGAGCCTCGGCTTCCATACCCGCCTCGTCGTCGGCGAATACCTCAAAAGAGACCGACACATCAGTAATGTGCTCAAGAACCGTCTTGGCAAAAGCGCGGTAGTCGGTCACGCCGCCGGCCTTCATAAGGGAAGGATTGGTCGTGAAGCCCTGAACGTTGCCATTGTCATGCATGTCAAGCATACCCTCGAGGTTAGCGCCGTCGGCAAACACCTTGATCGCCATGTTCGGTCCTTTCTCATCTAACACTATTGCTATCGAAAGCCTTCTTCTTTGTTTCAAAAGCTTTTCGGTTTTCTTTTATAAACCATTTCAAAAGCTATCGAAAGCTCAATTGTCAATTTTCCGTGAACGGTCGAATATCGGGCGTGAACGTACTTCTTTTGGGCGGCACCTTCAGAATGAGACTCTTTATAGCCCGTTTACGTGCGAACTATCTGCTACGCATGCATTTGTGACATGCCATTCCGTTCTTTTGATTCATTCGAATTTGCCTTTTTCTTTTCATATCGATACGTTATATTTCGATTACGAAAGGCGCATCTTTTACCTTTTGTTCAAAAGGAGCGGCATATGGCATCTACTTCAGACCTTTCACCGGCCGAGCGTCAGCGATTTATCATGAATTGGCTGGCCGAAAAGCCAAATATCTCGGTATCCGACATCGTTCGCCGTTTTTCGGTTTCGGAAGTCACCGCACGACACGACCTCATCTCGCTGGAATCCGAAGGCAAGCTGCGTCGCGTACGCGGCGGAGCGGTATCGCTTTCTCGCTCCAACGCAATCTCGTATCCCGAGGAGCGCATCAATGTCCAAGTCGAGGCCAAGGAAGCCATCGCCGCAACCGCAGCAACTCTTGTTGATGATGGCGATGTTCTGGTAATTGATATCGGCACCACAGGCTTTTACTTCGCTAAGGCCCTCATGGACAAGCGTGAGATCACCATTATCACCGGCGATCTTGCAATCGCGAACTACGCCAGCTTCAATCTCCCCAATGCTTCGGTAGTGCTGCTGGGCGGCTCCGTGCGCAAGGGCCACCTCTATCTCGCGGGCGCACTAACGCTCGACTGCATGAGCAAACTACATGCCGACAAGGCGTTTGTCAGTGCCGACGGATTCCACCCCGACCACGGTTTTACCGTCGAGCACGACTTCTCGGCCATGATCAAGCATATGTACCTTACCAACTCAAACCAGGGCTACATGATGGTTGACCAGGGAAAGTTCAACAAGACCAGTTTTTATCAGTCCGCGCAGATCGATGACCTCGACGGCATCATCGTTGATGGAGACGACGAGGGCATCATGACGGCGGCGATCGAGAGCAGTCGCAGTCATCCCAAGCTCTATATTGCAAAATAGCTCAAATGGCCGGGTCGCCCCCACTGCGGGCGACCCGGCCATTTATTAAATCAACCCAAAATGGCGCATCGCTGTGACGGTGCCATCGTGTGCGACATCGTCGGTCACGTAGTCGGCGACTGCCTTGACCTCGGGCATGGCGTTGCCCATGGCTACAGCCGTCTCGACGGCGGCGAGCATACCCAGATCGTTGCCGGAATCGCCAAAGCCAAAGGTGCGCGCGTTGCCGGTGCGACCCAGATACTCCAGCGCCCGCGCCACGCCCACGCCCTTGTCGATACCCTTGGGGCTCAGCTCGCGGTTCTGGCCGCCAGTATTGCATAGTTCGAAGTTGCGATCGATAAAGCCGTCGTTGTTGGCTACGCGAGCCAGGTTGCACGCGTTAATGCACACCTTGCCTACGCACAAGCGGCCATCGACGCGCATCTGATCAACGCCATGCACCACGCCGGCGCCTAACAGAAATGACTGTTCGACACCAACTGGCTCAAGTGAATAGGTGGCACCGTTCGTCTCGAACAACGCCTCGCCGCCCGCCACAGTAATGCGACGCGCGAGCTCCTCAACAATGTCTTCGTCAAAGCACTCCTCATGCACCACGCGGCCCTCGACCTCGAGCGTGGCGCCCGCCATGGCAACGATACCCGCCGGGTTCAGCGCGCGCAGGCCATCGGCAACCAGCCACAGGGGACGGCCCGTGCAGATAAATGCCTGGTGGCCCGCATTGCGCAGGCGACCAAATGCATCGACAACAGCCTTCGACGGATGGATTGCATTGAAGTCCTTATCGGTCATATCGTCGGGGTCGAACGACGTCAGCGTACCGTCCACGTCAAAAAACAATACGGCGGAATCGGGGCACGCATCAATCATATGGGTTCCTTTCGAGAATAAGGGCAAACGAAGCATCCATCATATAATGGAGCGACGCAACCAGAGAGGTCACCCATGGAATTTTACGCAAGCTGCCCCGAGGGCTTTGAGTCCGCACTCGCCGATGAGCTTAAACGCCTCGGGCTTTCGCATGTTCGCCGGCTGAAGGGCCGCGCTACATTTGAGGGCGAGCTCGAAGAAGGCTACCGCGCCTGTCTGTGGTCGCGCCTGGCGAGCCGCGTGTTCGTGGTACTCGGGCGCTTTGAGGCGCAGGATGCCGACGAGCTGTACGACAGCGTTTACGACATCGCCTGGGAGAACATCGTCCGCCCCGGCGCCACCATCGCCATTACCGCCCGCGGCGTGACCGAGCAGCTGCGCAACACGCGCTTCTCCGCCCTGCGCGCCAAGGACGCGCTGTGCGACCGCTTGGCCGAAACCACGGGCCGTCGTGCCGATGTCGATGCCGCCGACCCCGATGTTCACCTACTGCTTTCGCTGCGCCAGCGCCGCGCGAGCATAAGCCTAGACCTTTCGGGCGACCCGCTGTTCAAACGCCTGCCGACCGCTGCGACTCGTGCCGGCGAGGGCGCACACGTGTTGCGCCCCGACTACGCCGCCCTGGTGCTGGCGCAGGTCGGCTGGACCGCACTATGCGAGCGCGAGCTGACGGCCGGCGATTACGAGAACGAAGCCCTTCCCACGCTGATCGATGCCTCGTGCGCCGGCGGCGGTCTGCTGCTGGAGGCCGTGAACATTCTGACCGACCGCGCCCCGGGCGCCGCACGCGAGCGCCGGGGCTTTGAGGGCTGGCAGCTGCACGACGCCGCTCTGTGGGAGCAGTTGCTTACCGAGGCACGCGAGCGCGAGACGGCAGCACGCGAGCGCCAGGCACGCATCGTGGCCGCGGATGTTGACCCCGCCGCCCGCAAGACCGCTGAGCGCATGGTCAAGTGCGCCGGCTACAAGCGCTTTGTCGATTTTTGCGCCGCCAAGTCCGCAACCGTACTGGACCACGCGGGCGCCGTCGCCGGCGCCGCCGTGGTCGCAGACACCACCGAGACCCCGCTTTCGCTCATGCACGACGCCATGACGCTGGTCGGCGAGCTGCGCCGCGCGCCCGAGCTCGCTTCGGCACCGGTCGCCGCGCTCACCCGCGACGGATTGCTGGCCCGCGCGCTCCACGCCGAGCCCGAGCGCTCGATCGCCGTCATGCCCAACAACGAAGAGGCGACCGTCGAAGTCTGGCCTTCACTCGACCACGCCGCCGCAGCGTTTGAGGCTGCGACCAGTGCGGATGCCGAGGCCGAGGTTGCGGATGCCAACGAAGCCAACGGCGAAGCCGCCGCTTCCTCCATGCCCGAACCTGCCGCCACGCTCGACCTGGGCGACGGCAAGCCGCTGCCCGTGCTCATTCCCGAGTCTGAGCAGTTCGCCAACCGCCTGCGCAAGAATGCCCGCCTGCGCCGCAAGTGGGCCAAGCGCGAGGGCGTGAGCTGCTACCGCGTCTACGATGCCGACCTGCCCGATTACTCCGCCGCCATCGATCTGTACGAGGGCTGCCCGCAGACGCCGGGCCGCTGGCTCGTCATCGCCGAATACGCCGCGCCCAAGACCATCGACCCCGCACTGGCCCAGGCCCGCATGCTCGACATCTTGGCCATCGCGCCGCGCATCTTGGATGTCCCCGCCGAGCATGCGCACGCCAAGGCCCGCATGCGCTCACGCGGCGGCTCGCAGTACGGCAAGCAGGGCGCCGGCAAGGGCGGATCGGGCGAGCGCGCCAACATCGCACGCCGCCGTCTGCCGCTCATCGAAGAGGGCGGGCTCACCTTTGCCGTCAACTTTGACGACTATTTGGATGTGGGCATCTTCTTGGATCACCGCGTCACCCGCAACCTGGTGCGCGAGCACGCCAAGCAGGCGCGCCGCTTCCTCAACCTGTTCGCCTATACCGGTACCGCCACCTGCTATGCGGCAGACGGCGGCGTCGAGGAGACCGTGACGGTCGACCTCTCCAACACCTATCTGGATTGGGCCGAGCGCAATATGCGCCAGAACGGCTTTGTGGGACCGCAGCATCATTTTGTGCGCGACGACGTGCTCGCCTGGATTCGCGACCAGCGCCAGACGCGCAACCGCTGGGACCTGATCTTTGTCGACCCGCCCACGTTTTCGAACTCGTCCAAGATGGGCCGCCGCACCTGGGATGTCCAGCGCGACCATGTTGAGCTTTTGGCCGGCGTATCGCGCCTGCTCGCACAGGGCGGCCACGCCATCTTTAGCTGTAATCTGCGCGGTTTTCGCCCCGAGACGCGCAAGCTCGCACGCGCGGGCGTGGTGCTACAGGACATTACGGCGCAGACCATCCCCGAGGATTTCGCGCGCAACCAGAAGGTGCATCATTGCTATATCGTGCGCCGCCTGCCCATCGAGGACGCCATGGCCGAAGTCGGCTTTAGCGCCGAGGAGATTGCCGAGCGAACCGAGGAGCTGCGCAACCCCGAGGCCCGCAAGCCTCGTGCGACAGCACCCGCGCACGCGCAGGCCGGCGACGGCAAGTCCAACTCTGCCGGAAAACCCTCCCCTGCCGGCAAGCTCAAAAAGAAGAAATTCTACGCCAGCAAGCCCAAGGGCAAATAACAAAGTTGCGGTGGAATAGTTCCTAAAAATGACTGGTAAAGGACTAAACAGGAACTATTTCACCGCAACTCATATTGGGATGGTGGTTGGCGATCTAGCCTTGGGTGACCAAGCGATAGCCGATACCCACGTGCGTTTGGATATAGCGCGGGTGTGCGGGGTCGGACTCAATCTTCTTACGCAACGTGCCCATAAAGACACGCAGGCTCGCCAGGTCGCTCTTAGTTGCCGTGCCCCAAATCTCGTGCAGGATAAACTGGTGCGTCAGCACCTTGTCGGCGTTATGCGCCAGCAGGCACAGGAGCTTATACTCGATCGGCGTCAGATGCAGTTCCTCGCCATCCATCGTGGCGATGCCGGCATCAAAATCGATATGCAACTCGCCGGTATCGAACGAGCCCTCGGAGGCAACGCCGCCCGTTTGCGCATACGAAAGGCGTCTGAGCGTCGTACGAATGCGCGCGAGCAACTCCTCGACCGAAAACGGCTTGGTCAGGTAGTCGTCGGCGCCGGCATCGAGCGCGCGGATCTTGTCCGCATCCTCGCTGCGCGCCGAGACCACGATGATCGGCATGCCCGACCATGCGCGCACCGACTCCACCACCTTGACGCCGTCCATATCGGGCAGGCCCAGATCGAGCAGCACAATGCTCGGCGTCTGCGACGAGGCGGCGGCGATAGCGGCATGGGCGGTCTCCACAGCCATATGGCGCAAGCCGTGCGCCTCGAGCGCGGCAACAATAAGATTGCGGACGGCGGGGTCGTCCTCAACGACCAAGATGAGCGGTTTTACGGCAGAGTTCGGCACGGCGCTACTCCTTATCAAACGAAACATCGGCGACGGGAAGCTCAATCGTAAAGACCGAGCCGTGCGGGTCCGCCGCGGCAACCTCTATGCTACCGCCATGCGCCAACGCAATGGAGCGGCAGAGCGAAAGACCCAGGCCCACGCTGCGGTGGCTGTCGGCCAGACCATGGTTGGCGGTATAGAACGACTCAAAGATTCGCTCGCGGTCCTCGGGCGCAATGCCCAGCCCGTCATCGGCCACCGAGCACGTCACGTGCCCATCGTCAACGCCAATCGAAATCACGATATGCGAGCCTGCGGGCGTATAGGTGATGGCGTTGTTCACCAGATTGACCACCAGCTGCACCATCAGGCGCGCATCGACATTGACGAGCGCCGGCTCATCGCACGCCACCACCCTAAGGTCGTGCTCGCGCACGGCCGGACTTACGTGGCGCAGCGCCTCCTCGACGATATCGTCCATAAGCTCGAGCGTAGTCGACAGACGCATACCGCCGCCCTCGAGCTTGGTGATGGCGAGCAGGTTCTCGACGGTGGCGTTGAGCCATTGCGCATCCGAGCGAATGGACAGGAGCAGGCCGCGACGCGTCTGGGCGTCGAGCACGGCGGTGCCGGTCGAGCCCTGGTCGAGCAGCACATCGGCATTGCCCGAAATACTGGTGAGCGGCGTGCGCAGGTCGTGCGAAATGGAACGCAGCAGGTTGGCGCGCAGCTGCTCGTTTTTGGCGAGCACCGCCGCTTCCTCGCGGGCCTCCATGGCGCGGGCGCGATCGAGTGCCAGCTCACCTTCGCTCACGATGGCATCGGCAAGTGTCCGCTCCTCATGCGTCAGCACGTCGGATTCGGAAACGATAGCCAGCACGCCCACCACCGAGGCGGGGTCGCCCGAGCGGACGAAGCCGTCGCCTGTGCGAACCGTCAGGTAGATGCCATAAAACGCCGAGCCGCCAAACGTGGCGTCGAGCGGCGTTCCCACATAGGCGGACGCCGAGAGCCGCGGCGGCATCTGCGGCGCCAGTTCGTGCACCGGCGCGGCATCGCCCACGGCCGTGTATGTCGCACGCGGCAGCAGGTCATCGCCCTCGGCGTCGGCGCTGTACCACACGACCGGACAGCCCGAAAGACGAGCCAGCTGCGTTGCCATGGCATGCACAATCTGCTGCTGATCGGCACACCGCTGCAGCATGCGGTTGGTCTCGAGCACCATATGCGTGCGGCGGTCGCTGGCGGCAGCCTGTGCCAAGGCGCGGCGCAGGGCCAACGCAATCGAGCTCGACACAAGCGAGACCACGAACATGATGAAGAACATGCCGGGATAGCCGCGGTCGATAAGCGACAGCGAGTAGCGCGGGTCGACAAACAAGAAGTTGTAGAGCGCCACGGCGGCAGCCGAGCTCAGCAAGCAATACAGGCGACTCCAGGTAAAGAATGCGCACAGCTGAACGGCGAACACATAGACGATCATGATGCTCGGCGCGAGACCCGGATGGTCGAGCAGCGCGCCCACAATCGTCGCCGTGACCAGCAGCCCCACCGACACGCAGGCGTCATACAGAGGAGTGCGGCGCGTCAGCGTTGTGCGCCGCCACCAAAAGCTATCGGCAATATCGCCGTCCGTACGGACGTCCATCAGCGCCCCGCCCCTCTCTCAAAAACAAAACCACCACAAAGGGACAGGCACCTTTGTAGTGGTTTCCCTTGTGGTGGTTCCAAGTGTAAAGCCTTTGCAGCCTGCGGTCGCTAGACAAACAGCACGTGCGCGAGCAGGGCACACACGCACACCGCTCCAAATACCAGCGCCACGATCGAGATCACGCGGTCGGCCATGTCCATGTTGGCACGATTCGTAAAGAACCGATCTTCGGCGGCGTCGACACGCGCCTCACGTACCAGCTCGGCAACCACCTCGCGGCCATCAAGCATCTTTGTATCCATGTTTACCTCCCCGGCCTCAATCTTGTCCATCAAAAACCAACTCCGTGTAGCCGCCGACGTCTACGGCCGCTCGTTGGGGGCCAGGCGCTGCATCTTGTTCACGGCCTTGAACTTGGTGAACAGCGGCACGTACTCAAAGCTCACGTTGGAGTTCTCCAGGCCGTACCAGCGTGCAGGCGTGCCGGCGGCGCGGCGGATGATGTACTTGAGCGTGATGGCCGTACGCTCGCTCGGCTCCACATCGCTTTCGGGCGCCAGAAGCTTACGGATCAGGACGAACTTGAACGTACCGATGTTGCCCGGATCCTTGTAGACCGAGTAGTCATGCGTCTGCGCCGGCAGCTCGCCGGTGGCAGCCAGGTCCTGAACGACCTGACGCAGATAGGCATTGACGCGCTGGTTGATCTTGTAGCCCAGGTACAGATGCACGCGGAACACGTAGTCGGTGCCGAACGTCTCGACCGAATAGGCAAAGGTATGCGGCTCGTCCATGGTCTCGACATTCACGAACCACCAGGCGCGAGCGCGCTTGGGATGCTTGTCCAAGATCGAGTAGACGATATCACGGTCGATGTAGTCGGTATGGGTGTCCTTGGTCAGGTACACGATGTTGTCGCTCAGACGCTCGTAGCGATCGTCATCGCGCAGGCGCTTGAGCTGCGGCAGATAGCTGCGCAGCGGCAGCAGCGTAAACTGGCGCTGCTCGACCGCCGTGCCGTTGTACCAGCACACCATGATGCCCATGATGAGTGCAGCCATGAGGATGGTGAAGTAGCCGCCGTGGAAGAACTTGGTGAGCGAGCTCACGAAGAAGAAGCCTTCGAGCAAAAGGAAGAAGGCCGCGAAGATCCACGGAGCAACCTTGAGCTTGCGCTCCTCGTGCAGGTAGAAGAAGAGCAGCAGCGTGGTGCACATCATAGTCAGCGTAATGGCAAGGCCGTAGGCGGCTTCCATATGCGCCGAGTTCTGGAACAGCAGCACCACGATGACGCAGCCGACAAGCATGACGTTGTTGACCATGGGGATGTAGAGCTGGCCCTTGGTCTCGGCGGGATAGAAGACCTGCATGTGCGGCATGAGGTCCAGACGGCTGGCCTCGGACACCAGCGAGAATGCGCCGGTGATAAGCGCCTGCGAGGCAATGATGGCCGCGACGGTGGAAAGGCCGACGGCAAACGGGCGCAGGCCCGGGGCGAGCATCTGGTAGAACGGGTTGAGGTCGGCAATGCCCATGAGCTCGGGGTTGGCAGCGTTGTTCATAAGCCAAGCGCCCTGGCCCATATAGGAAAGCAGCAGGCAGCACTTAACGAACGGCCAGGTAGCGTAGATGTTGCCGCGGCCGACGTGGCCCATGTCGGAGTAGAGCGCCTCGGCACCGGTGGTGGCGAGAAAGCAGCTGCCCAGAATCATGATGCCCGCGTGGTTGTTGGGGCTCAGCAAAAAGGCGATGCCGCGCACCGGGTTGAGGCACAGCAGCACGGCGGGGTGCTGGAGGACAAAGAACAGACCCGTACCGCCCAAGAACAGGAACCACAGCGTCATGATGGGGCCAAAGGCGTGACCGATCTTGGCCGTACCGATGCGCTGTACCAAGAAGAGCACGATGATGATGGCGAGCGTAATGGCGACGACGCGGCCTTGGTCATCGCCCAGCACGGCATGGACCGCCGGGATGGTGCGCAGGCCCTCGATGGCCGTGGTAACGGTAACGGCCGGCGTCAGGATGCCGTCGGCGAGCAGCGCGGCGCCACCCAGCATGGCGGGGATGATAAGCCACTTGCCGCAGCGCTTGACCAGGCTGTACAGGGCAAAGATACCGCCCTCACCATGGTTATCGGCGCGCAGTGAGATGAGCACGTACTTGATGGTGGTCAGCAGCGTGACCGTCCACACGACAAGGGAGAGCGCGCCGAGCACGAACTCCTCCGTGACGCTTCCGATGCCGCCGTTGCCGGCAACGAGCGCCTTGGTTACATACATAGGGCTGGTGCCGATATCGCCGTACACCACGCCCAGCGTGACGAGCATCGCCGAGATGCTCACAGGAATCGCAGCGTGCGAGGCTGCCTCCTTGGCCTTTTGTTCCATAAGCCGGTTTCCTCCCAACTTTAATGTTCGAAGGAATTATAGGTAATCGGCCCATGTTTGAATGGCACTGTTTTCCCAGCTAAATAAACATTTATACGGCCTTTAGGCCACCTCGGCGATATGGAATGCAACAAAGGGACTGTCCCTTTGTCACATCGCCGCATTCGTTACTTGCCGAGCCAGTTTTTGAACCACCACTCCATAGAACGGCTCATCTCGGCCATAAAGTGGCTCGTGTGCTTGCGGGTGTAGATATCCACCACGCGCTCGCCTACCTCGCGGGCATGCGGACGGAACATCGCGTCCATCTCGGCCACCTGCGCATCCATGGTCGCAGCGTCGGCACGACAGTAACGCTCCTCGTGCACCAGATTCACCACGGGGTGCGCGATTGCCGGGCGCTCCTTACGGGGCGTGCCGATGATGAGCATCGACAGCGGCATGGTATACGGAGGCAGATCCAGCAGCTCGGCCACTTCCTCGGCATTCTCGACGATATCACCGATATAGCAGCTCCCCAAGCCCAGAGCCTCGGCGGCAACCACGGCGTTTTGCGCGGCGATCACGGCGTCCTGGGCCGCGATGGCAAAGTCGCCCAAACCCGGCGCGCGGCGGGGCGCCTTGCCTGTACGCTCTACAAACTCGGGCTCAAAGCAACCCACATGCTCAAACAGATCAATCCACTTGGCATAGTCGACCACAAATATTAGTGCCCAGGGCGCCTTGGCGATCATGGGCTGGTGGTCGCATAGGTCGGCCAGGCAATCGAGCGTAGCCTGCTCGCGAATGCTCACGATGGAATACATCATCATGGCGCCCGCCGACGGCGCACGGCTCGCCGCATGCAGAATCGCTGCACGCTGCTCGTCGGTCACCGCCACGGAACGGTCGTCGTCATCGCGCGCGAAGGCACGCGTAGACGAGCGATGCTCCAAAATGTCCAGCACCGCGTTGCCCGTAGTCTCGACCGGATAGCCGCACATATCCACGCCCGCAGCTCCGTCGCCGCCCATGTCCGCCTTGCAAACCTGCTCGCTCATCGCCCTACCCTCGCCAATTCTTTAAGAAGCCTTTACGTTTCCGTGTAATTCCCGTCCATTATCGCGCAGGTCGCCACTACATTGCGCCACACCGCCACACGTGCGCGTTAATATGGCTGGTTGTTGTGCGCAGCCCGCAAATGCAGCGCATATTTAGGTAACAATCGGGTAAACCCCCGCTTTCGTAGGTTTTAGTTTGTGAGGAGTCTCAGCATGTTCGCTGCCGCCATCTCGCTCGTCGGTCTTGCGGCGACCGTCTACCTTGTCTTGCGCGAGGCCAAGGCCATTCGCGCTCAGTCGGGCACCGTCACCAAGGGCGCCTTCGCCTGGAGCATCGCCTTTGGCCTGTTCCAGCTCTTTTTGACCGTCTGGGGCGCTATTGGCCTCGTCGCACAAAACGAGCCGCTCGCCTTTGTGATGCTCATCCTGACCAACGCCATCCTCACCGGATGCGCTTGGGCCAGCATCGCACGCGACCGCATCGCCCCGCGCGTCTTTGCGTTCGCCGTGCCCGACGCCCCCGCCCCCACCGGCAAGCTCGCCCGCCTGCGCGGCGCCTTTGTGGGCAAACCACTCGTCGCCGCCGTCCTGTGCCTGCTGCTCGCCGGCGTCTTTGCGCTGCTGGGCATGGAGGTCTCGTCCAACCACGACTTTACCTGGGTCTACCCCCTGTGCATCCTGCTCGAGTGGGCCATCATCACCGTGCTCATGACCGGCTTGTTCTTCCTATTCCAGCGCCACGGCGCAGCTCCCGCGGTCCTGGCCTTTGCCCTCTTTGTCCTAGGCATTGCCGAGTTCTTCGTCATCACGTTTAAATCCATGCCCATCCAGCCGGGCGACCTTTCGGCCATCTCCACCGCCGCCGCGGTCGCCGGCAACGGCTACACCTTCTCCATCTCGCTGTTCTGCGTGCTGTCCATGGGCTTTACCGCCATCGCCATGCTGCTATGCGAGTACGCCGGCCTGGTGGCGCCGCACCGTCAGAAGGGTGCCGCCAACGCCAAGCGCATGCTGCTCACCAACCTGCTCGTCGCCGTACTGTGCCTGGGCGGCGTGACCGCGCATGTCACCCTCATCGACTACTACAACACCCTCGGCATCACCGTCTACACCTGGCGCCCGCTCGAGAGCTACTGGCGCGAGGGCTACCTGCCTGCCTTTATTAGTGCGGCGCAGTCCATCAAGCCGCCCAAACCCGCCGACTACTCCGTCGACGATGCCAAGGCCACGCTCAAAAAGTACGCCAAGGCCTACGACAAGTCCGACGCGGCCAAGAGCGACGAGCGCGCCGCCGCAAAGGAGCAGTTCGACAGCGAGAAGCCCACGGTCATCGCCATCATGAACGAGACCTTCTCGGATCTGTCGATCTACCAGAACATGCGCGCCGGCTACGAAGGCCCGCAGTACTTTAAGAGCCTGTCCAACTGCCTCAGCCGCGGCAAGCTCTACGTGAGCGCCTACGGCGGCGGTACCGCCAATACCGAGTTTGAGTTTATGACCGGCAACTCCATGGCCAACCTGGGCTCGGGCGTGTACCCCTACACCATCTACAACATGGAAACGACCGGTAATCTGGCAGAGCAGTTCAAATCGCTCGGCTATTCCACCACGGCCATGCACCCCAACCACGCGACCAATTGGAACCGCGAGAACGTCTACAAGGACCTTGGCTTTGACCAGTTCCTGTCCATCAACGATTTCCAGGGAGCCGACACCCTGCGCGGTATGGTGACCGACCAGGCTACCTACGACAAGATTCTTGAGCTGCTCGACCAGAACGCCGATCCGCAGTTTATCTTCGACGTGACCATGCAGAACCACTCGGGCTACGATACGGGCCTGCTGCCGGTCGACAAGCAGATGCACCTGAACATCGACACGACCGACCTGGACACCAAGACCGTCGAGGACGGCACGCTGTCCGATGTCGACGAGTATGTCTCGTGCATCGAGCAGTCCGACCAGGCGCTTCGCTACTTCCTCAACGCCCTGAGCAAGCTCGACCGTAAGGTGGTCGTGGTGTTCTGGGGCGACCACCAGCCGTTCTTCCCGTCCAAGTTCAACGACAAGTGGTTTACCGGCGAAGACGATGCCACGCACCAGGAACGTCTGTGGCAGACCGACTACATCATCTGGGCCAACTACGACGTTGCCGGTTGCGACCAGACGAGCGAGGTCGACGACCTGTCCACCAACTACCTGTCCACCCAGCTGATGCAACTGATCGGCGCACCGCTGACCGACTACCAGAAGGCGCACATGACGCTGCGCGAGTCGCTGCCCGCCATCAACTCCGTGGGCTACGAGGACGCCAGCCTGCGCTGGGCGCTCTCCTCCAACGTCACCGGTGACGACGCCGTTGCCGCCGCTGCCACCAAGGCGCGCGAGGATTACGCCAAGATGCAGTACTACGAGATGTTCCGCGACGGCAAGAACGTCTACACCGAGCACTTCCAGACCGAGGCCAACGAAACCGACCCCAACCTGGCGCCGGGCACGACCAAGATTAAGTAGCTGCTAGCTGCTGAGCCACAACTGAAACGTCTGTCCAGGCGGAGGCATATAAGGTTCCCTGCTCGGACAGTCCTGCGCAAGACGGGGGCCACATTAAGTGGCCCCCTTTGCGTGCGGAACTCGCGATGAACCTTATATGCCTCCGCCCGGACAGACGCCCTGTTGTTGGAGCGCAGCTTGTCATAGGGGTATCCGCTGAACATATATAAGTCGAAGGCCACGTCTTGTGGCCTTCTTTGTATCCGGAAACCGTGTCCCAGAATTCACGTCCGGAACGGGATGCAGTTTCCGCTTGGGACCTGATTGGGAAAGTGTGTCCCACTATTCAGCTGGATTCCGGGATGTATTTTCCGGTTGAGGCTCGTTGGGAAAGTGCGTCCCACTTTGGGGGCTGATTCTGGGACGTGGTTTCCGGTTGGCTCTCATTGGGAAAGTTCATCCCATTTCTCGGCCTAATTATGGGACGCAGTTTCCCGTTGAGGACCCTTTGGGAAAGAGCGTCCCGGTCTGGGCGCTCAAACTGGGATGGATTTTCCGGATGAGGGCTTGACGGAAAATGTGTCCCGTTCCGGGCACTAATTGTGGGATGCAGTTTCCGCTTGCGGAGTCTCCACTCAACAGAAAACCCGGGTGGCCTGTTTTTGGCTACCCGGGTTTTTGGGTTGTCGATATGTTCGACTGGCTACTAGTGGGTCTTGCGGCGCTTGATCAGCATGATGAGGGCTATCACTACGAGCGTTGCTCCCGCTGCTGCTGCGGTGGCGACTAGGGCGAATGTTTGGTCGCCGGTGTTTGCGAGGTTCTTCGCTGTGGTCGTAGTCTTGACCTTGGTGTCGGTCTTAGCTCCGTTGTCGGACTTGGGCTTGTCCGGGTTCGTCGGGGTCTCAGGAGTCTCGGGGTCCTTTGAGCCTTCGGAATCGGTTGGGCCGGCGGTGTTTACCAGCGTATGGTCCAGGAACTTCTTGGCGCCCGCACTTGCCTGTGAGAACAGGCGGCGCGTGCGGATCGGGGTGGCGTTCACCGTTGTGGGCGCCGTCTCCTCGGCCTCGATATTCACGAGCGTCGTGCCGGTGTCGAGGCCCACGTCGTTGTATCCCACGTGGCAGTAATACTGCGCACCGTCATCGTCTGCGGTCAGGTCAATCTCGAGCTTTGAGGCCGTTCCAGCCGCGAGGTTGCCATCGGCACCCACGAGCTTAAACTCTGTCTCGCCGCGGCCCTTGCGGTACCACATATAGGTCGGTGCCAGCCCTGTTTCGCTATCGTCGGCACCGAGTTGCTTCACATGGCCAATCGCCGAGAGCGTCAGGTGGCTTCCCGCCGTGCGCTCAACCGAAGAGTCGTATCCAAGATCCGACCCCTCCGCAGCATCCGCCGCAGGTCCGCTCACGGTCATCGTCATGCCATCGGGCATGGTCTTGACCGTGATGATTGCCGAGCGAATACCTGTTTCGGTCGTGGATCCATTCTTAACGGCGGCGATGGCGAATCGATACTCCGTATTGGGCTGCAGCCCATCCCACTTGAGCGAGGTCTGCGTGTTGTCGGCAATCTTCCAGCTATTGACGACCGCATCCGCCGCATTGCTCTGCAGCATGCCCACGCCGTAGCTAAAGCCACTCTTGTTTGCGAGTACATCGTCCCAGCTAAACGTAACGCTGGTCGAATCGACGGCGTTTGCCGTAAAGCCCGTCACGGCCGGCGCGTCGGGCATCTCGACGTCCTTAACGTCATAGCCCACGATCCAGAACTGGTCGGTGTCCTTGGTGCCGAGCTTGTCGCCCGAGTCTGCCTCGAACTTGTCGACATCCACCGCGTTGACGCCCAGACGCCACACAAAACCGTACTTGCCCTGCGCGGCCTCGGGCAGGTTGTCGACGGTGCCGCCGTATTCGGTCGATTCACTCGAGGAGTTACCCGTAGTAAAGCCGGCGTTGGCACCAAAGCACAGGCCGCCAAACAACTCGTGCTTTGCGAGCTTCGCGCCCATGACAACGCTGCCGTTCAGCGTCAAGCCGAGCTCGAGCTCCTGCTCCTTGCCCTCCTCGACTTCGATGGTCTGCTCAATGCTCGCCCCCGACTGCGCGGCGGCGCCGTTAAACCCATCGTGCGTGTAGGCGCGCGTTACGCCAGGCTTGCCCAGGCCAAAGGAATCCCCAACGGGAGTCTCGCCGTTGAGCGTCGTTTGATAGGTTCCGGGTTCTCCCGACCGGTTGGTCAAAAAGTAGCTGAGCGGCGTCATATTGTGCTGTTTGGCAATGCGGTCATAGGCCTCGACATTAACGACCGAGGTCTGCGCGCCGAGCGACACGGGCGCCGCCATCACGCCCTTGCCACCAGTTTCCTCATTTTCGATCTCATACTCGTAATAGACCATCGGAATCGTGTAGAGCACGGCCTTGTCACCCTCGCCGGCATGCGACTCATAGCTTACGCTTGCGCTGACCGTGCGCTCGCTCCGGTAGTCATAGCATCCCTCGGCGGCAAAATCGACTGAAGCATTCATCGCGACCAGGGGCGGACCGGTCTGCACCTCGACGGCAACGCCCAACTCGGCGCCAATGGTATAGCCCTGGGATGTCCCCGTGCCCTTTTCCTCTCCGTATGACGTGCCGCCCAACACCAGATAGCCGTATGCCTGCTCCAGATCCTCAACATAGGGCGCATCCTGCAGCACGGCGAGCACGCGCGGGTTGGTATAGACCTTGTAGCGGTCCTTGTACGTAATCTTGACGCTGTCGTTGTCGACATCGGGCAGCGCGAGCGAGATAAATGTGCCGTAGGTAGTGCCGCGACGGTTGCTCTCGCTAATCACCTGCTCCTCGCCGCGGCGCACCTTTCCGTTCTCGTCGAGCGAAAAATGCGAGGCGGTCATCCAATAGTAGTCATCGTTCTTGCGCAGGTCCTCGTCGCGGTGCTTGCCCACCACGGCGATAAAGCTCTCGTTATAGCGGTCCGAACCCGAGACGCTGCCCGCCTTGACATCGCTGATCCACACCTGCTCGATACCCTTGTGGTCATGCTTGTTGCTACTGTTGTATTGCTGGCCGCTCATGCTCATGGTTCCGACCATGGAACCCAAGCCCTGGGCCCCGCTCTGCGCCGTGTTGCAGGCAAAGTCGCGGAACACATCGCCGCCCACGAGCACCTCGTCGACCGCCGGCTGCTCGGACAGACCGTCAAGGTTGGCAGTGGCAAGAGCAATAGGTGCCAAGGTGCACGGATAGCGCTTATCCTGAGCACTATCCTTCCATGCGCTGTTGGGCACATGCATCAGTCCATAGGAGGCGAGGAGCCCGTCTCTGTATTCCTTGCAATCGGAAAGTTTGAACTCGCCAGACTCCGAGTCAAAATACGCGTAGCGGTACAGCGCGCCGTACAGCCCCTTGCTGCCGTCAGAAGCGCCGTAATCAAAAGCGCTGCGTTGCCAGTCATAGCCCGCAAGAATAAGGCCCGTGACGGTTTCACCCGTCTTCTTTCCTTCTTCATCGTAGGCGGCAAACGTGCCGAACGTCGCATTCGCAGCGACCATGGTCTTGCCGTTCGCGGAGAGGGAGATTGCGCCCGCGTCACCCAGAGCATCGACATGGACGAGCGCACCCTTGGATGCATCCCACGAAAACAGCTCGCAATGCGTCGACTTATCAATATTCTTCTTACCGTAGGGTGCCGAGACCACGATGGCGAGGTCATCGCAAAAATCGCGATCGAGGTCGCCGGCCGCTAGCGAAACGACAGGAGCTGACTGAAGCTGCGTCCAGGAGTCGTTCCCGCCCTTGTTGTGCGTGGTGTAGTCCGCGGCGTTACCGGCATCGATCTTGACGACGCTTTGCTTCCAGTTGCCGCCCTCCAAGTCATACATGTCGACTACAGCCTTGCGCACGCCGTTCTCGTCGACATAGCAGCCCGCGTAGACAAAAAGCTCGTCGACACCGTCGCCATCGACATCGCCCGCCTCGACATCAAAGACGGCGTCGTGCTCTTGCAGGTAACCGGCATCCAGGTACTTAAAACGGCCTTCGTACATCATATTAGTGTTGACCGTCACCGGCAGGTGTGTATCGAGCTTGCGCGTGCGCCCGTTGGCAAACGAAAAGAGGACCAGCTCGATCTTTCCGGAGTACGACTTGCCGTCGATCGTGGTAGAGGAGCTGTCGCCATAGGCGCGAAGCTCGGCGACGCGGCTCTTTTTGCCCGTTTTGGCGTCGCTGCAGAACTCGACGCTCGTGGCGTGAATGCCCGAGAAATCGCTGTTCTCGTTGGCAAGCACTGTTGATGACCCATTGTTGCTTAGGTACGACCAGTCACCGCCGCCGTAATCGCTGTGCTTGTAGAGGTCGCTACCCGTATCGAAGCTGTTGACATTTTGCCAGAACTTTGCGGCGCCCCACACACTTCCATAGCCATCGGTGAGTTTGCTGCTGCCGCCAATGTCACCGCGCTCGACGTTCTCGAGCTTGTCGCGCAGAGTGTAGCGATTGCCATGGCTACCGTTAGCTGCCATATAGACCTCGCTGCGCGTGGCAAACGTCGTGGGGGTATCAGTGGAATAGGGGCCAACGGTATCGGCCGGAATGTCCTCGCTCGTGCCCAGACCCAGGTCGCTATAGTCCTGCTCGGTCATATCGGTGATCTCAGGCGTGTCTGCCGCCTGGGCGACGTTGGGAGCCGCCGTGAAACAGACGACGCTCGTGGCGATCAGCGCAGCAAGCGCCGCCGTCCCAACAAGCGGGATTTTCGACAACCGGCGAATGTGGGGGTGTGGAACGTGCATGGGGGACCTTGCTTTACTCGAGTGGAGTCTGCTCATTTTTGCAAATGATACGTCCGACGCCCGATATCACGTGTCTCATTTTCGCCAACGGCGTGTCTCATTTTTGAGAATCCGAGATGCCGCGGAAATCTTATCCCAGCTCAAAGGCCATTTCTGGGATGTATTTTCCGTCGAGTGCCTCATCGGGAAACTGCATCCCATTTCAAGCGTCGATTCTGGGACGCACTTTCCCCTTAGACCCTCAACCGGAAACCGCATCCCACTTTGAGCGCAAATTCCGGGATGCATTTTCCGAAAGCCTGCCCATCCGGAAAGCCCGTCCCACTTTGGACGCATCCGGGCACGGAACCATCGACCTATCAGGCCTCCCATCAATAAAGAGGCGTCCTCCCGGACGGCGGGGCACGAAGTTCATCGCGAGTTCCGCACGCAAAGAAGGCCACTTAATGTGGCCTTCGTCTTGCGCAG
>URIE01000027.1 GCA_900547805.1 uncultured Collinsella sp.
TGGCAAACGAGATCTGGACCATCAAGCGTTGTCTCGAGTGGACCAAGGAGTACCTGGCCGAGCGCGGCGAGGAGCACCCCCGTCTTTCTGCCGAATGGCTACTGTGCGCTGCCACGGGTCTGGCGCGCATCGACTTATATATGCGCATGGACGAGACGCTCGATGCAGCGCAACTCGAGACCATGCACGCGGCGGTCGTCCGTCGCGCCAAGGGCGAGCCGCTGCAGTACATCACCGGCAGCACGCAGTTCCGCATGATTGATGTCGCGTGCGCCCCCGGCGTGCTCATTCCGCGTCCCGAGACCGAGATGCTCGTCGAGGAAGTTCTCAATTATCTGGATGCCGAGGTGCTGAGCCCCGAGGCTGCTGCCCGTCAGCGTGTTGAGCTGCCATGGAACGATGAGGTCGAGGAGGCACGCAAAGCCGAAGCCGCATTGGCTGACGAACGCGCGACAGCCGAGCGCCGTGCCGCTAACCTCACGGCTGCCGACGAGGCGGCGCTGGGTAGCGATGTGCTGGGCAGTCGCGCCTATGCCGAGGAACTGGCCGACCGCGAGGCCGAGGAAGCCGCCGCGCAGGTCGAGGAGGCCGAAGCTGCGGAAGCTGAGGAGCTCACTGAGCCTGAACTCGACGAATACGGCATCGCCATCGAAGGTGCCGACCAGGAGGCCGCTCCAGTGCGGGATGCCGCCGCGCCCGCTCCGGTCGAGCCTCGTATCGCTCGCGTTCTCGAGGTCGGCTGCGGCACGGGCTGCATTTCGCTCTCCCTTGCCTGGGAGCGCCGCGGCCACGTCACCTGTACCGCCACCGATATCGAGCCGCGCGCTATTGACCTTGCAACAAAAAACCGCGACGCGCTCGGGCTTACGTCCGATGAGGCCGCCTTCAGCCTCACGAACCTGGTGAGCTCTATCCCCCGCGAGGAATGGGGCACCTTCGACGTGCTCGTCTCCAACCCGCCCTACATTCCGACCGACGTCATGCGCTCGCTACCGCACGAGGTCAAGGACTTCGAGCCCGATTTGGCGCTCGAGGGCGGCGCCGATGGCCTCGATATCTTCCGCCGCCTGCTCAATGCGGCGCCCTATATGCTGCGCGCCGGCGGCCTGTTCGCCTGTGAGCTCTACGAGGGTGCCCTCGACGCTGCTGCCGAGCTCTGCCGCCAGGCGGGTCTTTCGGACGTGCGCATCGTTCGCGACCTCACCGATCGCCCTCGCATCGTCCGAGCCATCGTCACCGAGCCCAAACGGCGTCAGTAAAGTATGAAGCGTATGAGCGGCGCGGCGGACGGAATCGCTGCGTCGCTCATACAAAGAGGCTTGTCACGGTCCAATAACCCCCTCACTTTCACCGACTACTACAGCCGCTCACCAAACCAACATGCGCTCTGGGCAAATAGGTTGAATGTTTCGTGCGAGAATGCCCCTCAGTAAACAAACTTGCACCAAAGCGTAAGGGGCTGGCATACACATGCAGACGGTCTATCGGGTATACGAGGGAACGCGCGAACCGCATCGGCTTGCCGTCGAGCGTACGGCCGAGGTGCTCGGCCGCGGCGGCCTGGCCCTGATTCCGACCGAGACGGTCTACGGTGTCGCCGTGGCGGTCAGCGCCTTCTCCGATGCCGTTCCCCAAGATACAAGCGAATCCTTGTTGTGGCCGCGCGATGCGCGTGCCACCGTTAACGGCGCCGCGGTCCCTGCACTCGGTACCGGCTACCGCCGCATTTTTACCCTCAAGCAGCGTGAGCTCACGCAAACTGTGGCTTGGCTGGTTGATGGTGCCGAAGCCCTCGACCGCTACGGCGTTGATATCCCCGAAGAGGCTCGCGTGCTTGCCCGACGATGCTGGCCGGGCGCCCTGACTATCGTGGTCAAGGCGGCTCCCTGCGTGCCGACCTTTATGCGCGCCGCAGACGGCACGGTGGCACTTCGCGCGTCGGCTTCGCCTGTGGTGCAGGCGCTCATCCGCTCCTGCGGCAGTCCACTTGCCTGTACCAGCGCCAATACACATGGGGCACCCTCGCCGGCAAGCTTTACCGCCGTCGAGGGTCGCATCCTGGAGGGAGTCGATGTTGCCGTCGACGCCGGTGAGACCCCGTGTCGCGACGCCTCGACCATCGTGTCGTTTCAGCACGGCGAGCTCCAGATCCTGCGCCAAGGCGCACTTCCCGCATCAGAGATCGAACGGGTCCTGTCCGACCCGATGCAATAGAAAGGTTTAAGCGATGTCGTTGAATCTGGGCAGCCTGGGCATGGAAGATGCCTCGTTTGACTTTGGCGGTTCCTACATCATGGCGCTCGACTGCGGCACCACCTCGGTACTTGCGACCATCGTCGACGAGTACGGCTGCATCGTCGCGCAGGCACGTCGCAGCGTCAAAACCAGCTTCCCGCGTCCCGGTTGGGTAGAGCAAGACCCCATGGCGGTCCTTGCCAGCCAGATCGCGGTCATGATGGAAGTCCAGTTTAAGAGCGGTATCCACTCCGACCGCATTGCCGCCATCGGCATCTCCAACCAGCGCGAGACCACGGTGGTCTGGGACCGTGTGAGCGGTCAGCCGATCTATAACGCCATCGTATGGCAGTGCCGCCGTACCGCACCTCTGATCGACGAGCTGGTCGAGCAGGGCGCAGAAGGGCTGGTGCGCTCCCGCACGGGACTCACGCTCGACCCGTATTTCTCGGCCTCCAAGGTGCAGTGGATTCTCGACAACGTCGACGGCGCACGCGAAAGCGCGGCGGCGGGCGACCTCATGTTTGGCACCATCGACACCTGGCTCATCTACAACCTCACCGGCGGCCAGGTCTTTGCCACCGACTACACCAATGCCAGCCGCACCGCGCTCTTTAATATCCATACGCTCGATTGGGACGACGATCTGCTGGCACTTTTCGACGTCCCGCGTTCCATGATGCCCGAGGTTCGTTGGAGCTCGGGCGACTACGGCCGCGTCGCGAGCGACATCATGACCAACATGCCGCCCATCATGGGCGTGGCGGGTGACCAGCAGGCGTCGCTGTTCGGCCACTGCTGTTTCCGTCCCGGCCAGACCAAAAACACCTATGGCACGGGTTGCTTTATGCTCATGAACACCGGCGACGAGATCGTCGAATCCAAGAATGGCCTGGTCTCCACCATCGGTATCGCTGCGGACGGCAAAGTCAGCTATGCGCTCGAGGGCTCTATTTTTGCCGCCGGCTCAACGATGAACTGGCTTCGCAACAACATGGGCATCATCTCGAGCGTGAGCGAGTCGGCACAACTCGCCGCTTCGATTAGCGACAACGAGGGCTGCTACTTCGTTCCCGCCTTTGCGGGTTTGGGTGCTCCCTGGTGGGACCCGCATGCTCGCGGTATCGTGTGCGGTCTGACCGGCGCCTCGAGCCGTGCGACCATCGTACGTGCCGCCTGCGAATCCATGGCATATCAGAGCTACGACGTGCTGCGCGCCATGGAGCAGGACGTGGGGCTTTCGATCGAGCGCCTGTCTGTCGATGGCGGTGCCTCGCGCAACGAGTTCATCATGCAATTCCAGGCCGACCTGCTGGATATCCCCGTGCTGCAATGCGAGACGGTGGAGACCACGGCAATCGGTGCCGCGTACTTGGCGGGTCTTGCCGTCGGCTATTGGGAAGACCTGGAAGAGCTGGAGCAAAATGCCCAGATCGTTAGGACCTTCCTTCCCCACATGTCCGCCGAGCGCCGCGAGCAAAACCTTGCGGGCTGGCGTGATGCAGTCAAGCGCTCGCTCAGTACCGCACAGTAGGGCCGCGATGAGCTGCTCGATACAACAAACCGCTAAACTAATGCATGGCGTGCGGTAGCGACATTGCTGCGCGCCCTTGTCAGCAAGGCCGTTTTGCGGCCGCAACGAAAGGGGCAATCAACCCATGACCGTCACCTACGATGCGTCCCGTGTGACGCTTGTCGATCACCCGCTCGTTCAGCACAAGCTGTCGATCCTGCGCGATAAAAACACCGGCACCAACCAGTTCCGCCAGCTCGTGCGCGAACTCGCGCTTTTTGACGGCTACGAGGCCATGCGCGACCTGCCTATGGAAGACGTCGAGGTCGAGACCCCCATCACTACCGCCACGTTCAAACAGCTTGCCGGCAAGAAACTCGCCATCGTGCCCATCCTGCGTGCGGGCCTTGGCATGGTCGACGGCATCCTCGACCTGGTGCCCTCCGCTCGCGTGGGCCACATCGGCATGGAGCGCGACGAGGTCACCCACGAGCCGCACGAGTATTACTGCAAGATGCCCAAGGATATCGACCAGCGTATCTGCCTGGTCGTCGACCCCATGCTCGCCACGGGCGGTTCGGCCGAGATGGCCATCAGCTACCTGCGCGAGCGCGGTGTCAAGGACATCCGCATGCTGTGCATCGTCGCGGCCCCCGAGGGTCTCAAGTCGCTGACCGAGAAGGACCCAGATGTGCATATCTATACCTGCGCCATCGACGACCATCTCAACGAGGCTGCCTACATCGTTCCCGGCCTCGGCGACGCCGGCGACCGCATCTACGGCACGCTCTAGTCGCTGGGCTAAGACGGCCGCGGCTGCAAATACGAAGAAACGGTGCGCGCGGACGAACAAAAGGCGACCGCGCGCACTCCTGTTAACGGACGTTTTGCCCTGCAGGGTTCGAGAAAAACGTATTACCGTACCTGCGGCATAAAGAAGGTCTTAAGAAAACGAACAGGTGCGTATTAACCGATGCTTTTTCGGTTGTACTTTAGCGATTGGCTCGTACAATAGTCACCAATGTTTGGCGGGAACTGTTCTGTGAAGCGTTAAAAAGGAAAGTGAGGACGCCAGTGTTTCAGATAGCCGATCTGCTCGCTATCGTTGCAGGCGCCATCGCGGGCGCAATTGCCTTCCTTCCCTTTGTCTTTACGCTCAAGCCGGTTCTTGACGATAAACAGAATGCGGACATGCTCAAGGGTATGGTGAGTCTGGCGGTCTCGGCAATCGCCCTGCTCGTCTTTACCTTGGTTGTGTTTGTGTTGTTCGGAGAGGCATTTCGCATGTTCCTCCTGGGCGAGGCGATCGGCTTCGTGGCCTTTATGGCCGCCTGCACGGTTCGCGTCGCCAAGGCGCTGCGAGATCCTCATGAGGTCGAAAGGTAAGTCGTGGAAATTTTTGAAAAGCTGCCTGATGAGATTAATCATCTGGTCAGCGAGTTCAGCTCCACCCCTGTCGTGGGCGATCTGAGCTGCGGCATCACGCAGTACTCGTTTTGGCTGATCGTCTCCACGATCGTGCTCCTGATCGTCCTGGCCGTGTTCAAGAAGAAGCAGACCCTGGTTCCCAAGGGCTTCTTCGTCAACGGTTTCGAGTACATCATCGAGTACGTCGAGAACGATATCGGCAAGGGCGTCGTGGGTGAGAACTGGAAGAAGCACTTCCCGTTCCTGTGCTCGCTTTTCCTGTTCATCCTGATCAATAACATGATCGGCCTGATCCCGGGAATGAAGCCCGGCACCGGCGCAATCGGCTCCACCGCCGCGCTCGCCATCTTCGCCTTCGTGTACTTCATCTACTACGGATGCAAGGCTCACGGCGTGATCGGCTACATCAAGAGCCTCGCCCCGCAGGGCGTGAGCTTCCCGATGAACGTGCTTGTGTGGGTCGTCGAGCTTTTCTCGACCTTCCTGCGCCTCATCACGCTCGCCGTCCGTCTGTTCTGCAACATGTTCGCAGGACACGTGGTCATGGGCTCGTTCGCCATCATGGCGAGCATGTTCATGCAGCCGCTGCTTCAGCAGGTTTCCGCGGCCCACGCCGTCGGCGCCCTGCCTTCGCTGGCCTGGCTTGCCATCCTCATCCTGATCTATGCGATCGAGCTTGTGGTCGGCGCCATCCAGGCTTACGTCTTCACGGTCCTTACCGCCGTGTATGTCTCCGAGGCAGAGGAGGTCGCGGAGGAGGAGTAGCCTTCCGTTCGCGCCTTAAAGGTAAGGCAATTCGTTAAACCGCCGGTGCCCGTACCCATGGAGCCCGGCAGTTATAAAAAGGTTATCCTGCGTGAAATAAGACACGCACGACAAAGGAGGAATCGTGGGAGTTATCGGTTACGGTCTCGGTGTTATCGGCGCTGGTCTTGCTATCGGCCTGTCTGCTCTGGGTGCTACGGGTGCTATGGCCCGTCAGCCTGAGGTCCAGGGCCGCGTGTTCACCGTCTTCATCATGGGCTCCGCCTTCGGCGAGGCTCTGGCTCTGATCGGCTTCGTTGTCGCGCTGATCGTTAAATAGCACGGAGCGTCAAGTATGAATCTTTCATCCCAGAAGAGCGCGATCGCACTCTCCGCGTCCGCGGCCGCGCTGCTCATGCCGGTTTCCGCGTTCGCCGAGGACGGCGCTGCCGGTGCGGACATCCTCATCCCTAAGATGGCGGAGTTCATCCCGGCGCTTATCGCCTTCCTGATTATCTGGATCGTGCTGGCCAAGGTCGCCCTGCCGGGCATCATCAAAACCATGGAGGAGCGCGGCAAGAAGATCGAGGAGAGCCTCGACGAGGCCGAGAAGACCAAGCAGGAGGCTATCGCCAAGCGCGCTGAGTCCGACTCGATCGTCACCGACGCCCGTCGTCAGGCTGCCGACATCGTTCTCGAGGCCCGTAAGGACGCCGAGTCCGAGCGCGCCCGTATCATCGAGGCTGCTCACAAGGAGGCCGAGGAGATCATCGCCAAGGCCCATACGACCGTCGAGGACGAGCGCAAGTCCATCTACGCCGGTGCCGCGAGCTCCATCGCCGACCTGTCCGTTGCCGTCGCCACCAAGATCGTGGGCGAGGCACTCGAGGACGAGGCCGAGCAGAAGAAGCTCATCGAGCGCTACATCCAGGAAGCAGGTAGCCTGAATGCCGACTAGCCGCTATCAGGACAAGGTGCTCGAGACCTACGCGCGCTCCCTTCTGGAAGCCGCTAAGGCCGAGAACCATGTGTTCGAGGACCTCGAGATGATCGAGCGCCTGGCTTCTGCCAGCCCCGAGATCATCGCCGTGCTCGACACCATGTCCAAGCGCGACCAGCTCGACCTTCTTCCCAAGGTGGCAGCTGCCTTTAAGTATGTTGCCGAGGAAGACGAGGATGTAGTGGGCGTGACCGTCACCACGGCGATCCCGCTCGACGACGAGCTGCGTCAAACCATCACTAAGAAATGCGAGCAGGACTTCGGCCGCAAGGTATTCCTTATCGAGCAGGTCGACCCGTCTATTGTGGGCGGCCTGGTGCTCGAGGCCCGCGGCGAGCGTCGTGACATTTCCGTCAAGACGCAGCTGCGCATCGCGCAGGAGACCCTCGCAAACTCTGCTAATTCGTACGGAGGTGAAGCCTAATGTCCGAAACCCTCAATGCCCAGGATATCGCCAAGAAACTGCAGGAGCAGCTCACGAGCCTCTCCGCGACGGTCGATACGCATGAGGTTTCAACGGTCGACGAGGTAGGCGACGGCATCGCGCGCGTCTCCGGCCTCAAGAGCGCCATGGCAGGCGAGCTTCTGGAGTTCAAGAGCTCCGATACCGGTGAGACCGTCTTCGGCCTTGCCCAGAACCTTGACCGTGACGAGGTCGGCGCCGTTCTGTTTGGTGCCGTCGACTCCATCAAGGAAGGCGACGAGTGCCGCACCACTGGCCGCATTATGGATATCCCCGTGAGCCGCGCCATGCTCGGCCGCGTTGTCAATCCGCTCGGCCAGCCCATCGACGGCCTGGGCGACATCGTCGCCACGCACCGTCGTCCCATTGAGTTCAAGGCCCCCGGCGTCATCGACCGTACCCCGGTGTGCGAGCCGGTTCAGACCGGCCTGTTGGCCATCGACTCCATGGTGCCTATCGGCCGCGGTCAGCGAGAGCTCATCATCGGCGACCGTAAGACCGGTAAGACCGCCATTGCCATCGACGCTATCCTCAACCAACGCGGCAAGGGCATGGTCTGCATCTATGTCGCCATCGGCCAGAAGGCCTCCACGGTTGCCAACATCCGCGAGACCCTCGCTCAGCACGGTGCGCTCGACTACACCATCATCGTTTCGGCCACCGCTGCCGATTCCGCCCCTATGCAGTACATCGCGCCTATGGCCGGTGCCGCTATCGGCGAGTTCTTCATGTACAACGGCGAGGACGGCAAGCCCGCCAGCGAGACCAACCCCGGTGGCCACGTGCTCGTCATCTACGATGACCTGTCCAAGCAGGCTGTGGCCTACCGTCAGATGTCGCTGACGCTGCATCGTCCGCCCGGACGCGAGGCCTATCCTGGCGACATCTTCTACCTGCACTCTCGTCTGCTCGAGCGTGCAGTCAAGATGTCCAAGAAGAACGGTTATGGCTCCATGACGGCTCTTCCGATCATCGAGACCCAGGACGGCGACGTCTCGGCCTACATTCCGACCAACGTCATTTCCATTACCGATGGTCAGATCTACCTGCAGTCCGAGCTCTTCTTCCAGGGCCAGCGCCCGGCAGTCGACGTGGGCATTTCCGTGTCCCGCGTCGGTGGCGACGCACAGACCAAGGCCATGAAGCAGGTCGCCGGCAACCTCCGTCTGGACCTCGCTTCGTACCAGGAGCTCGCCGGCTTCACGCAGTTCGGCTCTGACCTCGACGAGGCTACTCAGAAGCAGCTGACCCATGGTGCTCGCATGACCGAGCTCCTGAAGCAGCCGCGTTACAAGCCGTTTGAGGTTGGCGAGCAGATCGTTACGCTGTTCGCTGGCAACGAGGGCTTCCTGGATGACCTGGAGATCGCCGACGTGCTGCCTTTCCGTGCCGAGCTCATCGAGTACATGGACAATGGCTTTGGCTCGCTGCTCGACAAGGTTCGCGCCAAGAAGATCGATGATGACACCAAGGCTGAGCTCTTGCGCGTCATCGGCGACTTCAAGCAGCAGTTCATGGCCAAGCACCATTCGGATGTTTCTGGATCAGAGGAGAACTAAGCCCCATGGCCAACCTTCGCGACATTAAGAAGCGAATCTCCTCGGTTACCACGACCAAGCAGATCACGCGCACGATGGAGATGGTCTCTACGGCCAAGATCCGTCGTGCCCTCGATCGCTCCAAGCAGGCCGAGCCCTATAAGGAGGCGCTGACCGACGTCATGTTGACGGTCGCCGGCGACGCCTCCTGTTCGGGCACCGATCCCATGCTGCAGAAGCATGAGAGCGTCAAGCATGGCCTGATTGTCGTTATTGCCTCGGACCGCGGCCTTGCCGGCGGTTTCAATACGACGGTGGAGCGCACGGCCGAAAAGCTCGCCGCTTCTTGGGCGAACGACGGCATCGAGTGCGAGATCATCGCGTGCGGGCGTAAGCCGGCCACGTATTTCCGTGACCGCGCAAACGTTGTCATGCACTTTGAGGGCAACTCCTCTGAGCCCGATTTCAATCAGGCCCGCATGATCTCCTCTCATATCTGCGATGCGTATCGTGCCGGTGAGCTTGACCGTGTCGAGCTTGTCTACCACCACGCCAAGAACCGCGTGGATCAGGAGCTTCGCGTCGAGCATCTGTTGCCGCTCGACCCCGAGATGATCGCTATGGCCCACGGTCCGCGTAAGAACGAGACCGACGCCCCTAAGCGCATCTCGTCCACGTTCGAGTTCGTGCCCTCTCCCGAGCATGTTCTCGGCAAGCTTGTGCCGTCTTATATCCTGACGGTCATCTACCAGGCCCTGATCGATTCGGCGGCTGCCGAGCAGGGTGCACGCCGCAAGGCCATGCACTCCGCGACGGAAAACGCCACCGCGATCATCTCGACCCTTACCCGCACGTATAGTCGCGTGCGCCAGGCTTCGATCACGACCGAGATTAACGAGATCGTCGGCGGAGCCTCAGCATTGGAGGAACAGTAATGGCTAATAACACCGTAAAGCTTGCGGTCGAGGAAGCCACCAAGAAGACGACTGCCGGTGATGGTCGCATCGTACGAATCATCGGCCCTGTCGTCGACGTCAAGTTTGACGGCGCGGTGCCCCCGATCTACAACGCGCTCACGGTCGAGGCCGAGACCCCGATCGGTCATCTGAGCACGATCCTCGAGGTCGAGAGCCAGCTTCCGGGCGGCGTCGTCCGCACGGTCGCCATGTCCTCGACCGACGGCCTGCAGCGCGGCCTCATCGCCACCGATACCGGTGAGCCCATGAAGATGCCCGTTGGCCCCAAGACGCTTGGCCGAATTTGGAACGTCATGGGCAAGCCCGTCGACGGCAAGCCCATGCCCGAGGTGGAGGAGTTCTACCCCATCCACCATGCAGCGCCCCGTTTCGACGAGCTCACCACCAAGACCGAGATCTTCGAGACCGGCATCAAGGCCGTCGACCTGCTCGAGCCCTACATCCGTGGCGGCAAGACCGGCCTGTTCGGCGGCGCCGGCGTCGGCAAGACCGTTCTGATTCAGGAGCTCATCAACAACCTCGCCCAGGAGCACGGCGGCACCTCGGTGTTCACCGGCGTCGGCGAGCGTACCCGCGAGGGCACCGACCTGTTCCTCGAGATGAGCGAGTCTGGCGTTATCGACAAGACCTGCTTGGTCTATGGTCAGATGAACGAGCCGCCCGGAGCGCGTCTGCGCATCGGTCTGGCCGGCCTTACCACCGCTGAGTACTTCCGCGATCGCGGCCAGGACGTTCTGCTGTTCATCGACAACATCTTCCGCTTCTCCCAGGCAGGTTCCGAGGTTTCCGCACTGCTGGGCCGTATGCCGTCCGCCGTTGGTTACCAGCCCACGCTGGCAACCGAGATGGGCGACCTCCAGGAGCGCATTACCTCGACCAAGACGGGCTCCATTACCTCCGTCCAGGCTGTCTACGTCCCCGCAGACGACCTGACCGACCCGGCGCCTGCCACGACGTTTACGCACCTCGACGCCACCACGGTTCTTTCGCGTAGCATTTCGTCGCTCGGCCTGTTCCCGGCCATCGACCCGCTCGCGTCTTCCTCCGACGCTCTCGATCCCTCGATCGTCGGCGAGGAGCACTACCGTGTCGCCGTCAAGGTCCAGGAGCTCCTGCAGGAGTACTCCGACCTTCAGGACATCATCGCCATTCTGGGTATGGACGAGCTGTCCGAGGAGCAGCGCCTTACGGTCAACCGTGCCCGTAAGATTCAGCAGTTCCTCTCGCAGTCCTTCCACGTCGCCGAGAAGTTCACCGGCAACCCCGGTGTCTACGTCCGCGTCGAGGATACCGTCCGCTCTTTCGCCGAGATTGTCGACGGCAAGGCCGATGACCTGCCCGAGCAGGCTTTCCGCTATGCTTCCACGATTGAGGACGTGCGCGAGCGCGCCCGCAAGATGGGGGAGAAGTAGGTTATGCGTATCCGCATCGTGTGCCCCGTGAGCTGCGCCTATGAGGGCGACGCTGCGTTTGTGTCGATTCCGTCCACGGATGGCGAGTTTGGCGTCCTGCCTGCTCACTCCAGCGAGATCTGCACGATCGACCGCGGTTACGTTCGCGTTTCCGATAAGGCCATGGGCACTGTCGACCACACGTTTGCCGTGGCCGGCGGCTATGCCCAGGTTGCGGACGATGTCGTGACCGTTCTCGCCGAGCGCGCTTGCGATTTGGCGACCGTCGATGCCGACAAGCTTAAAGCTGATATTCAAGGTTTTGAAGAGAAGCTGGGTAATTTGTCGGAGGATGATGCACGCCGCGCCTACCTCTATAATGAAATCGCATGGTGTAAGCTCAAGCTTGCCCAATAGTCAAACGATTTAGCGTTCGACCATTTGCGAACACATCATGCCCGGGATGGCCCAGCCACCCCGGGCATGCTTTTTGAAAGGGTAGACCTTGGATATTATCCGCGTTGAGGGTGGCCACGCCATCGGAGGCTCCGTGCCCGTCTCGGGCGCCAAGAACTCCGCGCTCAAACTTATGGCGGCAACGCTTCTGGCGCCGGGCAAGACGACGCTGCAGAACGTGCCCGATATTTCCGATGTCCACGTGATGGGCAAGGTGCTCAAGGGCATGGGCGCTACGATCGATGTTCTCGACGAGCACACGCTCGAGATTGATACCTCTCAGGTCGATTCATGGGAGGCCCCCTACGAGCTCGTTGCCAAGATGCGCGCTTCCACCGCCGTCATGGGACCCCTGCTGGGCCGCTTCCATCGCGCCAAGATTGCCATGCCGGGCGGCTGCAACCTGGGTGCTCGTAAGATCGATATGCACATTCTTGGTCTTGAGGCCCTGGGCGTTGAGTTCGATACCGCCCACGGTTACATCAACGCTAATGCGCCCCAAGGTCTGCGCGGTACCACCGTCACGCTCGAGTTCGCCAGTGTCGGTGCGACCGAGAACCTCATTATGGCATCCGTGCGCGCGAAGGGTACCACGGTTATCGACAATGCCGCCCGCGAGCCCGAGATCGTCGATCTCGCCAACATGCTCAACGAGATGGGCGCCAAGATTGTTGGCGCCGGTACGCCCGTCGTGACTATCGAAGGCGTGGAAGAGCTCCATCCCGTTATCCATCGCGTGGTGGGCGACCGCATCGAGGCCGGTACCTTTATCGTTGCCGGTGCGTTGATGGCCGACGATCGCGGTGTCGATGTCACGGGCTTTTGCCCCATTCACTTGGGCATGGTGCTCAAGAAGATGGAGCTCATGGGTATCGACTGCGAGCGCGTCGAGGATGGCGTCCATGTGAACCGTGCCGAGCGTATCAAGCCGGTCGACATCCAGACGCTTCCGTTCCCCGGTTTCCCGACCGACATGCAGGCGCAGATTATGGTGCTCTCCGCCCTTGCCGACGGCAGTTCCGTTATTACCGAGAACATCTTCGAGAATCGCTTTATGTTTGCCTCTGAGCTGGTGCGCATGGGTGCCGACATTCGTATCGAGAGCCATCATGCCATGATTCATGGCGTCAAGGGCTTCTCGGGTGCACAGGTTACCTCGCCCGATCTGCGTGGCGGAGCGGCCCTCGTCGTAGCGGGCTTGATCGCCGACGGGACGACCGAGGTTTCGGCTATCCATCACATCAAGCGCGGCTACGAGCAGTTTGTCGAAAAGCTGCAGGCGCTTGGCGCGCATGTCGAGCATGCTACCGTCCCCGATCCCGTCATCTACTAATACAGGTTGCCTATGTTTAATAAAAAGCCCCTCGCGGATACCACCACCCGAAGACCCTCAACTGGTGCGCAGGCCAAGATCTACAGTCGCGATAACGTGGCTCGCTATTCCGAGCGCGCTCGTCAACGCCGCCGTAGCCACACGATTCGTCACGTCGCGCTCATTGTCGTGCTTGGCGTGCTGCTGAGTGCCACTACCGCTGCCGGCCTGTGGTTTGCCACCATTATGGGCAAGCTCGGCGATTCTAATGTCATTACTGACAATCTGCGTCGGGTTCTGGTTGACACCGATGAGGCAAAGGATCCGTTCTACGTGCTGCTTCTTGGCACCGACGGCCGTCCGGGCGAGGATACGTATCGTGCCGACTCGATTATCCTGGCACGCATCGACCCCACGCAAAAGCAGGCGACGCTCATTTCCGTTCCGCGCGACACCAAGGTCGAGTACAAGGGCGAGACCATGAAGATCAACGCCTGCCATACCGTTGGCGGCGCCGAGGCCATGGTCGAGGCGGTCAACGAGCTGTGCGGTGTTCAGATTTCCCACTATGCCGAGGTCAGCTTCGACGGTATGCAGGCGCTGATTGATTCGGTTGGCGGTATCGACATTAACGCAACCGATGATGTTGACGACCCCGAGCACCTGGATATTAAGATTACCGCTGGCCAGCAGCATATGGACGGTGCCACCGCCCTTACCTATGCCCGCTGCCGCTACACCTATGCCGACGGCGATTACACGCGCATGCGCCACCAGCGTCAGGTGCTTGGCGCCCTTGCCAACCAGATTCTCAATAACTTCGATGCCACGAAGATCTTTGGCCTGGTTAATTCGCTGTCCGATATGCTCGTAACCGATATGAGCGTTCAGGATATCGTGGCTACGGTCAACGCCATGCGCGGTATGGATGTCGACGGTATCTACTCGGCCAACCTGCCCTCGTACGCCGACGACAGCACCATGATCGACGGTGTGAGCTACGTCTTTGTCTACGAGGACGAGCTCAAGGAAATGATGGAGCGCGTCGATGCTGGCAAGGATCCCAAGGGTCCCAACACCATGGGTCTTTCCGACGGTTCCAGCTCTACGATCGGCGACCTGAACAACAACACGTCTGACGATTACGCAAACGGTACCGCAACCTCATCGGTCAGCTCTGACGATTCCGATGACTCAAGCGATTCGAGCGATTCGGACTACTACGAAGAGCCCACCGGCGACGGCAACGGCTACGAAGCCAACTACTAAGTTACGGCGTTTTACCAAACGCCGTAACGGCTCGACGCTGCGCGCCGCCCAAGGCGACAATTTGTCATTCAAAAGGCAGGGCATGACCAGAAGGTCAATGCCCTGCCTTTTTCATGCCAACTTGTTCGCCTTGGACGTCGCTCGCTGACGTTGGCTCAACATGTGGTGCTGACTACTCCTCTTGCACCAAAAACCGCCCCGTTCTCGGTTTTGAGGACGGGGCGGTTTTGCTTACCTAGATTGTTCGAGTTCCTTATGCAAAGCGGGAGACGAGCTCCTGGAGCACGTCGGTCATCTTGACGAGCGAACTGACCGGGACGAACTCGTTGACGCCGTGGTAGCAATAGCCGCCGGTGGAAAGGTTGGGGCAGGGCAGACCGCGGAACGACAGCTGCGCGCCGTCGGTGCCGCCGCGAATCGGCAGCACTTGGGGCTCAACGCCGCAGGCAAGGTAGGCTTCCTTGGCAACATCAATAAGCTCGGGATAGTCACGAACGATCTCGGCCATATTTCGATACTGCTGCTTAATCTCGACTGTCACGCGCTCCTCACCCAGACGCTGGTTGAGCATCGAGGCGGCGGCATCAATAAGGTTGAGTTTCTGCTGGAACTTGGCGGCGTCATGGTCGCGGACGATGTAGCGCGCCGTGGCGTGATCGACGGTTGCAGATACGCCCTCAAGGTGATAAAAGCCCTCGTAGCCTTCCGTATACTCCGGGCGCTGCACGTAGGGGAGCAACGCGTTGAAGTCGCAGAACAGATTGCCTGCGTTGACCATACGGCCCTTGGCGTCGCCCGGGTGGATGGACTGTCCCTCAAAGCGGACGGTCGCCTCGGCGGCGTTAAAGCACTCCCACTCCAGCTCGCCGATGGGGCCGCCGTCGACCGTGTAGGCATACTTGCAGCCAAAGGTATCGATATCCAACAGCTCGGCTCCGTGGCCGATCTCCTCGTCAGGGCAGAAGCAAATGCCGAGTGCGGGATGGGGCAGAGAAGGGTCCTGAGCGATACGCGCGACAAGCGACATGATCTCGGCGACGCCTGCCTTGTCGTCCGCGCCCAGCAGCGTGGTGCCATCGCTGCAGACCAGGTCCTCACCCGCGAGGTCGTTCAGGGCGGGAAGCTTGGCGGTACTCATGGCAACGGGCTTACCGTCAACCGTGCCGCAGACCAGGTCGCCGCCTTCGTAGTGTACGATGTGCGGCTTCACGCCGGCGCCCGGTGCAACTTCGGTGGTGTCGAGATGGGCGATCAGGCCCAGGGCGGGCTTGTCCTCAGCGCCCGCACTTGCGGGGATATGCGCGCAGACATAGGCATGCTCGGTCACGTGGGCATCTTCTGCCCCAAGCTCGCGCAGCTCTTCAGCCAGCACGTTGGCAAGGTCAAACTGAACGGCGCTCGAGGGTACCTGGTCGCAGTTTGCATCCTCGGACTGCGTGTTGATCTGGACGTAGCGCAAAAAGCGCTCGAGGACATCGGGGTTCGTGGTGGTGTTTTCCATAAAGACCGCTCCAATCTTGGTCGTCGTGTGCAACAAGAACTCTAGCACGGTATGCCACGGCATACCGCGACGCTTGGATGGGGTAGAATCAGCCATTGAATGCAGAAGGGACGGAAGATCATGGATACGACAAATAGCTCGCGCGAACTACATCTGACGGTGGCGAACGAAGACTACTTGGAGTGCATGGTTCGCATTGAAAGCGAAGAGGGGGAAACCAACGGCGTGCGATCGGTCGACATCGCGCAGCGCCTTGGCGTCTCCAAGGCATCGGTCAATAAAGCGGTTTCGGCGCTCAAGGCATCCGAGCTTGTCGAGCAATCGCACTACGGCAAGGTAATCCTGACCGATCGCGGCCGCGAGGTTGGCACGGCTATCTGGTACCGTCATCGCCTCATCCGTACGTTTTTGGTTCAGGAGCTCGGTGTCGAATTTGAGCGAGCCGATTCCGAGGCCTGCATGATGGAGCATGCGCTATCCGAGGACACGATGAGCCGCTGGCTCGCCTATCTCGAAAAACAGGGAATCAGCGTCGAGGAATAGCGGGATATATATGGATACGAGTTATTACAACCGCTTTGGTGCCGAGGAACTTACGCGCCGCTTGTCGAGCGAGACCTTGTTGGCGCAGGGCCCCATGGGCAGTGTTCTGTTGAGTGAGTACGACGCCGCTGACATTCCACCGGCGTTTTGGAATCTGGCGGAGCCGCAGACCGTTTCTCGTATCCATCGCTTGTATGTCGCCGCCGGTGCGCAGGTGCTCATTACCAACACCTTTCAGGCATCGAGCTATGCCCTCAAGCACGACCAGATTTCGCCGTCCGTGGCGGAGGTCAATCGCGGGGCCGTCGACGATGCCCGCCAGGCGCACCCTCAGCTGCTGCTGGGCTCGATGGGCCCGATCGGTATTGAGTGGTTTGCCGAGGATTCTGCCGAGTATCGTGAAATCCGAGGCATTGCGCGCGAACAGGCGCACGCCTTGCTCAATGCTGGTGTTGACGGTCTGCTGATCGAGACGGTGACGTCTATCCGTAATTTGCAGCCCATGCTTGCCGGCGCTCGAGATGCCGCCGACGGCATGCCTGTCCTGGTGAGTTTTGTCGTTGACGATAAAGGCGACCTGTTGGGCGATGGCCTCAACATCGAGGCAGCCGTTTTGTACGCCGAAAAACACGGCGCAAACTCGGTTGGTGTTAATTGCTGTTCGCTTGCGGCCGCGAACGCGGCGGTGCCCAGGATGGTTGCATCGGCGACTACTCCCGTCACGGTGCGTCCCAACGTGGGCGATCCGGTCCAGACTCAGGATGGCCCCGTATGGCACGAGAACCCCGAAGCTTTCGCGCGCGCATGCATCGAATGGAGACATGCCGGTGCCGCAATGGTGGGCAGTTGCTGTGGAACCACGGCAATCACTACGGCAGCGATGGCCGAGGCGCTCGATATATAAAGGGCAAAACCGCTCCATACGGGGCGGTTTTTTTATTGCCTGCATGTCCTCGGCAGCATTTGCCCAAATGGTGAATGCTGGTGCCGGCAGGTTGCCGAGCGTGTATCGCGGGTATACCTCATGCGTACCATGATCCAAACACTGTGAGGTGTCTGCGCGTGTGCGCGATAATTCATTTTGGAACTGACGGTTGGCGCGCTCGCGTCGATGAGGACTTCACTGCCGATAACGTTGCCCGTATCGCCGATGCCGTCGGCGAGTTGTGGCAAAAGACCAATCCGGGCAAAACGGTATATATAGGGTTCGACACTCGGCCCCTGGCGCGCGAGTTCGCTGAGCTTGCGGCGGGTGTGCTAGCAGCGCACGGGCTAGACGCCGTGCTCGCTTCGCGACCTGTTCCGACCCCTGCCCTTACGTGGGCGGCGGCTTATGACGGTGAGGCGTGCGGCGCGCTCATGGTGACGGGGTCCCATCATCCGCAGGGTTATCTGTGCCTCAAGATTCGCATGGGTGACGGCTCGACCGCCAACCAGGATGTCATCGAAGAGCTCGAAGAGACCATGGCTCCCGAGCCAATGGGGATCGAGGGGCAATATCGCACCGCGGATATCATTCCTGACTATATGCAGGCGGTGGCATCGTTTGTCGATGCCGAAGCCATCCGCGACGCGCACCTGCGCGTGGTTGTCGATCCCATGGGCGGCGCAGCCCAGGGTTATCTAGCCGACTTGCTGCGCGAGCTTGGCGTTGAGGTGCACGAGATTCACGCCGGGCAGGCGTCTGACCAAGAAGATATCTGCCCCGACCCCGTTGAGCCTTGGGTGGACGCTTGCGAGCGCACGGTTATCGAGGACGGAGCTTGCGCTGGCCTGGTGACCGACGGCGACGCCGACCGTATCGGCGCGGTTGACGAGCGCGGCAGATATATACATCCGCATCAGATCATGGCGCTCGTTTTGGGCGACTTGGTTCAATTTCGTAATTTGGAGGGACGCGTCGTCGTCAATCTTTCATGCTCGACGCTCGTGCGTCGCATTGCCGAGGCGCTTGGCTGCCGCGTGACCGTCAAACCAGTCGGTTTCAAATATATAGCGGCGGAGATGAAGAAGGGCGGCGTCCTCATAGGCGGCGAAGAAGCCGGTGGTATCGGCATCGCCGCGCATATGCCCGAGCGCGATGGAATCCTCGCCTGTCTAATTCTGTGTGAGCTTATGGCAAAGACGGACGCGCCTTTGGGCGTTCTGGTCGACCAACTCGAGGACAGTTTTGGTAAGACGAGTTACGGTCGACGCGATTTGCGCCTTGAGGCCGAAGATGCCGAAACGTTGCGAACCCTGCTGCCGGGCGTAAACCCCAAGTCGATTTGTGGCAAGGTGCCGCAAAACGTTAGTCATATGGATGGCTTGCGTTTAGCATTCGAGGATGACACGTGGCTGCTGGTCCGTCCTAGCGGGACCGAACCAGTGGTGCGCGTCTACGCCGAGGGGTTCTCGGTGGAAGAACGTGATGAGTTGCTCGATGCTGGCTGTGCTTTAGCTAGGGGGACGTATCCGCTTTAACCATGAGACTGCCTTATATAAAGAGATGCTCGGCGAGCGGTAGGTAACGGCTGGCAAACGTTAGTCGGATTCAAAGATGTGTAGGAAATGTGTACGCCCAGATTCCCGCCCCCGGGGCCCCTCCGGTCTGGCAATATATCTCCTTGCCGCGCGGCCCGGTCGGACCGGATCAGCCGCCAGGCGTGCACCTTGAGAACCGGATACTGCGAGGATGGACACACAAGCTGTGTCGCA
>URIE01000028.1 GCA_900547805.1 uncultured Collinsella sp.
CGATAGCAGAGCGATGATCGGGGAAAGGGACCTCCTCGGTCTGCTTGGCGCCACCGTTCTCGGAGTGGCCAAAGATGCCCATGTCCGAACCGATACGTTCGCAGTTGCCCTTGGCGAAAACCTCGCGGGTATCGGTATCCAAAAGCTGATATTTAAGGCTTGAGCTACCGGCGTTGACAACAAGTACGTTCATGAGACTCCTTCGTGATTACAGTACGGTCGGCAAACCCATAAGGCGGCCGTATCCTTAATAAGAAGTTATCAGAATTCGATAAATATCTATCAAACTCTTCGCCCAAAGAGCGTAAAAGGGGGCCGAACGGCACAAGGCCATCCAGTCCCCTCCCCTTGCATCAATTACTTGCCGTTGACGATGCGCTCGACGTCGGAAGCGATCATGAACTCCTCGTCCGTGGGGATGACGAAGATCTTGACCTTGGAATCCTTGGCGGACAGGCACCAGGCGCCATCGCCACGCAGAGCGTTGCGGGCATGGTCCATCTTGACGCCCATAAAGGCCAGACGGTCGGCCACGCCAGCGCGGACAGCCGGAGCGTGCTCGCCGATGCCAGCGGTAAAGACAAGCGTGTCCATGCCGCACATGGAGGTTGCCATCTCGGCGGCCTTGGCGGCAATCTTGTAGACGAACATGTCGAAGGCGAGCTGAGCCTCGGGATCGCCGGCAGCGGCGAGCTCCTCGACGTTGCGGCAGTCGTTGGTCTTGCCGCCGGTCACGGCCATGAGGCCGGACTTCTTGTTCATCATCTCGTCGACCTCGTCGAAGGTGTAACCACCCTCGCGCTGCAGATAGCACACGGTAGCCGGGTCGATGGAACCGCAACGGGTGCCCATCATGACGCCGTCGAGCGGGGTAAGGCCCATGGTGGTGTCCATGCACTTGCCGTCCTCGATGGCGCATAGGGAGGCACCGGAACCGATGTGGCACACGACGACCTTGCGGGCCTCGCCGTTGGTCATCTCGGCGACCTTCTTGGAGATGTAGCGATAGCTGGTGCCATGAGCGCCGTACTTACGGATGTGCAGCTTGTCGCAGACGTCCTTGGGCAGGGCGTAGGTCTTGGCGACCTCGGGCATGTTGAAGTGGAAAGCGGTGTCGTAGACCGTAACGTTGGGCAGGTCGGGATACTGCTCGAGGCAGTACTCGATAACGTTGGCCTCGGGGTTGTTGTGCAGCGGCGCCAGCGGGGCGACCTCGCGGATCTTGGCGAGGACGTCCTCGTCGACGAGGGAGGAATCGCCAAAGTACCAACCGCCCTGAACGATGCGGTGGCCGATACCCTCGATCTTGACGCCGTTGGCCTCGAGGTCCTTCAGGACAGCCTCGATGGCGACCTTGTGGTCGGGGAACTCGATGTTCTCGGTCACTTTCTTGGAGCCGTTGGCAGCGTGGGTGAAGGTACCGCCGGTAAAGCAGACGCGCTCGCAGGCGCCCTTCGCGGACACCTTGTGGGACTTGGTGTCGATGACCTGATACTTAAGGGTCGAAGATCCTGCGTTGACGACCAGAACGTTCATGTGTCTCCCTACTAACAGGCGGTGTGGCGCCGCCAGGTTACATACGCTTCAATAATAAACCCAAACGCCCTCGCGCTCGGGTTTATTGCGTTGATATATAAGTTATCGATGCATGAGTGCTCATGGTCTTTGACTTGTAAGACGAAATAGCGCGGGAATATACGCCAGAGAAGAAATCCCGAGTGCAACAAGCAATACAACTCGAATACCCGTAATGCTACTCAACACGGCGTTGAACAGATAGAAAAGAACAGCGCCCACCGCCACCATTTGGCTTTGAACCGAAATGAGTGAGCACCGCATCGAAGAATCGGCATTATTTTGGAAAACCGAGTATTTGATCGGAGCAAATAACGAGTAAGCGACCGTCTGCAGCACATAAAACACGGGCAGCAAAAAAGTCGGAGTAAAGGGAATCAAAAACAAAGCAGTTAATACCAAGCGAACTATGCCGCAAATGCGCGCAAAACGGCCCTTGTCGACATGAGCAATCACACTGGGCACAATAAACCCTATGGAGGCGGAGACAAGGAGCTGGGCCGCAATGGTCACGCCAGAAGCGACGGCATTCATTCCGCGACCCGCAAGCAACAGCGAGAAAAAATCTTCCAGAGCAACGAAAGCAAATGCCTGAGAACAGTCCATGATGAACGCTGAGCAAAGAATGCCGTTACCCGCAATTGTAGTCCTAATCATCTTCGGGCTAATTCCACGCTCGGGCGTCACGGTGGTGCCCCCTCTTCGTCCATCAGGAATACAGGCGACGACAACCAACGTCAAAAGCATTGCAGCGATATCGATCGAAAGACCGATGAGATACGCACCGGCAGACGAGATGAAACCGCCCACACAAGCGGAAAGGGCGTATGACGCATAGAAGACAAAACGTTCAACTACATTTAGCCTCACGAGATGGTCCCGAGAGACGCTGTCAATAAAAATCGCTTCGATGGACCCGCTCACGCATGCAACGGCAAAGCCTTTAAGAGCAAACGCACCCATTAAAAGCAAAGGAGATCGGACAAGGAGCAGAGCGACGTAGTATCCGAGCATCCCCGCGACGCCAACAAGGCCGCTTGCCTTTCGTCCAAACCTGTCAGCAATATAACCAGTAGGAACCTCAAGAATGAACTTGCTCACTTGGTATGTAATCATCATGCTGGAAATCGCCAGCATCGAGAAACCAACAAACTCAAGGTAAACCGTCAGAAAATACAAGATGGTGCTGAAGTCCGACAGGAAAACGAACGTCATATAGAGCAAAACAATACGTTTTTTCATGCTTCGCCCTCCAAGAGTCGATAATCCAAACCGAAATCTTGAAAAAGTATGAGAGCAAAGCCGTCAACCATGCGTTACGAAGCGTCAATATTCACTTGACGACGCGATGTCAAATAGTCTCACGAAGCGAGATGGCGCAATAGATGAAGGAAAACCGTCTGGTGTCGATCAGTCCACGCATTTTGCCGATAGCAAAAGTAGATAGGCAAGGTTACGTCACGCGATCCTTCAATGGAGCACTCGCTCACTTCTGATCCATCCGATGCGAGAGAAGAGCCAGAAAAACTCAATATCAATCCCCCAGCTTGAAGAAACTCAATCTGAGCCCTGCTTCCGTATTCGACATCACGGAAACGAAAATTAACGAGCTGGGCTTCGGGACATCGGTTGATTGCATTGAGACAGGGTGACAAATTAATTGGAACGGCGAGCCTGCCGCCCAGTAGCTCACGAATGGTCATAGCTTCCACAGATTGATGACCCGCCGGGCACGAAAGAACCTTGAGCTCCTTTTCGCCCAAGTACTTCGAAGAAAGGGCGCTGCCCCGTGGTTCCTCAAATGAGATGGCTGCATCCGAAATTCCAAGCATGAGTGACTCAAAGCATGTAGCCGTTGGCTGATGCCACACATCGAGGTGAATCTGAGGGTGCAAGCTTTCAAACGAGTCGTACCAGTTTTCGGAAAAAAGGAGCCCCCGTCCGTGAAGGCAGGGGGCGTAAAGACGAAAATGGCCGTCGGGCGAAACGCCGTCGCCCATCGATTGAGCGTACTTTTTGAGATCATCGACTTGTGCCAAGACCATGCGTGCACGACGTGCAAACTCCCGGCCCGCAGGAGACAAAGCGGCCTCCCCCGCCGATCGGTTGAGCAAAACAATCTGATACTCAGATTCCAACTTCTTAATTGCCGACGAAACGGCCTGTGGACTCACATGGACGGCGCGAGCAGCCTTGCGCACGCCGCCATAGCTCGCTACTGCTTGAAGGTATTCGAGTTGAGAAAGCTGCATAGATTACTCCAAAGGCAGCCAAGGCGACGGGCTGCGCGCTCTCAGATGAGGTTCTCGCCCAGGTTCTTGCCGCCGAGGACGTGCATGTGGAAGTGCATGACGGTCTGGCCGGCGTTGACGCCCTTGTTGGAGATGACGCGGAAACCGTCCTCCAGGCCCTTGGCCTTAGCAACCTCCTGGATGGCATGGGCCATGGCGCCCATGGTCTCGGCAGGCACGTTATCAGCGATGTCGCTGTAGTGCTTCTTGGGGATCACGAGCGTATGAACCGGTGCCTGGGGATTGAGGTCATCGAACGCGATGACCTGGTCGTCCTCATAGACAACGGTCGAGGGGATCTCGTGGTTGGCGATTTTGCAGAAGATGCAATCGCACATAGTTGGTTCCTTTCTCACAGACCAAGGTAATTATATTTGGTCGGGATGGTTAGAACGAGAGGTTGTCGTCGGTGTTGGCGGCTTCGCCGTCGGCGAGCACGTCGTTGCCGTCGACGTCCTTCAGGAGCACCGAGACCTTCTGCTCGGCATCGGCCAGGCGGGTACGCAGACTCTTGAGAAGCTCGACGCCGCGGGTGTAGCTCTCGAGCGACTCCTCGAGCTCCATGTCGCCCGACTCCAAGCTGCGGATAATGAGCTCCAGCTCCTGCGAGGCCTGCTTGTACGTAAGCTGCTCGACCGGGGTCTTCTCTGCCATATCTGTTTCCTTTCCTAAAGGTCTATCACTGTGAAACGCGGTCTACTCAACCGCATCGACGGTTGCCGCCACGTTGCCGTCTGTCATACGCACGCGGATGGCGTCGCCGGGTTTAAAGGTCTTGGCGCTCGTAGCCACACCGCCATCGCTGTACGCGATGGAATAGCCGCGGGCAAGCACCTTAAGCGGTGACAGCGCATCGAGCGATGCCGCTGCGCGACCCAAGTCGGACGCGGGCTTGCTTAGCATCGTGCGCCCCTGATGCTCCAGGCGGGAGCTCGCGAGCGTGAGCGCATGGCGCTTGCCGTCGAGCCCCGAGGTGCTTGCGACCAGGCGCTCGGGCAGGCGTTCAAAACTGGAGCGGAAGGCCCCGACCGAGTGCGTAATGGCGCCGGACAGGCGATCGGCCGTCAAGGCGAGCTCCGACTCGCGACGCTCAACCATAAACGTTGGGTCGTTGAGGCACGGGCGGCACGCGGCCGCATCGAGCGCATCGCCCAAGCGCGCCGTATAAGTACCCCAGGCACGCCGACCGCGCTGGTCGAGCATCTCCAGATCAATCTGATCCGACCCGATCATCGAAGCCATCGCTGCGCCCAGGCGCTGATGGCGCGTCTCGAGCACATCGGCCAATTCCGTCATAGCCGGCGCCACCGATTCTGCCGCCGCCGTGGGCGTGGAAGCGCGACGGTCACTCACCATGTCGCAGATCGAGGTATCGGGCTCATGGCCAATACCCGTCACCACAGGCACGGGACAGGCCGCCACCGCGCGAGCAAGCTCTTCGTCGTTAAAGGTCATAAGATCCTCGAAGGACCCGCCGCCACGCAGCAGAATGCAATCGGGCGCCGGCGTGATGGCAGCGGCGCGGCGCAGGCCCTCAATAAGCTCGGCCGGCGCACCCTCGCCTTGAACCTTGGCGCCCACGCAGACGAGCTCGACGAGCGGGTTGCGACGACGCAATGTGCGCTTGACGTCGTCGATTACGGCACCCGAAAGCGAGGTGACGACCGCCACGCGGGAGCAGAACACCGGGATGCGGCGCTTGCGCGCTTCGTCCATCAGGCCCTCGCGGCGTAGCTTTTCGGCCAGTTGCGCCACTTGTTGACGCAGCAGACCCTCCCCCGCCAGCGAAAACGAGCGAGCGACAAAGCTCATGCGGCCTGTGGCCTTATAGAGGTTGAAGCTGCCCTTAAAGCTCACCTGCATGCCGTCACGCAGATCGAAGGTGCGCTTGAGATAGGCGCCCTTCCAGATGATGCAGTCGACGGCGGCCGAGTCGTCTTTAATCTGGAAGTAGCAGTGGCCGCTTCGGGCATTGGGGCCACGGAAGCCCGTGACCTCGCCCAGAACGCTCAGCTGCGGAATCGCATCGAGCGCGCCAGCGGCGATCTCGACCGCCTGGCTCACGCTGAGCTCTTTGCGCTCCTGCTCATCCGATCCGTCGAACTCGGCGGAAACGGTATTGCCGGTCAGATTCCAGCCTGCCACGCAGCCTCCTTTCGTTATCGCGCACAAGGGCTTCGGCCCTGCGCAAATTCAAGTCCAACACATAGTACAGCGCCGCGGGGACACAAATCCCCGCGGCGCCTGTCAGTCCCATTTGTTATCGGTTGGAGTTTCTGTTGTAGCGAGCCATAAGGTAGAGCAGCTGAATAATCGAGGTGAGCGCCGCTGCCACATAGGTAAGCGCAGCTGCCGTCAGCACCTTCTTGGCACCGTTGACCTGCTTGGAGCTCATACCCGACTGCTCAATGTAGGCCACAGCGCGGCGGCTGGCATCGATCTCGACCGGCAGCGTAACCAGCTGGAACAACACGCTAAACGAGAAGAAGATCAGTGCGAGGGATGTGAGCCCGGCAATGTTCATAAACAGGCCCAAGAGCAACACGATGGTCCAAGTGTTCTGGGTAAAGTTGACAACCGGAACCAGGGCGGTACGCACTTTCATCATGGCGTAGCCGCTTTGACGCTGGGCGGCGTGGCCCGCCTCGTGACAGGCGACGGCAACGCTTGCGACCGACCCGCCCGAACGGTTGGCATCCGACAGATATAGGTTGTTGTCCTGCGGGTTGTAATGGTCGGTGAGCTCACCGGCGACACCCTTGATACCCACGGCACTGCAACCGTTGGCGTCGAGCATGCGGCGAGCGACCGTGGCGCCCGTATCGCCGTCCGAGCGAACCTTGGACCAGGTTTTGTACGTCGAGTTGATATAGTTCTGTGCGGCAAGGCCAATCACCGTGCAGACAAGAACAACCAGCAGGTACAGCGGGTCGATGCCAAAGCCGTATCCATAGTAATAAGGCATGCGAATTCCTCCGAATCGAGTTACACGTTGGAGGCATTTTACCCACTCGCCCAGCCAACGAGACACCATCGATGTCTTGGCATTGCAGCTCTAAAACGTTTGCAGCGCTTGGCAAACCGCGTAACTATAAAAGCTCGATTTTGCCGTCCTTCACCGTCAACCCCATATTGCCCGAGAGCAGATCGTCCAGGCGCGAGCCAACGAGCTCAAAGCGCCAGCCTTCGCGCAGGGGGTTCTGCTCGGGGTGCTCAATATAGTCGGCCAGGTCATCGCGCGAGGCAATGACCGAGGTCGCCACGCCCGAGCGTTCGGCAACCAGGCGGATGAGCGCGTACATCAGGTCCGTCACGCTCTCCAACTCCGGAGAGATCTGGCGATGCCCGCGCACCATAAGCGGCAGGCGATCGTGCGGGCAGCTTGCGCCGCGCTTGATAGCCATGAGCGCACCGTCCACGTCGCGCTCCCCCAACTGATCGGTACCGCGAATGCTACGGAACTCCTCAACGCGCACAGGGTTGCGCTTAACGAGCGCAAGCAGAGTGTCGTCGGACATGACCCACTTGCGCGGGATGTTGCGGCGCTCGGCGCGGTCCTCACGCCAGGCGGCGAGCTCGCGCGCGATACCCAGCTGATGGCGGCTGCACGAGTTGATGCGCTTGACCTTACGGAATGCCTCGTGACGATCGGCGCGATAGTGCGACTCGTCAGCCAGCGGGCGCAACTCGTCGAGCACCCAGTCCACACGGCCCAGTTCGCGCAGGCGGCTCATCATCTCGGTATAGGCGACGATCAGGTACTTGACGTCATCGATTGCGTACTCAATCTGTTTGTCGGTCAGCGGGCGGCGCGACCAGTCGGTCAGTGACTCGGTCTTGGGCAATGAGACGCCGCAAAACGTCTGCACGAGCGCGCCGTAGGAAATCTGCTGGCGCTCGCCCAAAAAGGCGGCGGCGACCTGCGTATCAAAAATAGGACGCGGCAGCACGCCCACGGTATGGAGCATGACCTCCATATCCTGCGAGCAGGCGTGGAAGACCTTGGTCACGCTCTCGTCGGCCATAAGCTCGGCCAGCGGCGATAGGTCGTCGATTACCAGGGGATCGACCGCTACACTCTCGGCAGGGGTGGCAATCTGAACCAGGCACAGACGCGGATGGAACGTGCGCTCGCGCAAAAACTCGGTATCGACGGCAATCGCGTCGAACTCACGGGCGCGCTGGCAAAAGTCGAGTAGAGCCTGATGTGTGGAAATGTACATATCAACCCATCGAATAAGGTTAGGCCCGAAAAACACGGGTAGGATATCGGCATTGCCTTACAACTATACTCGGTTAGTCACAGAACGGGAACGTAAGTATGCGCTGCCTTATCATCCACAACCCGGCATCGGGCCCCAGCTCAGATGAAATCTACGCATTCACGCACGCCCTCGCACAGGGCGGCGACGAGGTCGTGATGCGCTTTATCGGCGATGGCATGGAGCCCGAAGACGCCGTGGCAGATGTGCGCGAGTTCGATCGCGTGGTGGTCTCGGGCGGCGACGGCACCGTCTCTAACGTGCTCGACCAGATGCGCGGATGCGGCGTCCCCACACTCGTCTTCCCCTCTGGCACGGCCTGCCTGTTCTTCAACAACATCGGCAATGCCCCCGAGGCAGCGGCGCTTGCCAAGGCATGTCGCGCCGGCCGCACGGTCAAAGTAGACATGGGCGAGCTCTTTTGGCTCGACGAGAACGGCAACGAGAAGCGCCACGGCTTCATCATCATCGCCGGCTCGGGCTACGATGCCGAGATCATGATGAAGGCCGCCCCCACCAAAAACGACATCGGCGAGATCGCCTACTTCCTGTCCGCACTCGCCACGCCCAATCCTACAGTGGCGCACTTTACGATTGAGCATGACGGCATTGTCGAGGAGCTCGACGGCATCTGCTGCATGGCCGGCAACACCTCGGTCATCCAAAACGACATCAACCTGTTCCCCGACTGTCGCATGAACGACGGCATGGTGGACATCGCAGTCATCGAGCCCGTGCGCACCGTGCAGCTGCTACCCACCGTGATCACTGCCGCACTCGATCCCGCCGGCAAGGTGCTCGGCCGCCCGCAGTTTAAGATCATCCAGACCAAGGAAGCCAAGATCACCTGCACGCCGTCGCTGGGCATGCAGTTCGATGGCGAGATCATCTCCAGCAACTCGGGCGTCTTTGGTGCCCGCGCACTTCCGCAATGCCTCGACCTCATCGTCGACGAATTCTCCCCGCTCGGAAAATAGGAGGACCCCATGAACGACAATCCCCTGCTCGGCTTTATCGTCATCGTTCTGGCCATGCTCATCGGCTATGCGATTAACGTGATCCACCGCCGGAAGAAGTAATTCCACATTGGCATGATATTCATCCAATTATTGTCTCCCCCGCTGTTTATGCATTTGCCAAACAGCGGGGGATTTTCATTTTTGGTATTTCCAGACGCTTTATCCAGATGAAGTAATTGCAGGGAGTCTTTATTAAAGTAAAGCTACAAACTGAGTATATTTAACCGCTCATCGCATATTTCATCACGCTTATCGAGTAAGTTTTTTTCATAGATGAATATTGTTTCCAGTTCATTACGCTAATGGGGTGTCTTTATTGGCTGAAGCTCTCTGGCGACAGAGGGCTTTCGCACGCTGGGAGGGAATATGAGGAAAACTCACCCCGTCAACGCGCTCAAGAAGCTAGGCATAGGCCTCGCCTTTGGAGCTGCAACCATCATGTCCATGCCGACGTCTGCGCTCGCCTGCACGCAGATGTACATGGGCAAAAACCTTACGGCCGACGGCAACACGTACTACGGCCGTGCCGAGGACTTTGGCAAGCGCTATCTTAAGCACTACGGTATCGAGCCTGCCCACGAAGCTGGCTTTAAGTACAGCTCGATTGAATCTGCTTTTGAATACACTTCGAATAAGCCTACCTATCGCTACAGCTATGTACGCGACCACCCCTCCAACTGATATGGTCGTACCGATGCCTACTCCGAGGCCGGAATCAACGAGAAGGGCGTGTCATGCTCTGCCACGCTGAGCACCTCCTATAACGAGGATGCCGAAGCAGCAGACCCCATCGATGAGCGAGTGGGTCTGGGCGAGTATAGCTACGGCAGCATCATCTTGGGCGAGAGCGCCACGGCACGCGAGGGCGTCGAGCTCCTTGGCAGCCTGATCGACGACCAGGGCGTCTGCACCAACGACCAGATCATCATCGCCGACAACAACGAGACCTGGCTGTTCGCCACACTTTCCGCCCATCAGTGGATCGCCATGAAGCTGACCGACGATGTCGCCTCACTCAACCCCAACATCGGCAGCCTCAACTACGATGTCAACCTCAATGACATCGAGAATTGCCTCCACTCCAAGGACATCGAGTCCATGCCTGTGGAGAAGGGCTTTGCCGAGTACACCGACGGCAAGTTCGACGTTGCCAAAACGTATGGCGAAAGCCTCGCCGATTCCGGCGTTCACCAGTGGACTCGCTATGTGCAAGGCCGCGATTATTTTGCTAGACCGCTGACCGAAGGCACGGATTACGAGATTACCACCGTTGTGAACGATGACGGTACCAGCCAAAAGGGAGCCATGGTCAGCGAGATCCAGCCCTTGTTCTTCAAGCCTGGCAAGTCTGGCTGGAGCACCTTTGAGCTGATTCGTGCCTTTGGCAACCGCGGCGAAAAGGTTCCTGGCCTTAACGCCAACATTGACGGCGTCTACGCCATCGGCAGCGAGCGCAACACCGAAATCAACCTTTTCCAGATTCGTCGCGGGTATGATCCCGAAGTCGCTACCATCCAGTGGGAGATGCTCTCCCGCGCCGCGTACTCTGTCGCCATCCCGCTGTACTCCGCTTTGATAACTGAGGTTAGCCCTTACTTCAGCGATCAGACCGTCCCCTTCGATCACTGCAGCGTGAAGGACGTCGTGTACAACGAGGAGCCCGAGAACTCCATCAACTACGTCCTCATGGACATCAGCTCGCTCTGCTTTGAGAACCCTGACACCCTTGGCACCAACGTCCGCGCCTACCTCGATGCCCTGCAGAATGAGCTCATCGAGCAGAACAAGGAAGTTGACGCCGCCATGCTGGCCGAGACGACCACCGAGGGCCGCACTGCCCTGGCCAACAAGGCCGGCAAAGCTGCCACCGAGAACACCTACAAGAAGTGCAAGGCCCTGCTCCAAGAGATGCGCGCCTATCAGAAGGCCGAAAACTTCGACCAGCCCTTCACTCCGAGCGACCTGAACACCGAGACCAACGGTCTCAAGGAGTCCATCACCTACGCCAAGGATGCTCTTGCCACCGACCCGGTCACCCCGGACCAGCCTGGCACCCCTGAGCAGCCCGGCAAGCCCGAGCAGCCCAGCACCCCCGAGCAGCCCGCTAAGCCCGAACAGCCCACCACCAAGCCTGAGAAGCCCGGCAAGTCGGACAACACCACGACCACGGTAACCACCAACAAGACGAACACCAAGGGCGGCCTGCCCACCACTGGCGATCGTTTTGATGGCCGCATGGTGGCTGCATTCGCCATCGCTGGCGTTGCCGTCATCTCCGCAGGCGGTTATATCCTCTATCGCCGCAACAAGGAGTAATCCCTCGCTGGTGCGGGCGGGATGGCACGGTTCATCCCGCCCACCCATTTGACCGGCGGGAAACACCGCTGAAATCTTTTCAAAAAAGATTTCCCCGCACACACTTCGCTGTGCTATAGTGCAGCGCAACAGCAACTATGTGCGACCGCGCCACGGCATCACGAAAGGAGCCACCAACATGAAGAACACGATGAAGTCTCTCAACAACTGGTGGTGGCGTGATGCGAATACGATCGGTCGACAGTGAGTCCCTCACCCCTGTTTTTGCGCTCTAGGTGATTGGAAGGCCTCCGGTTTCGACCGGGGGCCTTTTTCTATCTCGAGCCCGATCGCATTCGCATCACGCGCCTCCGCTTACTTTCTCTTGCACTCCCCTTCCGAAAGGATTTTCACCATGTCTCAGAACACCACCGCCACCCAGCCCCGCACCGTCCAGACCGCCGACCGCGGCAAACTCGACGTCCGTGCTCTCGTCCTGCTCGCTATTCTGCTTGCCGCCGGCTTCATCCTCAACTTCACCGTCGGTAAGGCCATCTCGGGCATCTCGGGCGGCATGATCAGCCCCGAGTTCATCATCTCGGCCTTCTGCCTCACCATCCTGGTCGTTCGCCCCAACATCGGTCAGGCGCTCGTGATCGGCCTTATATCCGCCGCCGTGATCCAGATCACCACCACCTCGCCGTTCATCGATTTTGCCGCCGAGGGCATCGCCGCCATGCTTATGGCCGCCATCGTCAACGCTGCCGGCAAGGGCGGTCAGGTTAAGCCTGTCGTCGCCATTGTCGCCACCTTCGTGACCACCTTTGTCTCGGGCGTTATCTTCATGGTCATCAAGATGGCTATGCTCGGCGTGGTGGGCGAGCTCGCTGCCGCTATGCTGCCCGTGGTCGCCATGACCGCCGTCTTTAACGCCATTCTGGTCGGTGCCCTCTACTTGCCCATCCAGAAGGCCCTTAGGCTCAACTAACCCGCTCGGCTTTACGAGCCACCCCATCTTGGCGTTCATTCGTCGCTCGCGTACCCAAGTACGCTTCGCTCCTCTTTCGTGCCAACCTGGGCCCCTCGTAAAGCCGTCTCCGTGCTCCATTATTCAAAATTAATCCCCTTTTCGATTTAACCCCTTTCGTGGGGGTCTAGGACACTCTTATCTCAAATCCCACCTTAAGGAGAACATCATGGCCACCAACACTCAGGCTCGTACCATTTCTGCCAACGCCGCTTCCGACAAAGGCATCCTCGATATCACCTCGCTCGTCCTGCTCGCCGTCCTCCTTGCCGCCGGCTTTATCCTCAACATGACCGTGGGCAACGCGCTTGCCGCGACGGGCATCAAGCCGCAGTTCATCATTGCCGCCTATGCCCTGGCCATCGCACTCACGCAGGCGAGCTTTGCCCAGGCAGCCATCTTTGGCATCCTGTCAGCCGCCGTCATCCAGATCACCACGTCAATCCCCGGCCTCAACTTTGTAACCGAGCTTGCTGGCGCGCTGACGATGGCGGCGCTCGTCAAGTCCAACATCGGCGGCAACAAGGTCAACCCCTTCATCGCCGGCCTGCTCACCACCCTGGTCTCGGGTGCCCTCTTCGCCGTCCTGGGCACCGTCATAATGGGTGCCGCGCTGCCCACCGCGCTCGCCAAGGTGCCCATCGTGCTCGGCACCGCCGTCTTCAACGCCGTCGTGGTCCAGGCCCTCTTCTTCCCCCTGCGCAAGGTGCTCAACAAATAGCCTGATATGATGGACGGGCCGCGCGTTAGCGGCCCCATCACCAAAGACTGTCCCAAACAGCTAGCATTTGGGGACGTTCTTAAACGACTCGTCATTTAAGAACGTCCCCAATGACCATGAAAGGTATCCATGAAAACGATCATCAACGTCGACGATGTCTCGTTCTCCTATGGCACGCAGACCGAGCAGGCGCTCAGCCACATCTCGCTCAGCGTGAACAAGGGAGATTTCATCGGCATCATCGGGCCCTCGGGCGCCGGCAAGTCCACGCTTGCCGCCTGCCTGTCGGGCGCCGTGCCCCACCACTACACCGGCACGTTCTTTGGGTCCGTCATGGTTGACGGCCACGACACCTGCGAAGCCTCGCTCACCGACGTGTCGCAAATCGTCGGCAGCGTGCTGCAGGATATCGACACGCAGATGGTCGCTTCGGTCGTCGAGGACGAGATGCTCTTTGGCCTCGAGAACTTTGGCGTTCCCCACGACCAGATCGAGCAGCGCGTGAGCGAAACGCTCGAGACCGTCGGCATCAGCGACCTGCGCGACCGCGAGATCGCCACCCTCTCGGGCGGACAGAAGCAAAAGGTAGCCATCGCCGCCATCCTCGCCATGCGCCCGCACGTCTTGGTTCTCGACGAGCCCACCGCGGCACTCGACCCCGCCAGCTCCACGTTGGTCTTCGAGACGCTGCGTGAGGCAAACCGCGCACTTGGAATCACCATCGTCGTCGTTGAGCAAAAGGTCGCCCTGCTCTCGGAGTACTGCAACCGCGTGCTCGTGCTCAACCGTGGCGAAATCGCGCTACAGGGCGAGCCACACGAGGTCTTCGCGCATACAGACGAGCTCCGTGCCATCGGCGTCGACTGCCCTCGCGTCACGCGTATCTTCAATAGCCTCGAGGCCGATGGCCTGGTAAGCGGCACCCCTTGCTTGGATGTCGATGAGGCCGAGCGCCTGATTTCGGGCATCGTCGACCCCGCACACGCGGCCATCGAAGCCCAGGCGCCCGCCGGTTCCCCGCATGCACCGTCGTTGCGTCCTCATGCCAAGGACGCCGAACCCGTACTCACCTTCGACCATGTCGAGTTTGCCTATCCCAATGGCGGCGCCGCCGTCCACGACCTCAACCTGACCCTCTATCCCGGCGAGCTCGTGGGCATCGTCGGCCAGAACGGTGCCGGCAAGACCACGCTCACCAAGCTGCTCACGGGCCTGCTTAAGCCCGCCTCGGGCAGCGTGCGCGTCACGGGACTGGATACCGCAGCCGTTCCCACGAGCCGTATCGCCCGCGAAGTCGCAACCCTCTTTCAAAACCCCGACCGCCAGATCTGCAAGGACACCGTGCTCGACGAGGTCGCCTTTGGCCTGGAGCTTGGCGGCATGGACCGCGCCGAGGCTCTGCGTCGCGCCCAGCTGGTCATCGACCGCTTTGGTCTGCCCGCCGACGAGGCACCGTTCTCGCTTTCGCGTGGCCAGCGACAAATGGTGGCGCTTGCCTCCGTCGTAGTGGTTGAGCCCAAGATCGTCGTACTCGACGAGCCCACGAGCGGCCTTGATTACCGCGAGTGCATGACCGTCATGGAAACGGTGCGCACCATGGCCGAGCGCGGTTGCGCCGTTATCATGGTCTGCCACGATATGGAAGTCGTCTCGGATTTTGCCGAGCGCATTGTGGTAATGGCCGACGGTCGCATCCTCGACCGCGGCCGCACGCACGAGCTATTCTCGAACATCGATCTCATGCGGCGTGCCTACGTGGAGCCTCCCCAGGTTATTGAACTCTCGCGCCGTCTGGCATCTTCCGTCTCGCCCGCTTTTGCGCAGGTGAGCGAGGTCACCGATGTCGTTCGAATTACCAAGGAGATGGTCCACCGTGGTTAACGTCATCGACTACATGCCGGGCGATACGCTACTGCATCGCCTGAACCCCGTCGTCAAACTGGGCCTCGCCGCCGCCATCATCGTCGGCATCTTCTTGTCCGACACCTACGTGGCGCTGCTGGGCTTTTTGGCACTCACCCTTGCGCTGGGTGCCTATGCCGGCGTCGTCGACCGTCTGTTCTCGCTGCTCAAGTTGCTGATTCCGCTCGCGCTTATCATGCTGGTGCTCCAGCTGGCCTTTATGCGCGATGGCAACATGGTGTGGAGCTTTATCACCGACACGGGCCTCATCACGGGATCGAAGGCCTGCCTGCGCCTGCTGGGTGTGGCGTTACCGCTCATCCTCATGCTCATGGTGACCAAGCTCAACGACCTTGCCAACGCCTGCGTCGAGGTGCTGCACGTGCCGTATCGCTATGCCTTCACCTTTACCACGGCACTGCGCTTTGTGCCGGTGTTTGGTCAGGAGATGAACGCCATCATGGAGGCGCAGACCGCACGCGGCGTCGAGTACGACACCAAGAACCCCATCAAGAAGCTTAAGCTCATGCTGCCACTGTGCGTGCCGCTGCTCATCTCGAGCGTGGGCAAGACCGATGCCACAGCCTTGGCGGCAGAACAGCGCGGCTTCTATCTGCGTACGCGCGCCAGCTCGTACAAGCGCTACCCCATCAAGGGCCTGGACATCGCCGCGCTCATCGTCAGCATCGCCCTCATCGCCATCGGCTTCCTGTTCTAGTTCACCACCGACAGCAACCGCCCAACGTAAAAGGCCTCGGCTCGCACCAAACGAGCCGAGGCCTTTACTGTTTCATCAGATAAAACCTACCAAAATTAACCTCTCCCTTTTTGGCGGGTCGGAAGCTAGAGGCGGTAGGGGGCGCCGCTGCGGATGATGGATTCGCGCACCAGGACATCCATGGCGTCGAGGGTGATCTCGGGCATCTCTCGGTACTTCTGCAGCACCGAGAGCTCGGTGCAGGCCAGAATGACGCGGTCGCAGCCGCTACGGGCGAACTCCCACATCACGCGGTCGAACTTATCCATATCGGGCTCACGTCCGGCCTTCACATCATCGTAGATAAGCGACATCACATCGTTCTGACGTTTCTCGCTGGGATAGACAACCTCAACACCCGCAGCCTTACATTCGCGTCCGTAGACACCCGCGCCCACGGTGCCATCGGTTCCCATAATGCCAATCTTGTGCACCGGCTCGGCCGGCATACTCAGGTTGGGGTCGAACTCGCACTCCCCCATCACCGCACCGGCCAGAGCATAGCGCACCGACTCACGCGGCATGTGGATAATCGGCACCTTCGTAAACGACTGGATCTGGTCGTAGAAGTAGTGTGACGTGTTGCAGGGAATGGCAATGTGCGCACAGCCCAGCGACTCGAGTGCCTGGGCGCACTCTTTCATGGTCGCCAGCAGCTTGGCATGCTCGCCGGTCTTAATGGCCAACGTGCGGTCGGGCATGGTCGACTTGGAGAGCACCACCATGTCGATATGTTCCTGATCGCAGGCAGCAGCCGTGTGGCGCACCACCTGGTCGTAGTAATACGACGTGGCCTCGGCGCCCATGCCGCCGATAACTCCCAGCTTTTCCATCGCCGCCTCCTTGGTGACGCTTGCGCAATTGCGCGTATCATACCCGCGCCCGCCCGATGCAAACCGGACGGGCGCCGCACTCATCTACTTGTAATACGTCTTGAACAGCTTAAAGTGGCGCAGCTTGGTGTGCCACATGCGCAGCCAGCGGTTAAAGACAAAGTCGCCCTTCATAAACGAAGGGTCGGCGCCCTTGCCTTCCTTGTCCAGGCGATGCACCTTAGCGCGCAGTTCGGGATCCTTGACGTACTTGTCGACGACGCCCATGGGGACGACCATCCACAGGGCCTCGTCCTGTGCCGTCACAAACTCCGGCTCAAACGGGCGGTTGAACACATACTCGTCCACCACATACTTGGCAACGTTAAAGCCACTGTTAGTGACGTAGTAGTTGCTGCGGCCCTGGCGCGTGTTGAAATCGAAGAACTTAAACGAGCCGTCGCGCTCGTCGTACTTAACATCAAAGTTGGAATAGCCCACAAAGTGAAGGTCCTCGAGCAGCTTGCGCACGCCGCCCATGAGCTCGTCATTGGGCTCGGTGATGATACAGGCATGGTTGCCGACACCGTGGGGCTGATGCTCCTCGAGCAGTACGTGACCCAGGCACATCATGCGCACCTTGCCGTTGCGGTCGGAATAGCTGGTGAGCACGCGCATGTACTCGTCGTTGCCGGGCACGCGGTCCTGTAAGATCAGGTCGTCGGTGTAGCCACTGGCATACGAGTCGCGAATGACCTGTTCCAGCTCGGCACGGTCGGCAATCTCATAGGCCTTTTTCTGGCCCTCGAACTCGTGCTGCCACCACATGATGCCGTCAGAAGGCTTCAGAATCATCGGGTAAGGAAAATCGATCTGGTCGAGCACTTCGGCAGGCGCCTCACCCTGGGCATTGAGCATCGCCTTGGTAAAGGTAAACGTGTGCGGATAGGGCACGCCATGCTTCTCGCACAGCTCGTAGAAGATCTCCTTCTTCTGGCACTGCTCGAGCATGCTGTAGGGCGCGTAGGGAGCGACGATGTTGTCCGCCAGCTCATGAGCATCCTTGGCCTGAGCCACGAGGGCAACATAGTTGTCGCCACAGCCCACAAGGACAATCGTCTTGTCGGCATGCGCTTGGGCAATGCCGTTGACGGTTTTGAGCATCACGGGCATGGTGTCGATATCCACGTTGGGCGTGTAGTCGATAATCTGGCTGCGGTACGCGGGACCCGTCTGATACTTGCCAAAGACCAGACTCTTGACCTGGTACTCCTCGTAGAAGGCGCGCGCCACCGAATAGGCGTTGATGTCGCCACCGAGCAGCACGGGAATGAACTCGCGCTCTGTAAATTGCAATGCCATGGAAACTTCCTATCGTGAACTGCCCACACAACGGGCGGTCTTAGTGCAACCGACTCATTCTAGCGTGCCAAACCGCCAGCACCCAAAGTTCCACCGTATCTATGGCAATCGGAGAATCTGACTCGAGCAAAGACGGCGCTCACCGCTGTACGACAACGGGCAATGAACCTACCGTTGTTGTAGGATTCAACATATTGTCAATCTCATAAGCGAAAGGCGCACGCGTGCCCCAAGAACATCTGACCGACAACCCCATCCTTGATGCTGCAAAACGCGAGCTAGCAGAACGTTCTCAAACGGCCGCTCCCCTCCGCACCGCCAGCAACGCCTACGAAGGACCCGCCCGCATCGTCTCGATCAACACGTCGGCGCACAAAGGCACACGCAAGTCACCCGTCTCCGATGGGCACGACACCGTCATTGAGCAGTTTGGCCTCTCATCCGATGCGCACGCCGGGCACTGGCACCGCCAAGTCTCGTTTTTGGCCGCGGAATCAATCCAGACGGCGCAGCATCGCGGACTCGATGTGCACGAAGGCGACTTTGGAGAGAACTTCACCACACAAGGTATCAACCTGCTTTCGCTCCCCCTGGGCACACAGCTCAAGATCGGCAACGACGTTCTGGTCGAGATCAGCCAGATCGGCAAAGTCTGCCACACCCGCTGCGCTATCTACCATCTCGCCGG
>URIE01000029.1 GCA_900547805.1 uncultured Collinsella sp.
GTTTATCGCGAGTTCCGCACGAACAGGAGGCCACTTAATGTGGCCTCCGTCGTGAGCAGGACTGTAGAGCAGGAAACTTAACCCCCACACCCCTCACGCGGCGGGCAAACTCGCCTTGTGCTCTATCACGCTAAAGTGTATGATTCTGAACGTTACATGATTCACTTTACTTAACTAAAGTGCCATCAAGGGGGAATACCATGAACACCGATATGTCTCGTCGTCAGTTTGTTGGTCTAGCCGGCTCGCTCGCCGCGGTGCTTGGCCTTGGTCTTGTCGGTTGCGGCGGTGGTGCTGGCAAGGGCTCCGCTGCTGGCTCTGCCGCGGCCAAGGATGTGAAGGGCGCCGCGGAGTCCAAGAAGCTCGTGGTGGGCTTTGATAAGTCCTATCCTCCGTACGGCTTTGTGGGCGACGATGGCGAGTACACCGGCTTTGATCTCGATCTGGCCAAGGCCGTTGCCGATAAGCAGGGCTGGGATGTCGATTACGAGGCCATCGATTGGGATGCCAAGGACACGCTGCTCAACTCCGGCGCCATCAACTGCATCTGGAACGGCTTTACCATGGAGGGTCGCGAGGACGACTACACGTTCTCCGAGCCGTACATGCTCAATGAGCAGGTGCTCGTGGTCAAGAAGGACGCGGGTATCAAGAGCTGGGAGGATCTTGCCGGCAAGACCGTGATTACCCAGACTGATTCCGCTGCGCAGGATGTGCTCGAGGGCGACCAGAAGGATCTGGCCGCGACGTTTGCCACGCTCGATACCATCGGTGAGTACAACACGGCGTTTATGCAGCTCGAGAGTGGTGCGGTCGATGCCGTTGCCTGTGACCTCTCGATCGCTCAGTATCAGCTGGCCGCCAAGCCCGATGCCTATACGCAGCTCGACAAGCCGCTGTCCAGCGAGCACTACGCCGTCGGCTTTAAGAAGGGCGACACCAAGTCGGCCGATGCTGTAGCCGAGTCACTCAAGGCGCTCTACGAGGACGGCACGGTCAAGGACCTCTGCGATAAGTATTCAAGCTATGGTCTTTCCTTCGACAACTGGGTGCTCAAATAGCGGCTTTCCCAGGCACCCGATTTTGCCGTTCAAACCGTCGCTTGCGTACATTTAGTACGCGGCGCTCCTCTTTCACGGCAAACTCGGGCACCTGGAAAACCCGCTTTAGCATTGGGTTCGCTGTTCTGTTGCTGTGAAAGAGAGCTTGGGTTGTCTATTCAGGTCATGATGCAGATGCTTGGCCAGGGATTCTTGGTCAGTTTGCAGCTGTTTGTGCTGACGTTGCTCGGATCGATTCCGCTGGGAATCCCCGTGGCGTTTATGCGCATGAGCAAGGTCGCGCCGCTGCGTTGGATTGCGCGCATCTATATTTCGGTGGTGCGCGGCACGCCGCTTATGCTGCAGATGTTTGCGATCTACTTTGCCCCGTACTACGTGTTTGGCATCTCGCTCACGCCCGATTCCAAATGGACGGCGTGCGTCGTGGCATTCATCATCAACTACGCCGGCTACTTTGCCGAGATCTATCGCTCGGGCCTGCAGTCCATTCCGCGTGGTCAATATGAGGCCGCCGAGGTGCTGGGCTACTCGCGTCTGCAGACGTTTCTGTATATCGTGATGCCGCAGGTCGCCAAGCGCATTTTGCCGGCGATGGGCAACGAGATCATCACACTGGTCAAGGACACGTCGCTGGCGTTTGCCATCGGCGTGGGTGAGATGTTCTCGACCGCCAAGGCGCTGGTCGCCTCGCAGGTGAGCATGGTGCCGTTTGCGATCGCGGCGCTGATTTACTGGGTCTTTAACTTTGTGGTCGAGATGCTGCTGGGCGCCGCCGAAAAGAAGCTGGACTATTATCATGACTAACTCAGTGATGAAAATCGAAAGCGCGCGTAAGGCGTTTGGCGGCAATGAGGTGCTCAAGGATATCTCACTCGAAGTCAAGCGCGGTGAGGTCGTGGCGATTATCGGACCTTCGGGCGGCGGTAAGTCTACGCTGCTGCGGTGTGCCACGCTGCTCGAGACACTCGACGGAGGCTCTCTCTCGTTTGGCGACCTTGTCGTTGCGACGGACGCGGGGCCGGGTGCGGTCTATGCGAAAGGCGACGTGCCCAAACAGGCGCGCTCGCGGTTTGGTCTGGTGTTCCAGAACTACAATCTGTTCCCGCACTATACGGTGATGAAAAACATCATCGACGCGCCGATCCGCGTGCTTAAGCGCCCGCGCGAGCAGGCGGAGGCGCGTGCGCGTGAGTTGATCGCGCAGATGGGGCTTACGGGCAACGAGAACAAGGTGCCGTGTGAGCTTTCGGGCGGTCAGCAGCAGCGCGTGAGTATTGCCCGCGCCCTGGCGCTCGATCCGGAAATCTTATTCTTTGACGAGCCGACCTCGGCACTCGATCCCGAGCTGACGGCCGAGGTGCTGCGTGTCATTAAGGACCTGGCGGCGCAGAATATGACGATGGTAATCGTGACCCACGCGATGCAATTTGCGCGCGATGTTGCCGACCACGTGGTCTTTATGGATGGCGGTTGCATTGTCGAGGAGGGATCTGCCGAGCAGGTTATCGACCATCCGCGCGAGCAGCGCACGCGTGAGTTCTTGAGCCGTATCGAGGGATAGGCTCAGGTATTTACTCAACTATTAATTGAGGCGAAGCCGCCACAGGTCTTACGGTCTGTGGCGGCTTTTTGTTTACATCGACGGGGTTCAATAATTGCCCCACAAGCTTGTCTCTTCCTCTCGCCGCCTGTATTCATACGTGTGCCGAAAGGTATGCATGGACAGCCGTCCGTGAGGGTAGGGTGGTGGCATAGGACATTTGGAGGGTGAGTCGGCTCGGCTGCCGACCATGCTGCTCCCGGGACGGCACCGACCGCGAACTCTCCCCGTTGGCGTCGCGCATTGCGCGCGGCCCTGCAAGGAGGTCATCATGGGTGCTCCCAAGACCGGTAACGTAAGGAACGTGGTGCTCGTAGGCCAAGGCGGGGTGGGCAAGACTTCACTCGCCGAGGCCATGCTCCACCTTTCCGGCAAGACCGCCCGCCTGGGCGGCCACGACGGCACCAAGCCCACGCTCGACTATGACCCCGAAGAGGTCAAGCGTGCGTTTTCCATCTCGACGACCATTGCGCCGATCGACTGGAAGGGCGCTCGTATCAACGTGCTCGATGCCCCGTGTTACCCCGATTTTATCGGCGACGCCTTTGCCGCGATGAGCGTCTGCGAGACGGCCCTGTTTGTGGTCGACGCCGAGGCCGGCCCGCAGCCTACGACGGTTAAGCTCTGGTATGCCGCCGAGGACCTGCGCTTGGCGCGTGCGGTGTTCGTAAACCGCCTGTCGCGCTCCGAGGCCAGCTTTGCGACCACGATGGACCTGCTGCAGGAGCGCTTTGGCACGCGCCTGGGCGCCGTGACCCTTCCCTGGGGCGAGGGCGAGGACTTTGACGGCATCATCGACCTGGTGCGCATGAAGGCGCGCCATTGCAACGGCACCGAAGCCGTTGAGTCGGAGATTCCCGAGGAGTATCGTGCCCAGGCCGAGGAAGCCCATGACCATCTGTGCGAGCTGGTGGCCGAGGCTGACGATGAGCTGATGATGAAGTACCTGGAAGGCGAGGAGACGCTGACGCAGGAGGAGCTTGAAGGCCTGCTGTCGAAGGCGATCGCCGAGCGCATCTTTGTGCCGGTCTTTGCGGGCGATTGCATTAAGGAGCAGGGCGTCAACTCGCTGATGGACGACATCGCCACATACTTCCCGGCGCCGACGGACTACGGTGAGATGCCACTCATCGACGGTGATTCGCTCAAGATCTCGAGTGACGATGACCGCCCGGTGGCGTTTGTGTTTAAGACGCTGGCCGATCCGCAGCAGGGTCGCATCAGCTTTATCAAGGTGCTGACGGGCACGCTTGAGCCGGGCCTTGAGCTGATCAATGCGCGCACACGCAAGGGTGAGCGTCTGGCTCACCTGTATGTGATGTGCGGCCGTGACATGACCGAGGTCGGCCACGCCTATGCCGGCGACATCATCGTGGCGCCCAAGCTGGCGGCAGAGACGGGTGACACGCTCTCGATTACCGGCAAGGTCGAGGCTGCGGCGTTTAAGTTCCCCAACTCGCAGTACCGCATTGCTATCGAGGCCGAGAACCGCGGCGACGAAGAGAAGCTCTACACGTTTATCGAGAAGGCCTGCAAGGCCGATCCGACTATGAGCATCGACCGCGACGAGGAGACCGGCCAGACCATCATTTCGGCGGTGGGCGAGGCGCAGGTTTCGGTCCTGCTCAATCGTCTTGAGGATCGCACCAAGGTCGCGGCCAAGAGCGTGCCGATCCGCATTCCGTATCGCGAGACCATCCGCCGCACGGCGAGCGCCCAGGGTCGCCACAAGAAGCAGACCGGCGGCGCCGGTCAGTACGGCGACTGCTGGCTGCGCGTGGAGCCGCTCATTGGGCCCGACGGCACGAGCGACGGCTATGAGTTCGTGGACGAGGTCGTGGGCGGCCGCATCCCGCGCTCGCTGATTCCCGCCGTGGACAAGGGCGTCCAGGAGACCATGAAGGACGGTATTATTGCCGGCTATCCGCTCACGGGCATTCGCGTGGCTGTGTACGACGGTTCGTATCACAGCGTCGACTCCAACGAGATGGCGTTCCGCGCGGCGGCTCGCATCGGTCTGCGCAAGGCATGCGCCGACGCCGACCCGGTGGTGCTGGAGCCCATCGAGGAAATCACGGTGACTATCCCCGAGAGCTACGCCGGCGCCGTGATGGGCGACATCTCGGCCTCGCGCGGTCGCGTGACGGGTATGGAGACCGATGAGCGCGGCGACACCGTAGTCATTGCCCAGGCGCCGCTCGCCGAGCTGACGGATTACTCGACGCGCCTGCGCTCTATCACGCGCGGCACGGGCGACTTTACCATGAAGCCCGCAGGCTATGAGCAGGTGCCTTATGACGTTCAAGCCAAGCTGGTCGAGCGCTATGAGGAGGGCCGCGCCAAGTAACGTGTGGCGTTGCCTGCAATGTAGGTGCTGACGAAAAGGCCGTCCTGGGTAACCGGGACGGCCTTATTTGATCCCTGGGGGACGGAGGAAAACGGATCATTTTTTGGGCTACGGGCAGCGCAGTCGGCACTAGTCTCCGGATGCCTGGTTGCGGCCGGTGGCGTAGTCGATCTGCACATGCGGCTGCAGGTTGTAGCAGTACGCGTGGAAGCAGAGGGTCTTACCGTGGTCCTCGACCGATTGCGCCTCAAGGCGCACGCCACGACAGACGAGTTCCTCTTCGTTGTACATGGGCGTGACGCGGTAGAGCACATGGTTGCCCGTGTCGCGGATGTAGTCGAGGATCTGCTCTTCAAACGGCAGCATGCCCGTCTCGTTGAGATAGCGCGTGCCGGTGAGGAGATTCTTGCGATTGGCGTTCTCGCCGCAGAGCGACCAGGCGATAAGGTGGCAGCGGTTGTAGAGGCTCTGGCCTGGAATAAAGTCGTAGCGCTGCTGGTGCCAACCGGCAGGATGGATACGCGAGATATCGCCGCGCTTTCCCTGTCCGAGCGACTCGGGGCCTACGCAGGCGAGCGCCTTGCGAGTGCGGCCCAGGCTGTCGAGTTTGGAGAATTTTTTAAAGCAGCCCTCTTCGGTGGCACGCTCATACTCGTCGAGCGTGAATGACGGTGTACCTAGCGGGTGCGTGCTGTCGGCGCGCAGGGCAACGTAGGGGTTGCCGGCGTAGTCGGGAATGCTGCTGAGATAAACACCGCGGGCGCGGTTGAGGTCGGGGTTTTCGACCTCGTCGATGGGGGTGGCGGCACTGCCCGCGGAAACGTCGTCATCGGTGTCGGTCGCGGCGGAATCGGAGCCATCGCCGGAGTCCTCGGAGCTCGCCGTTCCCGATTCGAGCCGAGCGACCAGGTCTGCCTCGTCGTCGGTGCGGCTGGGACTCTCGTTTTGCTTTTCGGCCAGAGCCGCCGCCTGCTCATCGCTTTGCGGCGACAACAGCTTGGGCGCTCCGTCGATCGATCCCGTAAACAGCGCAAACCCCAGCACCACGGCGGTGCCGATGGAAAGTACTTGCTTGTAGGTGGACTTGCGCGACATTGAGGCTCCTGGATGGACGGTTGGGAATCTACCAGTCTAGCAGGAGCCGCCGAAGGTCGTTCTATCGAACAAATACTCAAGATTTGGGATAGACGCTACTGATTAATTTGTCCCGCGGTCTAGATCGAGGTGGAGTCGAGCCAGTTGAGCTTGCACTCGAGAATGCGCTGCTCGCCGGGTTCGCTGCTGCCGTCAAGTAGGGCGAGCAGCATCTCGGCTGCTTCGCGACCTTCCTGGTCGACGGGCTCGATGATGGTGGAGACGGTCGGTGTGGTGAGGTTGGTCCAGTCTTCGCAGTTGAGTCCCAAAAGGCCGATTTGCTGCGGAAGCAGATGGGCCATGGGCTGAAGTGCCTTGTAGACGCGGGGGAGCGCCCATTGGTTTTGGACAAAGATGAGCGTACGCTTGGCGGGATTGAACTTGAATTTAAAGTACTCGGTAAGCTCGTTGATTGACGGCTTGTTGTGGTCGATGGGAATCGCTTTGTAGAGCTGTCCGTTCGCTGCCAGTGCCTCGGCATACCCCTGAAAACGCTCCATGCGGGTGCGCATCTCGGTCATGTTGGCGGCAATGGAAAAGAAATCTTCGTAGCCGGCGTCGAGGAGTGCCTGTGTGGCGTTGTACACGCCGTCGTAAAGGTTGGTTTTGATCCAGCTGGTACCTGGGCTATAGATGGCCGCATCGAAAAAGACGACCGGCTTGCCGGCGCGTCTAATGCGGTCGTGCACGGCTTTGAAGTTTGCCGTGGGCTGGATGATAAAGCCATCGACGCCCAGCGAGAGCATCTTGTCGACGTACATTAGCTCGGTCTCGGGGTTAAAGTTGCTCGTGCAAACGACCGTCTGGTAGCCCGCGGGGAGCATGACCTGCTCCATGCCATTGAGAACGAGACCCGCCCATTTGTTGGTGTTATCCAAAATGATGATGGCGATGACGTGGGTTTGTTTGCCGGTGAGCGTTTGCGCCTGGGCATTGGGAACGTATCCGAGTTCCTTAATGACGCGCGCGATTTTGTTCTGCGTCTTTTCGCTAAGTTTTTCTCGTTTGTCGTTGAGGTAATACGAGACGCTTGCCGTCGAGGTTCCCGCCTCTCGAGCGACGTCTGCGATCGTAACGCGCTGTTTTGCCACAGCGACTCCTTCCGACAGATGAGCATTTTCCAACATGATGACTTTGAGTCTTGGTGAGGGATACGCTTCGGTGAGCGACCCTTTCCTTTCATATGAGTATGCAACAAATGAGGTATACGGGTGGGGTCGAAATTTGTGACCGGCATGCGCATCTGCCGTCTACCGAGAAAATCAAATACTTCTTGACTTTTGAAATCGAGGGTAAAATCGCAGGATTCATTTTTGGTTAAACGCATAACTAAATCGCATAACCAACGCTCTGACCTGCGCGTTTACCGAAATAAGCTGGCATTAAGAAAAACGAGCACCTATATTGGTCTTGTCGAAAAGACAGCAAGTCCAAACGGCAGGGGATGCTCCGGAGGCCTCCGCAAACGGTGTCTTGCGCACGCAACTCTATGAAAAGAGGGAAGCAATGAAGATCGTAGGCGTTGCCGCCTGTACCGTGGGTATCGCCCACACGTATATGGCCCAGAAGGCGATTCAGGATGAATGCGCCGCCCGTGGCATCGAGTGCAAGGTCGAGGCTCAGGGTGGCCTGGGTATCGAGAATGAGCTCACGCAGGAAGACGTGGACTCCGCCGACCTGGTCCTGGAGTCCGTCGACGTGGGTGTCGAGAACGAGGACCGTTTTGAGCAGAAGATGGCCGAGGGCAAGTTCCTGAAGGTCGGCACCTCGGATGTAATCGCCGATCCGGTAAAGATCATCGACCAGGCCATTGAGATCATCAAGGCGACGGGCGGCGCCGTTGACGCGCCCAAGGCCGAGGCCAAGGCAGAGAAGAAGGCCGTCTCCGCTGCCCCGCAGGCCCCGACACCGGCGTCCAAGCAGTCTATCTTTGCCGATCCTGGCAAGACGCTGCTCAATGCATTCAATACCGGCGTTTCCTATTTTATCCCCATCGTCGTTATCGGCGGCGTGTTTCTCGCCTTCTCGCTGGCATCCGGTACCGCCGGCGCCAACGGCATGGAGGTTACGAACCCGCTGATGGTGAGCCTTAACACCATCGGCATGGCCGGCATCTCCATGATGATCCCGGTGCTTGCGGCATACATCTCCTACTCGATGGCCGGCAAGCCCGCGCTCGCCCCCGGTTTTGTCCTGGGCTACCTGGTCAACAACGCTGTCGTTACCCCTAACGGCAACAGCGTTTCGACCGGCTTCTTGGGCGCCATGATCATGGCTGTCATCTGCGGTTACTTTGTCCGCTGGATGAAGACCTGGAAGGTCAACAACACCATCCAGACCATCATGCCGATCCTGATCATCCCGATTCTGACCTCGCTCGTCCTGGGCATGGCCTACATCTACATCCTGGCCACGCCGCTTGGCTTCGTGATGGATTGGCTCACCAGCGTGCTCGGTAGCCTGCAGGGTGGCTCCGCCGTCGTCCTGGGCCTGGTCATTGGTGTTATGACCGCCTTCGATATGGGCGGCCCCATCAACAAGACCGCTTCGACCTTTACTATGGCCATCATGGCCTCCGGCATCTACGGCCCCAACGGTATGTTCCGCGTCGCCGTCGCCATTCCCCCGATCGCCTGTGGCCTCGCTGCGCTCATCGCCAAGAATAAGTTCGATGACGCCGATCGCCAGATGGGTATCTCCGCACTGTTCATGGGCTGCATCGGTATTACCGAGGGCGCTATCCCCTTCGCGGTCAAGGACCTCGGTCACACCCTGCCCGGCATTTGCATCGGCTCTGCCGTGGGTGCGGCACTTGCCGCCTTCCAGGGCATCGACTGCTACGTCCCGCACGGTGGCTTTATCGTCGCCCTTGCCACCAACAACGTCGCGCTGTTCTGCCTGGACATCGTGATTGGCGCTGTGGTCGCCGCTGCAATCCTGATTGCCATGAAGCCCACGCTCGATAAGCAGGCCAAGTAAACCTTTAAGGACTCCGGTTGTGCGGAGGGATGGATTTGACTCCGCACAACCGCCCCTACACAACAAAATCCATCCGTACTGATAGGGCCCACATCTGGGTCCCAGGGAACTTTTGTCAAAAATCCTCTGGAGAAGGAGAACAAAATGTCCAACCTCACCATCCGTCAGGCCGTTCAGGGCATGCTCAAGCTGCAGGATAGCGGCGATCACGCAACCATGGTCGGCATTGGCCCCATGAGCCCCAACCTGATTCAGGCCGTGTTCGAGCTTGCCAAGGACGAGGATTTCCCGCCCATGTTTATCGCCAGCCGCAACCAGGTCGATATGGACGAGATGGGCGCCGGCTACGTCAACGGTTGGGACCAGACGCGCTTTGCCGCCGACATCAAGAAGGTTGCCGACGAGGTGGGTTACACCGGTCCGTACTACCTGTGCCGCGATCACGGCGGTCCGTGGCAGCGCGACGAGGAGCGTAACGCCCACCTGCCCGAGGACGAGGCCATGGAGCTCGCCCGCAAGTCCTTCGTCGCCGACATGGAGGCGGGCTTTGACCTGCTGATGGTCGACCCCACCAAGGACCCCTATCAGATCGGCAAGGTTATTCCGCTCGACGTGGTGCTTCGCCGCACGATCGATCTTATCGACTACCTTGAGCAGTACCGTCGCGAGCATAACCTGCCCGAGGTCGCCTATGAGGTCGGTACCGAGGAGACCAATGGCGGCTTGACCTCTACCGATAAGTACGAGGAGTTCATTTCTCAGCTGCAGCCCGAGCTCGAGAAGCGCGGCTGCCCCATGCCCACCTTTATCGTCGGCCAGACCGGTACGCTCACCCGTTGGACCGAGCAGGTCGGCCATTACAACTTCAAGAATGCCCGCGAGCTCGCCGACATGGCTAAGCGCTACGGCGTGGGCCTGAAGGAGCACAACGCCGACTACCTGGATGACGCGACGCTGCTCGAGCACATCCCGGCTCACGTGACCGCTTCCAATGTCGCCCCTCAGTACGGCACCGAGGAGACCCGCGCTTACCTCAAGCTCTGCGCTACCGAGCAGATCCTGGTCGACAACGGTCTGTGCGATGACCCCTCCGACCTGTATCACACCCTGCTGGTCAAGGCCATCAAGACCGAGCGCTGGCGCAAGTGGATGACTGGCGACGATGTCAACCTGCAGGTTGACGACATTCTGGCCGACGACGAGCTCAGCCTGAAGATTCTGGATGTCTCCGGCCACTACGCGTTCAACGATCCCGAGGTCAAGGAGCAGGTCGAGAAGCTCTACCGCAACCTCGCCGCTCAGGACATCGACGGCAAGCGCTTTGTGATCGAGCACATCAAGCGCCCGATCAAGCAGTACGTCGTCGGTCTTAACCTCAAGGGCGTCACGAGCCGCATCGAGAAGGCTCTCGAGGACTAGGTAGCTTTCCCTACACGACGCCGGGCCTGGGGCATGTCCCAGCTGCAGGCCCGGCACATAGGACAAAGGGACATCCCCTTTGTCCTATTTTTTGAGTTTTGGATTCCTTCGAAGGAGTTTGCACCATGAAGTTCTTTATCGATACCGCCAACCTTGACGAGATCGCCGAGGCCAAGAGCTGGGGCTGCCTTGCCGGCGTCACCACCAATCCGTCCCTGTACGCCAAGACCGGCGGTAAGCTTGCCGACTTTGAGCCCCATATGCTCAAGATCGCCGAGCTCTGCGAGGGCCTGCCCGTGTCCGCCGAGTCTACCGCCACCACGGCCGAGGGCATGATCGAGGAGGGCAAGCGCCTTGCCGCCCTCGCCCCCAACATCGTGGTCAAGCTCCCCGTCTGCGAGGCCGGCCTCGCCGCCTGCCGCGCGCTGGCCGATGCGGGCGTGCGTGTCAACATGACGCTCGTTTTCTCGCCGACGCAGGCCCTGATGGCCGCCAACGCCGGTGCCCGCTACATCAGCCCGTTTGTCGGCCGCTTTGACGACATCGCCGAGGACGGCATCTCGCAGCTCGACAATGTCGTGACCTGCATCAAGAACTATGACTGGACCGGCAAGAACGTCGACGACACTGTCGAGATCATCACCGCTTCGGTCCGCACACCCAACCACGTGACCCAGGCGGCTCTTCTTGGCGCCGACATCGCGACCGTGCCCATGGCCGCTCTCAAGAAGTGCCTGCATCACCCGCTGACCGACCAGGGCCTCGCCTCTTTTGAGGCTGACTGGCAGAAGGTCGTCGCTCAGGCTTAACGAGTGGATCGCCCCGGCATCGCGTCATCCGGTGTCGGGGTTGTTCTCAAGAGAGGAATTCGTATGACCAACCAGGAGCTGGCGAAGGTCGCCAATGAGGTCAGGAAGGGTGTCGTGACTGCGGTTCACGCGGCCAAGTCGGGACATCCGGGTGGATCGCTCGGTGCTGCCGACATCATGACGTATCTGTACTTTGAGGAAATGAATATCGATCCTGCCGACCCTCACAAGGCCGATCGCGATCGCTTTGTGCTCTCCAAGGGTCACGCGGCGCCGGGCCTGTATTCGGTGTTGGCAAATCGCGGCTATTTTCCCGTCGAAGAGCTCGAGACGCTCCGCCATATTGGCAGCCGACTGCAGGGCCATCCCAACATGAACGACACCCCGGGCATCGATATGTCCACCGGATCGCTCGGTCAGGGCATCTCTGCTGCAGTTGGAATGGCGCTTGCCGCTAAGCACTGGGGCGACGGCTACCGTGTTTACACGTTGCTGGGCGATGGCGAGTGCGAGGAGGGCCAGGTGTGGGAGGCGGCCATGTTTGCCGGCAACCATGCGCTCGACAATCTTGTTGCCGTCGTCGATCACAACGGCTTGCAGATTGACGGCACGATCGATGAGGTCAACTCGGCCATGCCGCTCGCTGACAAGTTCCGCGCCTTTAAGTGGCATGTGATAGAGCTAGCCGATGGCAACGACATGGCACAGATTGAGGCGGCTTTCGCCGAGGCTCGTGAGGTGACCGGCGTGCCCGTCGCTATCATCGCCGAGACGGTGAAGGGCAAAGGCGTCTCCTTTATGGAGAACCAGGTTGGCTGGCATGGCAAGGCGCCCAATGACGAGCAGTTTGAGCAGGCCATGGCCGAGCTCGCGGCAGCAGGAGAGGAGCTCTAATGGCAGAGGTCAAAAAAGTCGCCACGCGTGTAAGCTACGGCGAGGCGCTCGTCGAGCTGGGCAATGAGCACGATGACTTTGTAGTGCTCGATGCCGACCTGGCAGCCGCTACGCAGACGGGTAAGTTTAAGGCTGCTCATCCTGAGCGCTTTTACGATGCCGGCATCGCCGAGAGCAACTTGATGGGACTTGCCGCCGGCATCGCGACCACGGGCCGCGTTGCTTTTGCGAGCACCTTTGCGATGTTTGCCGCCGGTCGCGCCTACGAGCAGGTCCGCAATTCCATTGGCTACCCGCATCTCAACGTCAAGATTGGCGCTACCCATGCCGGCATTTCGGTGGGCGAGGACGGCGCCACGCACCAGTGCTGCGAGGATATCGCACTCATGCGCACGATTCCGGGTATGACGGTGATCGTTCCCGCCGATGACATCGAGGCTCGCGCTTGCGTGCGCGCCGCCTATGAGTTTGAGGGGCCAGTCTATATGCGCTTCGGCCGTCTGGCAACACCGGTCATCAACGACCACGAGGACTATGAGTTCAAGATTGGTCGCGGCGTGGTCGTGCGCGAGGGGTCCGATGTGACTATCGTCGCATGCGGCCTCATGGTCGCCGAGGCGCTTGAGGCTGCCGAGGCTCTCGCTGCCGATGGCATCGATGCCGAGGTCATCAACATGCACACGATCAAGCCGCTCGATGAGCGACTGGTGGTTGCCAGCGCCAAGAAGACTGGTCGCGTGGTCACCGCCGAGGAGCATTCGATTATCGGTGGTCTTGGCGAGGCCGTGGCCTCGGTGCTCGCGGAGCAGCATCCGGTGCCGATGCGACGCGTCGGCGTGCGCGATGTGTATGGTGAGTCCGGCCCTGCGGTCGATTTGCTGCACAAGTACGGTTTGGACGCCGACGGCATCGAAGCTGCGGTCAGGTCTGTGTTGTAAGGAAGGTTTCCATGGGATTTGTATCTGCCAACCAAGTGACGATCGGGTATACCGCCGCCTCGCGCGAGGACGCCCTGCATTATTTGTCCGAGCAGGCCATCGAGCTCGGCTTTGCCGATGACGCATCTGCCGTAGAGGCTGCCTTTATTGCTCGCGAGAACGAGGCCGAGACCGGGCTTGTCGCCGGTTTTGCCGTTCCGCATGCCAAGAGCGACGCGATCCATACGCCGGGTGTGGCCGTGCTCAAGCTGTCCGAGCCTGTTGAGTGGCCGAGCTTTGATGGCGTACCCGTCGATGTGGCGCTCGCGCTGTATGTTCCCGCGGGCGAAGCGGGAACCACGCACCTGCGTCTGCTCTCCAAGGCTGCCGTGATGCTGATGGATGCCGGCTTCCGTGACAAAGTACGTGCGAGCACCGATCCCGTTGAGATTGCGGAGCTCATCAATAGCGGACTCGAAGACTAGAACGGTCATCCCGTTCAATCAATTGATCCTTCTCCAAGGAAAAGGGCCGCGACGCCGTATGGGTGTCACGGCCCTATTTGCGTTTCCCCAGATAAAACCTGCCAAAATAAACCTGTCCCTTATTGACAGGTCAGTTAACGCAGTCCAGGTTGAGCATATGCGAGCGAGCGGGCTCCGGGTGCGGTAAGGTGACGTGAAACAAGCGGGCGCTGACCTTTTGGTCGCGCCCGTGAAGTTGAACGTCAGATTGTCGTGCCCGGGGCCTGCGCAGCGCCGAGCAGTTACGCCGTTTGTAAAACGGCGTAACCTAAAGGTTCATGTTGCCGTGGATGTAGGGGGTGACCTCGGGGGAGATATGGTCGCAGCCCAGCTCGCGCAGCGCGGACTCGATAACGGCGGGCAGCGGGGTCTTGCCCTTGTCGTCGACGGCGGCACCGCCGAGGGTGGCAATCTTGGCAACATCTGCGGGTGCGGCCTCGATATGCATGCAGCCGCCGACCAGGCGTGCGCGTACCTGTGCCAGATCAAGATCGTGCAGGTAATCCTCGCAGGCGCGGATCAAATCGACCTTCTTACGCGTAAGCTCCTCGCCCGTGGGGACGCGCGTGGCGAGGCAGGCGCCGGCGGGCAGGTTCCAGACGGGGTAGCCCCATGAGCGCAGCAGCTCGCGCTCTTCGTCCTTGGTAAAGCCGACCTCCATAAGGGGTGAGCGTACACCGAGCTCTTCTGCCGCACGCATGCCGGGGCGGTAGTCACCGCGATCGCTTGCATTGCTGCCATCGATGACGGTGGGAAAGCCTAGCGACTTGGCGTGGTTGACGATAGCGGTAAAGCCGGCGCGCTTGCAGTGGTAGCAGCGGTCGGCATCGTTGCAGGCTACCTGGGGGAGCTGCAGCTGATCGACCGAAAGATTGAGCACGGGGAGCATAAAATGCGGACCCTCATCGGTTTGTCCGTCAACGGACCGCTCAAACGAAGCCTGCTCGGGTGTGCCGATGAGCGGCGTGGTGAGATGGACGAGGAGGGTATTGGTAGGCATGATGCGGGCGCATACGGCGGCCAAAAAGCTGCTGTCAACGCCGCCGGAAAACCCGATAGCCACGCGCCCGTATGCCAAAAGCAGCTGTTCGAGCGCCGATAGCTTGTCTTGAAGCTCCTCTGCGGGTGCCGTGGTGTCTAAAATCATGAAACGATCCTTATCGTTGAGTACTCGATCGAAAACTATAATCCTAATGTGTTACTTGCCATAAGACTTCTATCTATGTAACGAAAGTGCAATATGGTATATACGTTATATACAAGTTGCCAAATGCGGTAGAGTTGCGGCAATGCGACAGCGAGAGTCGATGGGGGACCGATATGATCAAGGCTGTTATTTTTGACATGGACGGAACGCTGGTCGACACCGAGCGTCTGGGCATCAAGGCATGGAAAGCGCCCGCCGCTGAGCTGGGTGTCGCGATTGATGACACGCTGATTCATCAATTTATCGGTCGCACGCTGCCCGATGTCATGGACATCCTTGAGGCGCATTGCGGCAGCAGAGAAACCGCTGAGGCGGTCTATCATCGCCACAAGGAGATTCGCGACGAGATGGTCAAGACCGATCTGGAGCTTAAGGCCGGCGCCGCCGAGTGCCTAGACGAGCTGCTGGCTGCGGGCTATCACGTTGGTCTAGCGACGTCGTCGCGCCTCGTTACGGCCGAGCGCAACCTTAAGATGGTTGGCCTCTTTGACAAGTTTGAAACGGTAACGTGTGGCGAGGACGTCGTGCACGGCAAGCCCGACCCCGAGATGTATCTGCTCGCCTGCGAGCGCGCGGGCTTTGCTCCCGAGGAATGTGCCGTGGTCGAGGATTCGCGCAACGGCTGCGTCTCGGGCATTACGGCCGGCTGCCATGTCTTTGCCGTCCCCGATATCGTGCCGCTGCCGCAGGACGTGGTGGATGGCTGCGAGGCCGTGCTCGATACGCTGTTCGATCTGGCGGCGGCAATCAAGGCTGTGCGCTAGAAAATTGCGGCGTTAAAACGAGCGATTGCTCACGTTTGCGCTTAAGCAAAAGGGGCCCGGCAATGGTCGGGCCCCTTTTGCTTAAGCGGCGACTTAGCATACTCGCGGGCGTGCTATAGATACGCACCGAGGTTGATGGCCGTGGCGTCGGTCTGGCTGCTTGCCTGGGTGCTGGCGCGTTCCAGCAGGAACGGCCGCACGAGTTCTTGGCGGTTGATGTCCTCGATGGCCGTGACCGCGGTGACGGTGCGCGCGGCAGAGCCGATGTGGACGTGCTTGGTCTTTGCCGGGGCCTTGTTCTCAATTTGCTCCATGAGCAATTGAACGCCCTTGCGGCCAATCTCGTAGCCCGGGGGCGCTACCGTAGTGAGCGGGACCGATCCGCTCCAAGCGAGTGGGTTGCCATCGCAGCCTGCTACGCGTACTTGCCCGGGGACAGAGATGCCCTTGTCGACCAGTGCCGAAACGACGCCCGAGGCCAACACATCGGTCAGGCCGACGACAAAATCGGGACGTTCGTCCGCGGGGCGCTCGGCGATTTGGGCACCGATGCCGTAGCCGTCGGCAGCGGTATTCCATTCGCCGGCGTCGATGACTTCGATCTTGATATCGGGGTGCAGGGCGAGCGCTTTATGAATGCCAAGGACGCGCAGGGTGAGTTGCATGAAAGCCGCTCTGCCCACAACGACGATATGGTGTGCACCGCGAGCGATGGCAAGCTCGGCGATGATGCGGCCCTGGGCCTCGTTGTCGGCCGCTACGTAGTAGCCGGGCTCGGAGCAATGGATGTCCAGATGGACGATCGGCACGGGCATCTTGGTCATGGCGGGGTGCCAGTCGGGGGATGCCATGGGCTGAACCATGACGCCGGACATCTGGGTGCCCATAAAGTAGCGCAGGTAATGGTCCTCGAGAATATCGTCGTTATCGGCGTTGGCGATGAGCAAGTCGTAGCCGTGCTTGCGGGCCTCGTTGTGGGCGCCGCTGGCGATTTGGAGCGAAAAGCCGTGATCGAGACGGGGGAGCACCAGGCCAAAGGACTTGGTGGCGCCGCCCGCGAGCTGACGGGCGCTTTGATTGGGCAGGTAGCCCAGGCGATTGATGGTCTCGTTGATGAGCTTGAGGGTCTCGGGACGCAGCTTTTCGGGGTGGTTGAGCGCGTTGGAAACCGTGCCCAACGAAACCCCGGCTTCGCGCGCGACGTCGCTGATTTTAACCTTTGCCATAGCGGCCCCTTTGATGCGTTTCAAGTACAAGCCAGATTGTAGCATCCCAAACCTTCCAAAAAGGGACAGGTTTATTTTGGCAGGTTTTATCTGGGCAAACGCTGTTGCCAGCGCGACCACCACGAAGGGGGCAGGCACCTTTGTGGTGGTTTGGACCGGCTGGACGTGTGTGCATCGAGTGGTATCTAAGTTGAGATACCACTTCTGGTATATCAGCTTGCGTTTGCGTGAGTACAATACTCGAACGTTATACGTCTCAGCGCCCCTTGTGCGTGGACGTCTTGCAGTCACGCGAACGAAGGGATTTATCTTATGTGCGGAATTGTCGGCTACACCGGCTCTGATATTGCAAAGAACATCCTGGTTACGGGCCTCAAGCGTATGGAGTATCGCGGTTATGACTCCTCGGGTGTCGCGCTCGAGGTGGGCGAGGGCGCCGCAGCGCACCTCGATGTCATCCGCCGCGTGGGCAAGGTCGCTGGCCTGGAGAGCGAGCTTTCCAACATCGACAGCGACGCCACCTGCGGTATCGGCCACACCCGCTGGGCTACCCACGGCAAGCCCTCGGTCGTTAACGCTCACCCCCACACCAGCTGCGACGGTCGTATCGCTATCGTCCACAACGGCATCATCGAGAACTTCGCCGAGCTGCGCGAAGAGCTGGAGGGCCGCGGCCATCACTTTAAGAGCGAGACCGATACCGAGGTTTTCGCCCACCTGATCGAAGAAGCATATGCCGAGACGCACGACCTGATGGCCTCCGTGCGCGAGGCGTGCACCCACGTGGTCGGTGCCTATGGTCTGGCCGCCGTGTGCGCTGACGAGCCCGGCGTGATCGCCGTGGCCCGCAAGGATTCCCCGATCGTAATCGGCGTGGGTGAAACCGGCTCCTATGTTGCTTCCGACGTCATCGCGCTTATCGATGCCACCCGCGATGTCGTGGTGCTCGAGGACGGTCAGTTTGCCAAGCTAACGCCTGCGGGCGTCGAGTACACCGACGAGGCCGGCAATGTCATCGAGCCCAAGGTCACCCACATCGACTGGGACCTGGACATGGCCGAAAAGGGCGGTTATCCCGACTTTATGCTCAAGGA
>URIE01000030.1 GCA_900547805.1 uncultured Collinsella sp.
GCGGTCGACGAAACTGGAGAGGAGGTATTACGAGCTCCTGTGCGAATTGGAGAGAGCGCTCCCGCAAACTGCCTCTTGACAACTTATAGGAGCGTCGGTTTTGTTTTCTCCATTTTCGGTATGGTCAAGGGTGTTCAACCAAACGTAGTAGATAGGCCCATTTTGTGGCGCGCACCTTAATTCGTGAGTGCGGCGGACTAAAAATCAGTCCCTAGAAGACTATTACGCGTTGATGCTGGCGATGAGGGTGTTGGCTTTAGAGGCGATGACTTCATTGATTTCTGACTGCAGCGTTTCATAGGCCTCAATGGCGCGCTCGCCGGCAGGGGTGAGGGTAGATCCGCGGGCTCCGTCGCGCTCGATGAGCTTGCAGCCCAGCTGACCTTCGGCCTCGTTCACAATGCGCCAGGCCTTGGAATACGCCATGCCCATGCTCTTGGCGGCGCGGTTGAGCGAGTGTTCGTGGGCAATACCCTGCAGCAGCAAGACGCAGCCGTGGCCGAACACGCCCGGCAGGTCTTTGTCGCACGCTTGAATGACCAACTTTGCCGTCGTCTTGTACTTCATACGCCCACGTCTCCCCGCTAAAGTGTTTGCTGGGCAAACGCAAAGCCTGCGTCAAACCCTCGTGTGCTCTTCTTAAATCATGCATTGTAGCAGTCAAAGTGCGTTAAGATACTTCCCCAGTATTGGGCGCCCAAGGTTGGGCTGGGTCCTACGAGGCCTGCAGCCGACCGGTCGCATGGAAAAAGGAGAAACATGGCTACGTTCTTTCCCGGTGAGTCCCACACGTTTTCGGAGTATCTGCTGGTTCCTGGTTACTCGTCCTCGCAGTGCATCCCCAACAACGTCTCTCTCAAGACGCCGCTAACCCGCTTTAAGCGCGGTGAGAAGCCGGCAATCACCCTGAACATCCCCATGGTTTCCGCCATCATGCAGTCCGTCTCGGGCGTCGACATGGGTGTCGCGCTCGCTACCGAGGGTGGCCTGTCCTTCATCTACGGTTCCCAGACCCCCGAGTCCGAGGCCGCTATGGTCAAGGCCGTCAAGGATCACAAGGCTGGCTTCGTTCAGTCCGATTCCACGCTGACCCCCGACATGACCATGGAGCAGGTCATCGAGCTCAAGGAGAAGACCGGTCACTCCACCATGCCGGTTACCGATGACGGCACCCCCAAGGGCAAGCTCCTGGGTATCGTCACCAGCCGTGACTATCGCCCCAGCCGCGATGACCACCAGAAGAAGGTCTCCGAGTTCATGACCCCGCGTGAGCAGCTCATCGTGGGCGACAAGAACATCAGCCTCAAGGTTGCCAACGACGTCATTTGGGACAACAAGCTCAACGCCCTGCCCATCGTCGACGACAACGATCACCTCATGGGCATCGTCTTCCGCAAGGACTACGACAGCCACAAGACCAACCCCAACGAGCTGCTCGATAACGACAAGCGCTACATGGTCGGCGCCGGTATCAACACCCGCGACTATGCCGAGCGCGTGCCGCTGCTCATCGAGGCCGGCGCCGATGTCCTGTGCATCGACTCTTCCGAGGGCTTCAGCGAGTGGCAGAAGCGCACCATCGAGTGGATCCGCGCCAACTACGGCGAGGACGTCAAGGTCGGTGCCGGTAACGTCGTCGACGCCGAGGGCTTCCGCTTCCTGGCAGACTGCGGTGCCGACTTCATCAAGGTCGGTATCGGCGGCGGTTCCATCTGCATTACCCGCGAGACCAAGGGTATCGGTCGCGGCCAGGCCACCGCGCTGATCGACGTCTGCCGCGCTCGCGACGAGTACTACGAGGAGACCGGCGTCTACGTGCCCGTGTGCTCCGACGGCGGTATCGTCTACGACTACCACATGACGCTCGCCCTTGCCATGGGCGCCGACTTTATGATGCTGGGTCGCTACTTCGCCCGCTTTGACGAGAGCCCGACCGAGCGCGTCAATGTGAACGGCCAGTATATGAAGGAGTACTGGGGCGAGGGCTCTGCGCGTGCCCGCAACTGGCAGCGCTACGACCTGGGCGGCGCCGCGAAGCTCAGCTTCGTCGAGGGCGTTGACTCCTACGTTCCCTACGCCGGTTCCCTCAAGGACGGCGTGGGCGGCACGCTCTACAAGGTCAAGTCCACGATGTGCAATTGCGGTGCCCTCTCGATCCCCGAGCTCCAGGAAAAGGCACGCCTGACCCTGGTAAGCTCCACCTCCATCGTCGAAGGCGGCGCCCACGACGTAGTCGTGAAGGATTCTCAGCAGAGCGTTTCCTATCGATAAGGTAAGAGCTGCATATCAAAGGTTGATTCTCAGCCACGTTATTTAGATAAAGCGAGATGCCCGCAAGTCGCAGGCATCTCGCTTGTCGTATTTGCTATCATCAGTCAAGTTAACCTTAGGGTCGGTCGGCTTAGCTTTGTTTGCTACAAGTTCCGCACGCAAAGAAGAGCACTTAATGTGCTCTTCGTCTTGCGCAGGACTGTCCGTAGTAGCGAATAAAGCCAAGCCGACCGACCCCAGCTAAGATTAAAGGAGCTGATATGTGCGATTGCACAGATCATAAGGACGAGATCCCTGCCTACGACGCGCAGGCCATTGAGTCCAGGTGGATGAAGGCCTGGGAGGACTCCAACCTCTTTGCCGTCGACACCGACGCCAGCAAGCCCAAGAAGTACGTGCTCGAGATGTTCCCGTATCCGTCGGGAGACCTGCACATGGGCCACGCGCGCAACTATACCATCGGCGATGCCATGGCCCGTCAGGCCCGCATGCGCGGCTACGACGTGCTGCATCCCATCGGCTTCGACGCCTTTGGCCTGCCTGCCGAGAACGCCGCCATCAAGCACAACACGCAGGCTGCCGCCTGGACATATAAGAACATGGACCAGGCGCTCGCCACGATGAAGCGCATGGGCTTCTCCTACGATCTGGATCGCATGGTCAAGACCTGCAGCCCCGATTATTACCGTTGGGGTCAGTGGATCTTTGAGAAGTTGTGGGAAAAGGGCCTGGTCTACCGTAAGAAGAACCCGGTCAACTGGTGCCCCACCTGCAAGACCGTTCTGGCCAACGAGCAGGTCACCGAGGGCAAGTGCTGGCGCTGCGGCACCGAACCCGAGAAGCGCGATCTTGAGCAGTGGTACTTCAAGATTACCGATTACTCCCAGGAGCTGCTCGACGACCTGGAGAAGCTCCCCGGCTGGCCCGAGCGCGTCAAGCAGATGCAGGCCAACTGGATCGGTCGTTCCGAGGGCGCCGAGGTCGACTTTACCCTGTGCGACCAGGATGGCGAGCCCATCGAGGGCGACGAGGGTAAGATCACCGTCTTCACCACGCGAGCCGACACGCTCTTCGGTGTCTCCTTCTTTGTCCTGGCTCCCGAGTACGCGCGTCTGCACGAGCTCGTCGAGGGTACGGAGTACGAGGAGGCCGTGACCAAGATCGTCGAGGACTCCAAGCATATCTCCGCCGTCGAGCGTGCCCAGGGCACCCTCGAGAAGCACGGTGCCTTTACCGGCCGCTACGTGGTGAACCCCGTCAACGGCGAGAAGGTCCCCGTGTGGGTTGCCGATTATGTCGTTGCCGACTACGGCACCGGCGCCGTCATGGCCGTTCCCTGTGGCGACCAGCGCGACTTTGAGTTTGCCCGCAAGTACGACCTGCCGATCGTGCCGATTATCCTGGACGATGACGATCGCGCTGCCGTCGAGGCCAGCGGCGAGACCATCGATACCTTCCATGCCGAGACCGTCGACTGGGATTGTGCCCACGCTGCCGAGGGCACGCTGGTCCAGTCCGGCAAGTACACCGGCATGCGCGGCGGTAAGCACTCCGAGGGCGAGGCTGCGATCGTGGCCGACCTCGAGGCCATGGGCTGCGGTCGTCGCAAGGTCGAGTTCCGTCTGCGCGACTGGCTCATCAGCCGCCAGCGCTATTGGGGCAACCCCATCCCGGCCATCCACTGCGAGCACTGCGGCATCGTGCCCGTGCCCGAGGATCAGCTGCCGGTGACGCTACCCGAGAACCTGGACCTGGGTGCAGGCGAGACCCTCGCCGAGTGCAAGGAGTTCTACGAGACCACCTGCCCGGTCTGCGGCCGCCCGGCCAAGCGCGAGACCGATACCATGGACACCTTCACCTGCTCCAGCTGGTATTACCTGCGCTATACCGATCCGCACAACACCGAGCTGCCCTTCTCCCGCGAGGCCGCCGACCGTTGGATGCCCGTCGATAACTACATCGGCGGCATCGAGCACGCTATTCTGCACCTGCTCTACAGCCGCTTCTTTACCAAGGCGCTGCGCGACCTGGGCCTGCTGAGCGTGGACGAGCCCTTCACTAACCTGCTGTGCCAGGGCATGGTCAAGGACGAGAACGGCGACACCATGTCCAAGTCCAAGGGCAATGTCGTGCCCCCGAGCTCGGTTATCGAGCCCTACGGCGCGGACACCATGCGTCTGGCGATCTTGTTTATCGCCCCGCCCGAGAAGGACTTCGACTGGGATCCCAAGGCCGTTGAGGGCGCCAACCGCTTCATCAAGCGCGCCTGGCGTATCGTTTGGCAGCTCGTCCAGTCCGGCGACGCCAACGTGGCCTTTGACAAGTCCGCGCTCGACGAGGTTGCGATGAAGCTCTATCGCGAGCGTCACCGCACCATCGCCAAGTGCACCGAGGACTTCGATCGCGGCCAGTTCAACACCGCCATCTCGGCCGTCATGGAGCTCGTCAACGCGGCGAGCGCCTACCTCAATGCCACTGAGGGTACCGCCCGCGACAAGGCGCTGTGCTACGGCGTGGCTAAGGATATCGTGAGCGTCCTTGCCCCCATCTGCCCGTTTTGGGCCGACGAGCTGTGGCACGAGGCCCTCGGCTGCGAGGGCAACGCCTACACCGCCGCCTGGCCCGAGTTCGACCTGGCCGAGTCCGTTGAGGACACGGTGCAGATCGTGGTCCAGGTGCTCGGCAAGGTCCGCGGCCGCGTCGACGTTGCCCGCGATGCCTCCAATGAGGATATGCAGGCTGCCGCCGAGGCCGCCGTCACCAAGTGGCTCGAGGGCAAGACAGTCGTCAAGGCCATCTGCGTGCCCGGCAAGCTGGTCAACCTGGTGGTCAAGTAAGCACTGCGCGCTTAACTGACGCACAAAAGACGAGGGGCGATCCAGTTGGGTCGTCCCTCGTTTTTCGTTATGTGCCCTGCTTAGCCAGTGAGTCGCACCGTCTTCTATGGGATGTGTACCAGGTCCCTAAAGTAAACGTTGCCCGTTGCCTCTTCGAACATCCAAATGTTGAGGTAGATGTCGTTGAGGTCGTTGTTCACATCAAAGTCCGGGTCGTCGAAGGTGCCCACAAAGGTGAGCATGGCGCGCGTTTCCTCTCCAGCGGCGACTGGCTGGCGCATGCGCACATCGCGGACCACGCCGTTGACGTAGGCATGGGAGTCCACATCGCCAAACATCATGTCGACACCGGTGTTGTTGGTCACCGTAAAGACGAGCGCGGCGTCGCCGTAGCCATCCGTGTCCTTGCCCACGCAGGTGACGTGGACGTTTTCGTCCGCCTCTAGGTCGATGGGGAACTGTTCTTGGGGTTCGGGGCCCAGACTCTGAGGATCGACGATATCTTCGTCTATTTTGTCGAAGCTCTCCGATGGCGTCGTTTTCTCGATGGCTTTTGTGCTGCCAGGGTTCGGTTCGCATGTGTCGGTTTTGCCATTCGCGTTGCCGCAGCCCAAGAGGGCCAACGAGCACGTTGCGATGGCGAGCGCAGTCATGCAGAGGGTGCCTAGGCGTTTCATGGGTGCCTCCTTGCCGTAGAGGTTCTGGAAGCGCGTGCGGGCAATATGAGGGGTCGTTTTTCTTGCTACAGAATGTCCCTTAGCACTAGTCTGGCCGATATACACTCAGTTACGGAATGCCCATGGGGCCCGATTTGCCTGACGGGCTGGGACGCATGGCCCGTTTTGGGGCTTTTAGGGGAGTGCCATGTGGTGGTTCTCGCCCAATTATCTATTTCTTGTGGAGAAGCTGTGCGCACGCTGACCTGCAGATTCGTACTGTGCTTGCACGTTTCCGCAGCTATTGGTATAGTTTGCTTGCAAATGAAGTTGTAATTGAAAGAAGTGGGGTTTCGGCCCCGCTTCTTTTTTGTATGGATGGAGGTGCCGCAATGGTCAAGACCAAGACCGAGCAGGCGATCATCGACGCGCTCGAGGCCGTCGCTCCCCAGCACGATGTCGACATCGTCGACGTCGAGCTCGTGGGTGCCACCAAGGCCCCCTGCGTGCGCGTGCGTATCGAGGGTGCCGAGGGTCAGAGCCTGTCGCTCAACGACGTCACGGCCAACACCAAGTGGGTCGGCGATGTGATTGAGGAGCTCGACCCCATCTCTTCGAGCTATACGCTTGAGGTGTCGAGCCCGGGTATGGCGCGCCCGCTGCGCCGCCCGAGTGACTTTGCCCGCTTTGTGGGCGAGAACTGCGAGCTCACCTCCACCGCCACCGAGGGCCGTCGCAAGTACGCCGGCAAGATTGCCGCCGCCACCGAGACGAACGTGACCCTCGAGCTCGAGGACGGCGAGTCCGTTACCCTCGATTTCTCTGATGTTAAAAAGTGCAAGTTGAAGCCCACCTACGACTTCAAGCCCGCGAAGGAAGGAAAGTAAGATGGCAGCATCCGACATGATTTCCGCCCTGATGGAGCTTTGCCAGGAGAAGCACATCGACCAGCTCTACCTGATCGACCGCCTGGAGCAGTCGCTCGCCAAGAGCTATGCCGAGATCCTGCATCTTGAGTGGGGCGCCAAGGTGACCATCGACCGCACCACCGGCAAGATCTACGTCTACCGCCTGGAGCCGATCGACGATTCCATGGACGAGGAGGGCAACTTCACCGAGTTCGAGGAGATCGACGTCACCCCCAAGAACACGAGCCGCATCGCCGCCCAGCACGCCAAGGCCGAGATCAACGCCATCGTGCGTAACTCCGCCCGCGAGCAGATCTACGAGGAGTTCTCCGGCCGCATCGGTGACCTCATCAGCGGTACCGTGCTTCAGTCCACGCCCGACTTCACGATCGTCAAGATCCGCGAGGGCGTCGAGGCCGAGCTTCCGCACTTCGATCAGCGTCGTTACGAGAACGAGCGCAACGAGCGTCCGATGGGCGAGCGCTACCTGCACAACCAGCACATCAAGGCCGTGATCATCGACGTTCGCGACCCTAACTCCAACCTGCAGCCGGTTCGCGGCGAGCACAGCCGTCCGCCGATTGTCATCTCCCGTACCCACCCCGAGCTCATGCGTCGTCTGTTTGAGCAGGAGGTGCCCGAGATCTATGAGGGCACCGTCCAGATCAAGTCGATCGCCCGCGAGCCCGGCCAGCGCTCCAAGGTCGCCGTCCACTCGCTCGACGACCGTCTGGATCCCGTGGGCGCCTGCGTCGGCCCCAAGGGCAGCCGTGTTCGCGCTGTCGTGGGCGAGCTCCGCGGCGAGCGCGTCGACGTCATCCTGTGGGATGCCGATCCGGCCGTCTACGTCGCCAACGCCCTGTCGCCCGCCAAGGTCACCCGCGTCCTCATCGACGAGGAGAAGGCCTACGCCGGCGTCATCGTGCCCGACGACCAGCTGTCCCTCGCCATCGGCAAGGAGGGCCAGAACGCCCGCCTCGCCGCGCGCCTGACCGGCTGGCACATCGACATCAAGTCCGAGACCCTTGCCGCCGACATCCTCAAGAACGTTCCCGTTCACGAGGAGCCCGCCGCCGACCTGATCGGTGACGAGGAGGACGAGGACGTCCGCCGCTGCGAGTATGTGTCCGAGGACGGCATTCAGTGCCGCAACCAGGCTCGTCCCGGCTCCCGTTTCTGCGGTGTCCATGACACCGACGCCTTCGATGATGCGGAGGACCTGATCTAGCGCGCGGTCGCGCCGGGCGGGTCCCGGCGCGTCTCCCACGCTCGTTCAGTCTCTAGGCACCCAAGGTGCCAGAAAGGGTAGGTGAAGTCATATGGCAAAAGTCCGTGTGTCCACCCTGGCCAAAGAGTTCGGCATGACCTCCAAGGAACTGATGGGTCATCTCGCCGATATGAAGATTCCCGCTAAGTCCGCTTCCTCCACCTTGGAGGACGCCTATGTCGCCATGGTCCGCAAGCAGCTCGCCTCGGTGATCGAGGCCCGCGCTCAGGAAGTCGAGGCCGCCAAGCAGGCCGAGGAGCAGGCAGCTGCCGCCGAGGAGGCCGCTCGCGCCGCCGAGGCCGAGCGCGAGCGCATCGCCGCCGAGAAGGCCCGCGAGGAGGAGCGCCGCCAGTTTGCCGCAGCCCAGGCTGCCGAGGAGGCTGCCCGCGCCGAGGCCGAGGCCAAGAAGAAGGCCGAGCAGGAGCGCCTTGCTCGCGAGAAGGAGGAGGCTGCCCGCGAGGCCCAGCGCCGCGCCGTTCCCGCTTCCGACTCCGGTTCGCGCTTCCGTTCGCTGCTCGACCAGATCGCCGCACAGGAGACCGTGCTCAAGGAGAAGAAGGACGCCGAGGACAAGGCCAAGGCCGAGCGCGCCGCCGAGCGCGGTAACCGTCGTGGCGGCAACAACGACCGCCGCGGTGGCCGTCGTAACGATCGTAACGCCTCCGACAACAACTCCGAGCGCAACGCCTCCGAGAGCCGTCCGCACAGCCATCGCACCAACGCCAGCAACAACGTCGCTGCCGGCATGGACTTCCCCAACCCCGATAAGCAGGGCAAGGGCAAGAAACGCAAGGGCGGTCACAACAACGAAGAGGACCACTACAGCCGCATGGCTCGCGAGGCCGAGGAGTACAGCCGCGAGAAGGTGCTCGAGGAGGCTCGTGCTGCCGTCGAGGAGGCCTCTCGCGAGTCCACCGGTCGCCGCAAGAAGCGCAAGGAGAAGCGCGAGCGCGAGGCTGCCAAGGCTCAGGAGGAGCGCAAGATAGAGGAGGCGCTGGCCCAGGGCGTGAACCCCGAGGACCTCGACGCCATCAAGGTCTCCCAGGGCGTTACCGTCCAGGAGCTTGCCGAGGCGCTCGACGTTCCGGCCAACGACATCATCAAGCGCCTGTTCCTGCTGGGTACGCCGCTCACCATGACGCAGTCCATGTCCGACGACCTCGTCGAGCTCGTCGCCGACGACCTGGGCCGTCAGATCAAGATCATCACCCCCGAGGAGGAGAACACCTTCTCGTTCTACGACGATCCCGCCGACCTTAAGCCGCGCGCACCGGTCGTCACCGTCATGGGCCACGTCGACCACGGCAAGACGTCGCTGCTCGACGCCATCCGTCACACTGGCGTTGCTGCCGGCGAGGCGGGCGGCATTACGCAGGCCATCGGCGCTTCGCAGGTCATGATCAACGACCGCAAGATCACCTTCATCGATACCCCCGGTCACGCCACCTTTACGGCTATGCGTGCCCGTGGCGCCAAGGTGACCGACATCGTCATCCTGATCGTCGCCGCCGACGACGGCGTCATGCCCCAGACGGTCGAGTCCATCAACCACGCCAAGGCCGCCGGCGTTCCCATCGTCGTCGCCGTCAACAAGATCGATAAGCCGGGCGCCAACCCCGACCGCGTGCGCCAGGAGCTCACCGAGTACGGCGTCATCCCCGAGGAGTGGGGCGGACAGAACATGTTCGTCAACATCTCGGCCAAGCAGAAGATCGGCATTGATGACCTTCTGGAGACCGTGCTGCTCCAGGCCGACGTGCTCGAGCTCAAGGCCAACCCGGACACCTTTGCCTCCGGCAACGTCCTCGAGGCCAAGCTCGACAAGGGCCGCGGCTCGGTCGCTACCGTGCTCGTGACCCGCGGTACCCTGCACGTGGGCGATACGCTGGTTGCCGGCCTTACCTACGGCCGCGTCCGCGCCATGCTCGACCCCAAGGGTCGCGCCGTCACCGAGGCCGGTCCCTCCGACGCCGTCGAGATTTTGGGTCTGCAGTCCGTGCCCAACGCCGGTGACGAGTTCCGCGTGTTCGAGGACGAGCGCGAGGCTCGCGCCCTTGCCGACGAGCGTTCGCTCAAGGCCCGTATCGAGGAGCAGAGCCGCGTCAAGCACGTCACGCTCGAGAACCTCTTCGAGACCATCGCCGACGCCGAGGTTAAGGAGCTCAACCTGATCATCAAGGCCGACGTCCAGGGCTCTATCGAGGCCCTTCAGGACTCGCTCGACAAGATGGATCAGTCCGAGGTTCGCATCAACACGATCCACTCCGCCGTTGGCGCCATCAACGAGACCGACGTCGTCCTGGCCGACGCCTCCAACGCCATCATCATCGGCTTTGGCGTCCGTCCCGACGGTAAGGCCCGCTCCGCCGCCGAGCGCGAGGGCGTCGAGATCCGTTGCTACGACGTCATCTACAAGTGCCTCGAGGAGCTCGACGCCGCCCGTATCGGTATGCTCAAGCCCACTGAGGTCGAGGTTGCCACGGGCACCGCGACCGTCCTGGACACCTTTAAGGTGCCCAAAGTTGGTATCGCCGCCGGTGTCCGCGTCGAAGAGGGCGAGATCGCCGCGACCGATTCCGTGCGCCTGGTGCGCGACGGCATCGTGGTCTTCAACGGCAAGATCGCCTCGATGCGTCACTACAAGGACGAGGCCAAGAGCCTCAAGAGCGGTTCCGAGGGCGGCATTGGCCTGGAGAACTTCCAGGACATCAAGCCCGGCGACCAGATCGAGGGTTACCGCATCGACCAGGTTGCCCGTACCGAGTAGGGGGTAGCGCTATGAAGCAAACGCAGGCAACCCGCCGTCTGGGCGAGCAGCTTCGCGAGAAGCTCGGTTATATCCTGCTCTTTGAGGTTTCCGATCCGCGTCTCGACCTGGTTACTTTGACCGCGGTCGAGGTCGCGGTGGACCGTTCGTTCGCGCGTGTGTACGTGTCGTGCGATGCGAGCCGCTACGACGAGGTCATGGAGGCGCTCGCAAGCGCCAAGGGCCGTATTCGCAGCCTGTTGGCTCGCTCGCTCGATTGGCGTGTTACGCCCGAGCTCGATTTTCGCATCGATCGCTCGACCGATGAGGCCGAGCGCATCACGCGTGCGCTGGAAAACGTTCCTGCCACGCTTGCGATCGAAAAGGACGAGGACGGCTATCCGATAGCGGATGCCGCCCAGGAGGCAGCTTTAGATGACTAATTCCGCCGACCTCGCCTCGTGCGAGTCTGCAGATATTCAGCGACGCATCCTCGAGCTCATCGAGGGTGCGTCCTCCATTGCGATTTCGGGACATACTTCTCCCGATGGCGATGCCTTGGGCTCCGTATTGGGCCTGGGCCTTTCACTCATGAAGTTTTTCCCCAACAAGGACATTGCGCTGCTTCTGGCAGACGATGACCCGGTTCCGCGCATCTACCGCTTTATGGAAGGTTCTGATCGCCTGGTGCCGGCATCTACGTACACCGGCAATCCAGACCTGTTCATCTCGGTGGATGTGCCGGTCGTCGAGCGACTCAATAATTCCGCCGAGGTGCTTCGTCGCTCCAAGCATGTGGTGTGCTTCGATCACCATCCGGCGCGCGAGGAGTTTGCCGAGCTCAGCCTGAGGCGCGTCGAAGCTGCAGCCTGCGCCATGATCATTGACCGTTTCTTGGACAATTGTGGCATTGTCGCACGTGATGGCGTTGCGACCTGCCTGCTGTGTGGCTTGGTTACCGATACCGGCCGTTTTCAGTACCAAAACGCTGATGCCGCCGCGTTCCATGCGGCCTCGCGACTGGTTGCCCACGGTGCCGATCCGGCGCGCGTTGCGCTCGAGGTCTACCAGAGCATGCGCGTTGAGTTTTTGCACCTCAAGTCCATCGTTATGGGCCGCATCAAGACGGTGGCCCACGGGCGCGTGGCGTATAGCTACGCGTACCAGAGTGACCTTGAGGCTTGCGGTGTCACCTCGGATGAGTGCGACGGCTTAGTCGATGTGGTGCGCTCGGTGATGGGCGTGGAGGTCTGCCTGTTCCTGAAGGGCATTGAGGGCGATACCAAGGTGCGCGGCAACCTGCGCTCCAAGGGCGACCTCAACGTGTCCGAGATCGCTGCTGCTTTTGGCGGAGGCGGGCATTCCGCTGCCGCCGGTTTCTCCAACAACGGAACGATTCTCGAGACGCTCACCGTGGCACTTCCCATGCTGGCCGAGCTGGTAGGGGAGGATCCCGCTTCGGTGACCGTCGAGCTTTAACTTTTTGGATGGTACATGGCTCGTCGTACGCCTTCTCAACTGAATATGCTGCTCGCCGTCGATAAGCCGGTGGGCTGCACGTCCCACGATGTGGTCTCGCAATGCCGGCGCGCCCTCCATGAGCGGCGCGTCGGCCATGCCGGCACGCTCGACCCCATGGCATCGGGTGTCATGGTGGTGGGCGTGGGCCAGGCCACCCGTCTGCTGGGTATGCTAACCCTCGATACCAAAAGCTATGTCGCCGACATTTCGTTTGGTGCCGAGACCAATACCGATGATGCGGAGGGCGAGGCCGTCCGCACGGTGGCTGTTGCCAACGAGCTCCGCGATCCTGCCTATGCCCGTGAGCGCTTGGCCGCCATGCTGGGCCCGCAGATGCAGGTGCCGCCGGCTTTTTCGGCTATCTCGGTCAATGGCGTTCGCGCCTACAAGTCTGCTCGTGAGGGCAATGCGGTGGATCTACCTCCGCGCCCTGTCGAGGTCTATGCCGCCGACCTGATCGCCGTGGGCGGCGAGGGTGATTCGTGTGTGTGGACCGTGGCGTTCTCAGTGAGCAAGGGCACCTATATCCGTGCGCTCGCTCGCGACCTGGGCCGTGCTTGCGATAGCGCCGCGCATATTTCTGCGCTGCGCCGCACGGCCTCCGGTGTTGTTTCCATTGGCACCTGTCATGCGGTCGAGGAGCTTTCTCCCGAGTCCGCGGCTGGCTTTGCCCTGGATCCCATTGCGGCCCTGGGCGCCACACGTGTTGACTTGCCGGGCAATCTTGCCGACGACCTGCTCTGCGGCCGACGCATTCCCGTTGAGCGTGCGCTTGCCGATTTCGATGTCTCGAAGGCGCCGTTTGCGTTGGTGCTCGATGGGGGACTCAAGGCGCTCGCCCGCATTGAGGGTGGCCGCTTTGTCATGGAGCACGTATTTCCGCAGGCAATCGGCGGTGTTCGATGATGTTGTCCGCTCGCGAGCTCGCGCGTGTCTTTTTCGCGGGCGAGTCGGACGAGGCTCGCATCGTTACTGCCGATACGTTTGATGAGTGCGAGCACTTGGGTGCCGCATCGATTGCCATCGGCGTGTTCGACGGCGTGCACCGTGGACACCAGGAGCTCATCGAAGCGCTTGTCCGTGATGCCCGTGCCCATGGCTGTAAGGCGGTCGTGGTTACCTTCGATCCAGATCCGGACGTTGTGGTGAGCTTTTCGCCCGCTCAAAAATTGATGACGACGGCCGACCGTCTGCATGCCCTGGCTCAAACCGGGGTCGATGCGGTGGTGGCCGTTCCCTTTACGCCTGAGGTTGCGGCACTCGACCATGTTGGTTTTCTTGCGCTGCTGTCGCGCGTGGTTGACATTCGCTCGATTCGCGTTGGTAGTGACTTTAGGCTGGGTCGTGGCGGAGCTTCTGGTGTTGCCGAGATGCGCGCCTGGGGTGCCGAGCACGGCGTTGACGTGTATGGTCACGACCTGCTTTGCGAGGGCGGTGAGGCCATTTGCGCCACCCGCATTCGCCATGAGCTGGGACAGGGCCATGTGGAGCTTGCTGCTGAGTTACTCGGCCGTCCGTATATGGTGCGCGGCGGTGTTATTCGCGGCCGTCACGAGGGCTCTGGCATGGGCTTTCCCACGGCAAACCTACAAGTTCCCGATGGTATTCAGGTGCCTGCGGACGGCGTGTATGAGGGCCTGGTGCTGGTCGATGATACCGTGTGGCCCTCTGCCGTGAACGTCGGCCTGCCGCCAACGTATGCTGACGATGCAGCATCTGCGCATCTCGAGGCTAATTTAATTGGTTATACGGGCGACCTGTACGGCGCTTCCGTTTCGCTGGCGTTTACGCGCTGGCTGCGTCCGTCGCGCGTGTTCGATTCGCTGGATGAGTTGATCGCGACCGTCGAGGGTAATATCGAAGATATTCGTCACAACTTGGGCGAGCAGGGGGTGAGCATCTGTGATTAGCGATGAGGAAAAAGACCAGGTACGCGCTGCATCCGACCTGGTCGCCATCGTGCAGGAAACGGTTGAGCTCAAGCCTCGCGGTCATGAGTTTTGGGGATGCTGCCCCTTCCATGGCGAAAAGACGCCGTCCTTCCACATTATCCCTGCCACGCAGGTGTGGCATTGCTTTGGCTGCGGCGAGGGTGGCGACGTCTTCACGTATATCATGAAGCGCGAGAACCTGAGCTTTCCCGAGTCAATCCGTTATTTGGCCGATCGCGCAGGTATTGAGCTGCATGACACCGGAGATCGCCGCGAGCGCGGTACTAAGCGTGCCCGAATCTACGATCTGTGCGCCGAGACCGCTCAGTTCTACCACACCATGCTCATGCGCGGTAAGGACGGTCGTCCGCGCGAGTACTTTGCCAGCCGCGGCATGGGTGGCGACGTCTGCCGCCGCTACTGCCTGGGCTTTGCACCGGGCCGCAACGCGCTGGTGTCACACCTGTCCCAGGCGGGTTTTACCCCGCAGGAGATGATCGATGCCAACGTCGCCGTGAGCCGCGGACGCGGGCAACTAGCCGACCGCTTCTACGACCGTGTTATGTTCCCCATCTTTGACGAGCAGGGTCACAACATTGCCTTTGGCGGGCGCATCATGGGTGACGGCCAGCCTAAGTACCTTAATACCGCCGAGACGAGCGTGTTCCATAAAAAGCGAAACCTCTACGGCTTTAATTGGGCCAAGGAGTTTATCGTCGCGCAGGATACCGCCATCGTGGTGGAGGGTTATACCGATTGCATCGCCTGTTGGGAGGCGGGGATTAAAAACGTCGTCGCCACGCTGGGCACCGCGCTCACGGAGCATCACGTCAAGACGCTCACCCGCTTTGCCAAGCGCATCGTGTATATGTTTGACGGCGATGCCGCCGGTCAAAAGGCCGCTCGCCGTGCGATTCAGTTTATCGAGCAGGATTCGATGGACCTGCGCTGCGTGGTGCTGCCCGACGGCAACGATCCCATGGAGTTCATTACGGCGCACGGCGGAGGAGAGCTACAGAAACGCATTGACGCCGCCGAGCCGCTCATGGACTTTGTGTACCGTTCGCTGCAGGAGTCGAGCGATATTACCACGCCGGGCGGTCGCGCCAAGGCGTTGGAGGACGCTCTCACGCTCATCTATCCGCTGCGCGATAGCTATATGATCGACACGTACTTTATCCAGATTGCCGACCTGTTGGGTTTGGATCTGGAGACAGTGCGTGCGAGCTCGGGCCGTGTGTTTCGCGATGTCGCCAAGCGCGAGGATGCGGAGCGTCGCCGTGAGCAGAACTATGAGCGTCAGCGGGCGCAGGCTGAGCGGTCCGGCGGGACGGGCAGTCGGGCGTCGAGTTCTCGCGATGCCGGTCGCGGCGCTTGGGCATCGGGCGCGACGCCGCCGGTGTCCGCGCCGGTCGAAGAAGAGCCGTACGACTACGTCCCGCTCGATGCCTACGGTGCCGCGCCCGTGGAGGTCGTCGACGATCTGCCGCCAATCGATGTGCCTGATGGTATGGGTGCTGAGCCTGTGGCTGACGGTTCGGGTGCATCGGCTGCGGCGGCGCCGATGGTTCTGACCGATCTTGAGCGCAAGTCCTTGGCAGGGGAGCGCGAGCTGCTGACGATGCTCACGAGCTACCCCGACCTGTTCCGCACGTATGCCGACCGCATCTGCTCCATCGAGTGGGTTGACCCACGTCACGAGTCCATCGCATGGGCCGTTCTGGCTACGCCGCCGGGAACCGATCCTGCAGCTTGCATGGATGCGGCACGCTCGGTGTGTCCCGAGGCGGCAACGCTTGTGAGTGCCGGGCGCATCTCGGCGACGAGCAAGCACCCCACCGAGACGAACATTGTGTTTATGCTCGATACGCTCGAGCTCTACACCATCAAGCGCCGCATGCGTGCCGCACAGGCCAAGCTGCGCCAGGACCGTTCGCTCGATGATGAGGGCCGTCGTTCGCTGACCGTGCAGGCCGCGCGGGACTCGCAGCGTCAGCGCGAACTGCAAAAGTCGATCGGCGGCGTGGCGGACCCGTTCCGTTTGATCGGCCTGGAGGCCGCAGGCGCTGAACAAGCCTAGATGTTGTGGTCAACCAGCGTATTCTCGCCTATATCCAGTCCTCTTTTTGGGTATAGACGTCAATGTGTGTGCTAAAGTATTGAGTCCTGTGGACTATGAAGGGAGAATCTGTGCCAAAAAAGACTGAGAGCACGGGTACTGGGCTGGAATCCTACGTTGCAAAGCTCATGGGCAACGGCTCAAACAGGACTTCGGTAACCGAGGACGAGATTCAGGTCGCCCTGAAGGATATCGATGTTTCTGACGAGCAGCTCACCGCGGTGTATTCCGCGCTGCGCAACAGCGGCATCCAGATTATCTCCGCGAGCGGTAACGACGACGCCCCCATGGACGTCGACGATGACGATAACGATACCGATACCGACGATTTCGATGACGACGACGAGCACGATTCCGGCTCGCTTGACGATCATGAGCTCAAGATGGCCCGTCAGGCCGATGCCGAGATGGGTTCTTCCAAGAGCAAGAAGAAGCGCACCGTGCGCACGTCCCGTTCACGCTCCCGCGTGCGTGGCATCGATGCCTCCACGGTGATGCTGACCGGCGATCCGGTCCGTATGTACCTCAAGGAGATCGGCAAGGTCGACCTGTTGACCGCCTCCGAAGAGGTCGATCTGGCTATGAAGATCGAGGCCGGTCTTGAGGCCACCGAGAAGCTCGAGGCTGCCGATGCTGGTGAGCTCGAACTCACGCGTGCCGAGATGCGTCGTCTTACGCGCATTGAGAACGTGGGCCTCGAAGCCAAGCAGGCGCTCATCAGCGCAAACCTGCGTCTGGTCGTCTCCATCGCTAAGCGCTATGTCGGACGCGGCATGCTGTTCCTGGACTTGATCCAGGAGGGCAACCTCGGTCTGATCCGCGCCGTCGAGAAGTTCGACTACCAGAAGGGCTTTAAGTTCTCCACGTACGCCACGTGGTGGATCCGTCAGGCCATCACGCGCGCTATCGCCGACCAGGCCCGTACCATCCGTATTCCCGTGCACATGGTCGAGACCATCAACAAACTCGTCCGCGTGCAGCGCCAGCTTCTTCAGGACCTTGGTCGCGACCCGACCCCCGAGGAGATCGGTGCCGAAATGGACATGAGCGCCGACCGCGTCCGCGAGATCCAGAAGATCTCGCAGGAGCCCGTGTCGCTCGAGACCCCCATCGGCGAGGAAGAGGATTCCCAGCTGGGCGACTTCATCGAGGACTCCCAGGCCATCGTTCCGCCCGATGCGGCCAGCTTCTCCATGCTGCAGGAGCAGCTCACCCAGGTGCTCGACTCGCTTGCCGATCGTGAGCGCAAGGTTATCGAGCTGCGCTTTGGCCTTGTCGACGGACATCCCCGTACGCTCGAGGAAGTCGGCCGCGAGTTTGGCGTCACGCGCGAGCGCATCCGCCAGATCGAGTCCAAGACCCTGGCCAAGCTCCGCCATCCCAGCCGTAGCAGCAAGCTCAAAGACTATATCGAGAGCTAGTCAAGCAAGAAGCGCCCTCAAGCACATCTGCTTGGGGGCGCTTTCATGTAGTCGTTGGGGACGTTCTTGAATGACTAGTCGTTTAAGAACGTCCCCAATGACTGGGTCGGAAAATT
>URIE01000031.1 GCA_900547805.1 uncultured Collinsella sp.
TGATGGGGGCGTTGCTCTTCTTTTGGCGGTCGAACTCGGTCATCAGGTCGTCCAGATATGCCTGAGAGTTGGCATACTTGACCTTGATCTCGGGCGACTTCTCGGCGAGCTCGTTTTTGATGGCAAGCAGCAGGTGCGTCTTGCCCAGGCCCGATTTGCCGTAGATGAACAGTGATGTGCACGTGCCGCGCTCGTCCGCGAGGGCGGCAAACTTGAGTGCCGAGCGATAGGCATGGCTGTTCTCGGGGCCGTAGACAAAGTTCTCAAAGGTAAATTTTGAGTTCGCGGCGAGCGGGGCTCCATCCGCATTCTGCTCGGCCGGTACGGTCGGTGCTGGCATGGGTGAAGCGGGGGTCGCAGCTTGCGTGGACTTAGTCGGCGCTCCGCCCTTCATCTGGTTCATCATGCGACGAAAATCATCGGCCGAGAGCGTGTTCTTGATTGCAATGCCCGAATCCGCGCCCGCCGCTGCGTCGTGAGCGATAGGCATGTGCGTGACGGGTGCGTTCGTTGACGTCGCCGCCGCGGTCGGCAACGGTGCCATGGTTTCACGGGAAACATCGCCGTGCTGGTGCTCGATTGTCGGCACGTCGCCTGCGGAGGCCGGCACCGCCGGGGAAGCAGCGGGAGCCGTGGCGGGCGCCGTCGCGGCAGCAGATTCGGCCGTTGCGCCTTGCGGTGCCACGATGTCGAGCGCGATCGGTGCAAAGGCGATTTCTTCCAGATAGGCCTCAATAGTCGGCTGATGCTTTTTGAGCTGCGCGATGGCAAAGCGCGAGGGGGCCTCGATCGTGAGCGTATCTTCGGTCAGGCTTATGGCGCGCGATTGCCCCAGCATGTTGATGAGGCGTGCATCTTGGCCGTCGCGCTGGCAAAAGGCGATGGCATCCCCCAGGATGATGCTTGCTTCCTCGTCCACTGTCTCTCCCGTTCTTTAGCTCTGAGCTCGCACGCGAGCGGCGCCGAGTTCGGTCAGATGGTATTTCTGGCCATGCTTGATGACCAAGCCGGCCTGCGCCAAGTCATTGAGCGTGCGTGACCAAGTGGGGGCCGAGTTTCCAAACGCCCTCGCCAGATCGGTAGCACCGCACGCTTGATTTTGCGCCAGATAGCCCAGCGCGGCGTTGCCGCGATCGCTTACGAACACGTCCGGTTGTGGCTGCGCATACTGATTTGCTGCATTAGGATACATCATTTGAGCTGCTGGTTGTTGAGAACTCTGCATCGGCGGCATTTGCTGTTGAAAACTTTGAGGCCACTGTTGGTAAGGCTGCGGAGGCATCTGCTGGGCCCAGGGGTTGTACTGCTGCTGCGGCATCTGCTGGTACGGATGCTGATATCCCTGCTGGTACTGCTGCGGGAACTGCTGTCCATACCCCAGTGGTGGCATCTGCTGATATGGATATCCCTGTTGGTACGGCTGATAGCCCATTTGCTGGCCACCCGGCGCCCCCGTCGCCTGCTGCATTGCTGCTGCATCCTGATCCGCCAGCGGCATGGCCTCTGGCACGTTTGGCGGCATCGACACCGATGCCGCCTGGGGCTCTTGTGTAGGAAGCATTCCGGGCTGCTGCATCTGTCCCACGGGGGGCTGCATCTGCTGCGTTGCCATGGGCTGCTGCGCAAAAGCTCCCGGCAGGGGATATGTGGGCTGCTCCGTCTCGGGCCGTACGGCAGCACCGCGTCCGCCGGCACGCTCTATTTCCTGCACGCGTTTAGGGTTCAGGCTTACCGTAACCACGGTGCCGTTGCCCATGTTGTCCTCGATGGACACGGCCCCGCCGGCGTTTTCCAAATACTCCTGCACCATGGGAAACCCTGCTCCGGTTCCACGGATATAGCGCTTCATCTTGCTGTTTGCGCTGGTAACGCCAAAGTCGAAAGCGCGCTCCTTGTCGTCGATGCCGGGTCCCTGATCAGCAAAGCGGATGGTGTCTCCGCCGTCCAGAATCGAGATGATGGGCTCGGCAAAGTGCGCGTGGATAAAGTTTTCGACAATCTCGCGGATGACCATGAGCGAGATATGGCCACCTTGTTCTTTCATGCACTGGTAGACGGTGTTGGTCGTCTCTTCCAAATACGTGCGGACATCTTGCGGATCAATGACGATCACACGCGGTGTCGACAGCATGTCGTCATAGACGGCGATGCGCGCGGCGTACATGGCTTTTGGCGCCTGCGTGGTCGTCTGCTCGCCTTCCTTACGCTCTTCGCGCACGCCGGTGATGTGCTCGTTGTCGGGTGCCGGGTCTCCGGAATCGACCATGGTGTAAAAGTCGTCAGACATGCCGCTCGCAATCTTTCAAAAGGTTTCGAACAAATAGTAGCTCACCGTGCAATGTTTCTCATCTTTCGACAACTTTTCAAAACCTGTTGAAAACCTTGGAAAACGGACGAAAAGTTCTCAACATTGCCAACATGACCTGTTGAAAACTCGATGAAATATCGTGAAAAGTTGCCATGCACCGCTAAATCGAGCTCGGCTTATGGGGGAACCGTGTGAACTGCGCAACCTTTTACCTTTGATTTCTTGACATTTGAACATTGATTTCCCTACAATCTTCAAGCTCACGTGTCTATATCTGCGTCCGCGCCCCCGCGGACACTCGAAATGCAGCAGGAGGAACTTAAGATGAAGCGTACGTATCAGCCTAATAAGCGTAAGCGTGCCAAGACCCATGGCTTCCGTGCCCGTATGGCCACTAAGGGTGGTCGTGCCGTGCTCGCCCGTCGTCGCGCCAAGGGCCGCAAGCGTCTCACTGTCTAGCAGCGATACACACATCTCGCATGAAGACTATTAAGTCTCGGCAAGATTTCGAGCATGTGTTCAGTCAGGGGCGTCGTTTCAATCACCCTCTGATTCGAATGACCATATGTGAATCGGTTGGCGAAGGCGACTCCGGAAGGGTCGCCTTCGTTGGTGCTAAACGGCTCGGTTGTGCTGTCGTGCGCAACCGTTCTAAGCGTGTGATGCGCGAGGCCGCCCGCAGCTGTGGATTTCCCGTTGCGGGTTATGACATCATCTTGTTCGCAACTCCTAAGACGAGGGTTTCTTCGCCTCAGGAGATGGACAATGCATTGCGTTCGCTTATGAAACGCGCCGGCGTTGCCGGGGAGGAGCGATGAGCAATCACGTTTTGCGACGTGTTGCCATCGCTCCTATTCGCATATATCAACAGGTTATTTCGCCCTTATTGCCTGACGCCTGCATTTATTACCCAACGTGCTCGCAATACGCCGTCCAGGCGATTGAGAAGTACGGTGTTTTGAGAGGCTGCTGGCTTGCCGTGAGGCGCATCGCTCGCTGCAATCCCCTGCACGTCGGCGGTTATGACCCTGTGCCCTAGCGGGCACTCGCTATCGGAGGAAAACTTACATGTGGGATTGGATCGTTAACATCCTTTTCGAGCTGCTCAAGCTCATCCAGACCTTTGCGGTCGACTGGGGCCTGTCCATCATCATCCTGGTGGTCATCATCCGTCTGCTGCTGACGCCGCTTATGCTCAAGTCGACTAAGTCGACGGCACGCATGCAGGTGCTGCAGCCCAAGATGCTCGAGATCCAGGAGCGCTATGCCGACGATCCCCAGCGTCAGGCCGAGGAGATGCAGAAGTTCTACAGCGAGAACAAGTTCAACCCGATGGCTGGTTGTCTGCCGCTGTTGATTCAGATGCCTGTCCTGTTCGCCCTATTTACGCTGCTGCGTAACCTGCCGGACTACTTTAACGACGGCACGTTCTCGTTCTTTAATATTCTGCCCGACCTGACCACCACGCCGAGTGCCTCCTTTGCCGATGGCTTTATGGTCGCGCTGCCTGCGCTGGTCTGCCTGATCCTGTTCGCTGTCCTGACCCTGATTCCGCAGCTCTATATGTCGCGCAACCAGACCGGCCAGCAGGCTCAGAGCATGCGTATGATGGCCGTTGTCATGACGGTCATGATGCTTTGGATGGGCTGGAGCCTTCCCGTTGGTGTTCTGCTGTACTACGACGTCTCGTCTGCTTGGCAGGTTATCCAGCAGATTTTTGTGACGCAGAAGGTCATCGACAAGGCGAAGGCCGATGAGGAGGAGCGTCTTAAGAACGCGCCGCTGCAGGTTGAGGTCACTCGTCGCGAGAAGAAGCCGCGCCCGCACAAGAAGAAGTAGTGGGATATCAATCTTATTTAGGTACCTAACTTTTGGAGTACGTTATGTCTGAAGAGATCATCGAGGATATGCTTGAGGAGGTTGCCCCGCAGGTCGCGGGCGATTATCCCGAGATTGCACAGCGCTACAAGGCCGGTGAAGAGCTGACCGATGAGGAGCTCGACACCATTGCCGATGTTGCGATTTCCATCCTGCGTTCCATCCTTTCGCACTTCGATGCCGCCAACTCTCCTATCGATGAGTATGAGGGCGACGAGGGTGAGCTGATTTTGGATGTAACGGCTCCCGACCTTGCTGTTCTCATTGGCCGTCATGGTCGCACCCTTGATGCCCTTCAGGTTATGTTCTCATTGCTGGTGAGCCGCAAGCTCGGCTTTAGGTATCCGGTTGTAGTGGACGTCGAGGGATACAAGAGCCGCCGTCAGGACAAGGTTGCCTCCATGGCTCAGTCTGCTGCCGAGCGTGCCATCCGCACTCATAAGAGTGTTTCGCTTCCGCCCATGAATGCCTACGAGCGCCGACTGGTTCACATTGCACTTCGTGGCAATGACGCCGTCGATACTCATTCTGAGGGTTCTGATCCCGATCGCCATGTGGTGATTGTTGCTCGATAATCTACTCGAGCTTATGCTAAGGGGACGTGGTTTCCACGTCCCCTTTTTTTGTCAAAAGTTCTCGATACACTGATTTTTGTCAGAAAGGAGCTTTCGTTGTTAGTACTTACTGATCAGCAGGCTGACGAGATGTTGAGTCGTCTAACTTCCTATTGCAAAGAGTATTCCTTGAGCGTAACTGATGTTGAGCTGAGGAAATGTATTCAGCATTTGGATTTGGTTCTGGAAACAAATAAGACAACCAATCTCACCCGTATTCTTAACATAGAAGATGCTGCGGTTCTTCATATCCTCGACTCTCTTGTTTTGCTCCCTTATATCAATAAGGCTGCTGAGGGAGCTTTGCTCGATATGGGAACAGGTGCGGGCTTCCCTGGTATTCCGTTAACCATAACCACGCATCGTAAAGCTACTTATATTGACTCTGTTGGCAAGAAGGTTGATGCTGTCAATTCTTTTGTTCATGCTCTTGGATTGAAACATGCTCATGCGGTCCATGATCGTCTTGAAGAATATGCTCGAAGCCATAAGAAGCAGTTCTCTGTCGTAACCGCCCGCGCACTGGCTCCTCTACCGATTCTTGTTGAGTATGCAGCTCCGTTCCTCAAGGATGGAGGGCTATTTGTTATCACCAAGGGTAATCCTTCGGATGAGGAGCTTGCTTCCGGCATGTCAGCAGCTAAGATTTGCGGCTTCACTTTGCTTCTGAATGACGCAATCGATTTGCCTGAGGGCTTGGGCCACAGGGAGTTCATTGTTCTTAAAAAGAGTCATCCAGCATCCGTTTCATTGCCTCGTGCAAATGGCATGGCAAAGAAGAATCCGCTTGCCTAGATGTTTCACGTGAAACATAATGGATACTAACAACTTGCAGTGTTTCACGTGAAACATGGCGGTTGATATCGAATCGGAATGTTTCACGTGAAACATCCTCCGTTTGACAGCTTTAATACACACCAGGAGGGACCGTGGGATTTCGCGACGTTAAGCGTTCTAAGAGCGCAAAAGACACGCGTATCATTGCAATCATCAACCAAAAAGGCGGTGTCGGTAAGTCGACGACGGCTGTAAATCTTGCCGCAGCACTGGGTGAGCAGGGTCGTAAGACACTGATTGTCGATTTTGATCCGCAGGGAAACAGCACCAGCGGATTTGGAATTGAAAAAGAAGACCTTGATCACTGCATCTATGATGCATTGTTGAATGATGTGCCGGCAGAATCGCTTGTTCTTGATACAAATTGCAAAAAGGTATTCGTAATTCCAGCTACGATTCAGCTTGCAGGTGCCGAAATTGAGCTCGTAAGCGCAATTGCTCGTGAAACCCGCCTCAAAGATTTGCTTGAGCCAATTCAGGACGACTTCGATTTTATTTTCATTGACTGTCCTCCTTCGCTCGGCCTGCTTACTATCAATGCCTTGACCGCAGCAGATAGCGTTTTGATTCCAATCCAGTGTGAGTATTACGCACTTGAGGGCGTTACGAAGCTGCTTGAGTCAATGAAGATGGTCAAATCACGTCTGAACAAGGGCTTAGACACCTATGGCGTGCTTATGACCATGTATGACTCACGTACTTCTTTGTCGAATCAGGTTGTTGAGGAAGTTCAATCGTACTTTGGTGATAAGGCGTTTAAGACGCTGATTCCCCGTACTGTTAAAATCTCTGAAGCTCCGTCTTTTGGAGAACCGGTAATTACCTATGCACCTCAAAACAAGGGTGCAAAAGCGTATATGAACCTTGCAAAAGAGGTGATCAAGCGTGCCTAGTGCAAAGAAACGTGGCGGATTGGGGCGTGGACTCAATGCTTTGGTCTCAGAGGCCGAGTATGAGACCGGCGGTTCGGCTGCATCGGCTTCAAATGCCGCATCTGAAACGAAAGTACCTATTGAGGATATCGTTCCCAATCCTAATCAGCCGCGAATTCACTTTAACGAAACTGAACTTCGTGAGTTGAGCGAGTCAATCCAAGAACATGGCGTTTTGCAGCCGCTTTTAGTTCGCAAACATGGAAACGGCTATGAGATCATCGCTGGTGAGCGTCGTTACCAGGCGTCAAAGCTTGCTGGTCTTGAGGAACTGCCTGTCATCATTAAAGATGTTAATGATGAAGAGATGCTGGCTCTTGCTCTTATCGAAAACCTTCAACGTTCTGATCTGAATCCCGTCGAAGAGGCTAAGGGCTATCGCCAGCTCATCGATGCTAGCGGTATGACCCAGGAGGCATTGTCGAAGGCCGTAAGCAAGTCACGCTCTGCAATTACAAACTCGCTGCGCCTTCTCGATCTCCCCGAAGTAGTTCAGCAGATGATTTTTGAGGGTAAACTTACTGCTGGTCACGCACGTGCGATTCTTGCAGTTCCCTATGAGGATGCTCGAATTCGACTTGCAGAGAAGGTTGTTGCGGAGGGCCTTTCCGTAAGAGCGACAGAAAATCTTGCTCCATTGTTTTCTGCCGGAGAGACACCTAAGACGCCGCGGCCTGCAACGCCTCAGTCTTTTAAAAAGGCTGCGCGTGTACTTCGTCAGGTATTTAATACCAACGTGCGTGTGAAGAGCTCGCGAGGAAAGAATAAGATTGAGATTGAGTTTAAAGACGAGGAAGAGCTCTCTCGTATTCTTGGTGAAATGATTCAGTTTGATCAAGGAGGCCAAGATGAGGAATAAGATTTTTACTGCGATTGCATTGGTGACGACTGTCGCGGCTGGTGCCTTTGCTGGCTATAAGATCGCGACAGATGATGAACTTCGAGGTCGTTTGCTTCGTGGTGCGCAAGATATCGTTGATACGTCCAAGAAGAAAATGGATGTTATGACAGAAGATGTTGCCATGCGTACTGCTCAGGTAACGAAGAATCCCAAGATTAATCAAGGTTGGGTTAGCAACCAATGGGAAAATGTAGGCTATTAGGTACCTAACAATTACATAGCATTTATTTAAGGGCCCTTGTCTGATTCATGAGACAAGGGCCCCTTATTTTGTCCGTAAAAAATGGGAAAGGTAGCAGCTGGTCCAAAATTGAGGTCAATAAATGAAACGGCCTCGGTTGCATATCCTGCAACCGAGGCCGTTCGATGTTTCACATGAAAAGTTTTGGAGTGCGACTCCCCTATGCGTTCCTCTGAACTTTGAAGCGCTGTTTCAGCTGTCCGCAAGCGGCGTCAATATCGTTACCACGGGAGTTACGAATCGTGGTCTCGATGCCACGGGACTCAAGACGACGCTGAAGATCCTCAACCTTATGAATCGGCGACGGCTTGAGCGGGCTGCCCTCGATGTCGTTAAGTTGAATCAGGTTGACGTGGCACAGCGTTCCCTCGCAGAAGTCGCAGAGTGCCTGCATCTCGGGATTCGTATCGTTGACGCCTTCGATCATGGCATACTCATAGGTCGGGCGGCGGCCAGTCTTCTCGGTGTAGAGCTGAAGCGCTTCGTGAAGGCGAAGCAGCGTGTACTTCTTAACACCGGGCATGAGCTTATTGCGCGTCGACTGGATGGCGGAATGCAGGGAAACGGCAAGCGTGAACTGCTCGGGGATGTCGGCAAATTTGCGAATACCGGGAATAACGCCGCTGGTAGAGACGGTGAGGTGACGAGCGCCGATACCGATGCCATCGGGGTCGTTGAGGATACGCAGTGCCTTGAGAACCTCGTCGTAGTTGGCAAACGGCTCGCCCTGGCCCATGAAGACAACGCTTGTGGCACGCTCGCCAAAGTCGTTGGATACATGAAGTACCTGGTCGACAATCTCTTGAGCGGTCAGAGAACGCTTGAGGCCGTTGAGACCGGTAGCGCAAAAGGCGCAGCCCATGCCGCAGCCTGCCTGGGTGGAAACGCAGACGGAAAGCTTGTTACGACGGGGCATGCCGACAGTCTCGACGGAAATGCCATCGTGGTACTCGAGCAGATACTTGCGCGAGCCATCTTTGGAAACCTGCTTGGTGAGTTCAGTCGGCGTATCAAAGGCAAAAGCCTCTTTAAGCTGCTCACGGAAAGCCTTGGGAAGGTTGGTCATATCGTCAAACGAACAAACGTTCTTCTCAAAGACCCATTCGATGAGCTGCTTTGCGCGGAAGGCGGGCTGGCCAAGTTCGGCCACGAGCTCGCGAATATCGTTTTGGCTCAAGTCGCGAATGTCCTGAGATTTAGTCCTGGGATTCATGGAAGCCTTTCGATTTTGGGGAAACGTAGAGGGTATCGCTACAATATGGTATCAGCTGCAAAAATTATAGAGGAGGAGTCTGCCCATGCCGGGTAAAAGCCTAGAGAACATGCACGTAGCGGTCTTAGCGGGCGGTCATTCCGCCGAGCGCGAGATCTCGCTCGATTCGGGAAAGAACGTTGTGGTGGCACTGAAGGAAGCCGGCTACACCTCGGTGGAGCTGCTTGACACGGCCGCTGATGACTTTATGGTAACCATGGCGACCAGCGGATTCGATGTGGCATTTATCGCCATGCACGGCGCCGGCGGTGAGGATGGCGCCATGCAGGGTGCCATGGAGACCCTGGGTATCCCCTACACGGCCTCGGGCGTACTTGCCAGCGCCTGCGGAGCCGACAAGGAGGTCTCTAAGCTCCTATACGCCAAGGCGGGCATTCCCATTGCCCCCGGCCTTGCGCTCGAGGTGGGCGACGAAGTCGATATCGATCATATCGTCGAGGTTTGTGGCGAGCGCTGCTTTGTGAAGCCGGCCGTCAACGGTTCCAGTTATGGCATTTCCCTGGTCCATGAGCCCTCCGAGCTGCCCGCGGCAATCGCCAAGGCGTTTGAGTACGGCGACAAAGTGCTGGTCGAGAAGTGCATCGAGGGTACCGAGATCACCGTCGGCGTATACGGCGAAGATGACGTGCGCGCCCTGCCGATTGTCGAGATTCGTAAGCCCGAGGACTGCGAGTTCTACGATCTGGACGTGAAGTATGTCGACCCTGCGGACATCCATCGCATTCCGGCGCAGATTTCACCCGAGAATTACGCTCACGCTCAGGAGCTTGCCTGCGCCGCTCACAAGGCCCTCGGTTGCCTGGGTATCTCGCGCAGCGACTTTATTGTGAGTGAGGACGGCCCCGTTATCCTCGAGACCAATACCATTCCCGGCATGACCGATACGTCGCTGTATCCGGATGAGATCCGCCACACCGACGACATGACGTTCCCGCAGGTCTGTGACAGCCTGATTCGTATGGGCCTTCGTCGAGCGGGCATTGCATGCTAATCGAGGACGCGGTTTCGTCAGGAACGCCGCAGTTTGTCATCGACTCCTATGCCACGCTTGCCGAACGCGCCAAAACGCAGTCCTTCGGCCTTATCGAGGAAGATGTGATTGTCCTCGATACCGAGACCACGGGTCTTTCGGTGCAGGACAATGAGCTGATCGAGATCTCGGCGGCCCGTCTTTCGGGCCGCGAGGTCATCGACCGCTTCGATACCTTCGTGCATCCCAAACAGCTGATTCCCGCCGAGATTACCGAACTCACGAGCATTACAAATGCCGATGTGGCAGATGCCCCGTCGGCCGTTGAGGCCGTCGCCGCTCTCGCCGATTTTGTCGGCGGTTGCCCGGTGATCGCACATAACGCCACGTTCGACCGCTCGTTTATCGAGTCGGTCAAAGGCGGCGTCAACGTGAGCGATATTTGGATCGATTCGCTGGCGCTGTCGCGCATCGCGCTTCCGCGCCTGGCCTCGCACAAGCTGTCTTTTATGGCCGATCTGTTTGGCTGCGACTCGGTATCACACCGTGCCAATGCCGACGTCGACGCCCTGTGTGGCGTATGGCGCGTGTTGCTCGTGGCGCTCACCGACTTGCCCCAGGGCCTCATGGCGCGCCTAGCCGACATGCATCCGGACGTGCCTTGGTCCTATCGTCCTATCTTTTCATTCTTGGCAGGGCAGAACCCTGGTTCTATCTTCTCTCTCAGCGCCGCTCGTGCTGACGTTCTCAAGGCCGATCGCGCCGACGATCGGGTGGACGCCGATGAACTGCCGGTACTCAAGATGCCGAGTCGTGAGGAGATCGAGGCAGACTATGCGCCAGGTGGCCTGGTCAATCGCATGTATCCCACCTACGAGCCGCGTGATGAGCAGATCGCTATGGCGCTCGAGGTCCGCGATGCGCTGGTCACGGGCACTCATCGTGTAATTGAGGCGGGCACGGGCGTCGGCAAATCGATGGCCTATCTGGTGCCTTTTGCCGAGGCAGCGCGCCGTAACAACATCACGGTTGGTATTGCGACCAAATCGAACAATCTTGCCGACCAGCTCATGTACCACGAGCTGCCAAAACTTGCCGAGCAACTGGACGGTGGTCTGTCATTTTGCGCCCTCAAGGGCTATGACCACTATCCGTGCCTGCGCAAGCTTGAGCGCATGAGCCGAGGCCAGGTCGAGATTACCACCAAGCGCGATCCGGCGGACACGCTCACGGCGGTCGCGGTCATTATGGCGTACGTCTGCCAATCAGCCGATGGCGACCTCGACTCGCTCGGCATTCGGTGGCGCAGCGTCAACCGCCCCGACTTTACGACGGCCTCGCGCGAGTGTGCTCGTCGCCTCTGCCCGTTTTTCCCTGATAAATGTTTGGTCCACGGCGCTCGCCGTCGTGCGGCGCATGCCGATGTGGTGGTCACCAACCATTCCCTGCTGTTCCGCAATGTCGCGGCCGAGGGCAGGATTTTACCTCCGATTCGTCATTGGGTAATCGACGAGGCCCATTCCATCGAGTGCGAGGCGCGCCGTCAGTGGGCGCGCGTGGTGTCGGCGGATGAATCGCGCGTTCTGTTTGAGCGCCTGGGTGGCTCGAGCGCCGGCGCGCTAAGCCAGGTTTCCCGTGATTTGGCAACCTCCGAGGGCTCTACGCTCTATCTGGGCCTTACTGCCAAGGCGACGTCGACGGCTGCGCGCGCGAGCATGGCAATCGCCGACGTGTTCGATGGCGTTCGCGAGCTCGGTCGCCGTGCCCGTGGGGGTTATGACAATGCCAATCTATGGATTGGCCCCGAGCTGCGCGAATCTGACGACTGGCATGATTTCTTACAGTCGGCCTACGCTGCCATCGACGCATTGGAACAGGCTGACAAGAGCGTCGACGCGCTGGTGCAAGCCGTCGCCGCCGACAAGCCCGAGGTTGTTGTCGACCTGGGTGATATCTCGCGCCGCCTGCACGAGCTGGCCGAGAACCTCAAACTCATCATTGATGGCACCGATGAACACTACGTGTATTCGCTGCAGGTCAATCGCAGACTGCGTGCCGGCGGAGAGTCAATGACCGCAGAGCGCATCGACATTGGCGAGGCCTTGGCGACCGAATGGCTGCCCGAGGTTCACACGGCTATCTTTGCCTCGGCGACCATGACGGTGTCCAAAAGCTTTGAACACTTTAACCACGCGGTCGGCCTCGATCGCATCGGTGCTTCAACATCCTCATCGTTGCACTTGGACTCGAGCTACGACTTCGATTCGAACATGGCAGTAGTCGTTGCGGGCGATATTCCCGATCCGCGCGATCGTGAGAGCTATCTTACGGCGCTCGAGCGCGTGCTGGTCGACGCCCATCTTGCCATGGGCGGATCGGTGCTCACGTTGTTCACCAATCGGCGCGACATGGAAGACCTGTACGCCCGCGTTGAGCCCAAGATGGCCCGTGCGGGTCTGGAGCTCAACTGCCAGCAGCGCAACTCATCTCCTCGTCGCCTGCGCGACCGGTTTATCAATGAGCCGACCTCGTCGCTTTTTGCGCTTAAGGCCTTCTGGGAGGGGTTTGACGCCAGCGGCGAGACGCTGCGTTGCGTCATCATTCCCAAGCTGCCGTTCTCGAGCCCCACGGACCCGCTCTGGTGCGAGCGCAACCTGCGCGAAGACCGCGCTTGGGCGCGCTATTCGCTGCCCGAGGCGGTGCTCGAGGTTAAGCAGGCGGCCGGCCGCCTTATCCGCTCGTCGACCGATTGCGGTGTGCTGATTCTGGCCGACCCGCGCCTGGTGACGAAGGGCTACGGGAAGAAGTTCTTAACGTCGCTGCCCACGAGCTCCTACCAGCGCATCGAATCGGCGCAGATTGGTCACTATCTGCAACTGTGGCGCGCACGTCACGAGCGGCGGCGCTAAAGCGGACAGACGAGGGTTTTTGTCATATCGCACAGACGCTTTGACAGGGCGGGGTAATCCAAGATGCGGATGGCTCCGCCCGCTGCGATTATCTGGCTCAGTAGCCAACGCTCGGAGCCGTAATGCACGGTTACCGTTGCCATGTCTGCCCCGCTGCGCTCGATTAGGGTGATGCCGGCCCAGTCCAGATGCTCCGCCATATCGAATGGCATCAAGAGCTTTGCGCTACGCTGCGTCCGGGCAAGGGAATCGTGGAGGGATGCGACGCCCGGTGTGTGAGGCACGACGGAGTCTTCCGTCAAGGTGAGTCCCTCGATTTTATCCATGCGATAGGTGCGCTGCTCATCGACCGCGATGTCCCAGGCAATCAGGTATGTTTGGTCGCCGTTTACCGTAATGCGCAAGGGGTCGACCAGACGCTCGCGTGGCCGCGCATCGTCCATCGAGCGATACGAGATGCGGCAACGAACACCGTCCTGAATGGCGCAGCTCAGCTGCTGCCAGTGCGACCCGTGGTTGACGGTGTCAAAGACGCGCTGGTTATAGCCGAGCTCTTCGGGCAGAAGGGCATGTCGAATCCGAGCTGCCGTCTGCGGCTCGATCCCCAACGATTCAAGTTCATGGTTGAGCACAGCGCCTTCGGCGGCACTCAGACGCAGCGGTAGCACACGTCCAGCGTCACCGGTGAGGACCACACGCTCGCCGTGGCATTCGCAGATGATGCGCGCACCCGATTCTCGGTCCGCGAGCGTCGAGACGATCTCGAGAATCTCGTCGAGCGATACTCCCGTGATGTCAAAGCGGCCGCAAATCTCGGTTCGTGTCATGCCGCTCTCGCCGGCGGCGTAGAGGGCCTCCATGATGTCGATGGCGCGCGAGAGCCTCTGCTCGCTGGTGAGTTTACGCACGGGCATGCTCGTGCACCGTCCTTTCAATGAGGTGGTTCCACGCCTGCTTGAGCGATTTGGGGGCCATGGGCCTCATGCCGTCCATGACATGGGCCATGCAAAATGAGGCGGCGGCTTCAAGGTCGCGCACGTCAACGCTCCAGGTCCATCCCGCATCGGTGCGTGCGAGCTCACCTCGCCCGCGCGTGAGGCCGTTGATCATATCGATCTGCGTCTGAGGGGCGAACGAGAACGTGGCTGCAACGGGCGGTCGGTCGGCGAAATCGAATTCAAAGAACAGATAGTCGTTGAGATTGAAGTCCGCAGGGATGGCGTAGGCCTTCGAAGGACGCCATGCGCGAACGATACGGTCGCAGCGGAATGTCCTGATGTCGTCGGTGACATTGTCGAGGCCGCAGAAGTACGCCACGCCCTCGCGTTCGAACATGCCGTAGACACAGACGGTACGTTCTTTCTGCTCGCCGCGTCCGTTCTGATATAAAAATCGCAGCGCGCATCGCTCGGCAAAGGCGCTCCATACCGCATCGACGGTGGGAGAGCGGCGGATCGGTACTTCGTCCACCGCCGACATGCCGGTGAGGTAGGCAATTTTGGAGCGAATATCGGCAAGCGGCGCGGCAAAGGTGGAAGAGCCGGCCGCTAGCGTCTGGTCGATGGCGTTGAGTAGGATATCGGCGTCGTCTGCGGTGATGAGGCCGCCTGCAGCAAACGTGTGCTCGCGGTCGATTGTCCACGAGCTTTCCTCGGTCTCCTGCGCACCGGCGGGGCGAACCTCCTTGATTAAGATGCCACGCTCGAGCAGTTTGTCACGATCGCGCCGAAACTTGCGCTTATCCGAGTCGATATTGCCCGAGCCATATCCCAGGTCAGAATCCAAGACGATCTGCTCGGTCGTCAGCGGTTCGGGGGAGCTGTTGAGCACAAAGAAAAGATTGAGGATGCGCTGAGCCGTTTTATCGAAACCGGGCTCCGGCGTTCCCTTTTTGTTCGTAGCGGTCGTGTCGCTTGCCGTCATAGAGTCCTCGCATGGGAAGGTGGTTTACTGCCATGATTTTAGTCCGATATGGAGATTAGGCTATATCCTTGTCCGCTCGGGGCGTTAAGATGGGCCGAATTCGGTCGTTTGCGCTCGCTCGGGGTATACTTTCGACTATATACGGTTCTAATGTGCATGCATTGGGCCTATTTGTCGGATTATGGATGTGGAGCGCACATGGCGAACACCCAGAACTATATCAACCACCTGCTGCAGAACACCGGCATCACGCCGGCATGCAGCGAAGAAGAGCGCTTGGCTGCCGAGGATATCGCTCAGATCTTCCGCAACCACGGCTTTGACCCCGAGGTTCAGGAGTTCAATGCCCCGGCGCCCAGTAGATTGGCATTTGCCGTTACCGGTATTCTTGCGTTTGCCGGCGCCCTGCTGATGGGCATCGGCGGCGGTATCGGCTTGGTCGGCACCTTGCTGGCCATTGTCGGCGCCGTTCTTTACGTGCTCGAGCGCACGGGCCACCCCGTGGTTTCGCGCCTGGGCAAGACGGGCGTGAGCCAAAATGTCATCGCCTACCACAAGGCCTCGGGCCCGCTCACGTCTCCGCGCAACCGCCCGGTGGTCGTTGTCGCACACTACGACTCTCCCCGTGCTGAGCTGCTCGCCCGCGAGCCTTATGCTTCGTATCGTGCGCTCATCGCCAAGCTGTTGCCCGTTGCCACGGTTGCCCCTGCTGCCGTTGCCATCCTGCGTATCCTGCCGCTCCCCGGCGCGCTCAAGGTTCTGCTGTGGATTGTCGCGATCCTCGCTTCCCTCGTTGCACTTGCCAACGCGGCAAACATCATCTCTAATCGCCACATTCTTCCCTATACGTCCGGCGCGGTGTGCAACAAGTCTTCTGTCGCCGCTATGCTCGGCGTTATGGACAACGTTGCTCCCTTCCAGGGCGAGAACGAGTTTCCCGACGATGTTCCGTTCGATACCTATTTTGGGGAGCAGAAACGTCGTGCCGAGGAAATGGCGCGCGCGGCGGCGGAATATGCCGCGGCCCAGCAGCAAAACGACTACGGCAACACCATCGAGTACGAAGAGCCTACCTACGAGGAGGACGAGTTTGGCCAGCCGATCGCTTCCGATGATCAGCTCGAGTCCGAACAAGGCGAGGCTTTCGACGAGCAGATCGATGGCTTTGAGGGTGCATCTGCCGACGAGACGCTGATCGGCTCCATTGTGCCCGAGGCACAGGGCCAGGCTGTCCAAGTCGAAGAGCCTGCTGCCGAGGTTCCCGCTGCCGAGTCGGCGGAGGAGTCTGTTGTGGTCGAGCCCAGCGAGCCTGAGCCTAAGCTCTATCGCAATGCCGCCGGCAACATCCGCTTTGGTTCGGATGCCATCCGCGCACTCGGCATGCTTCCCGAGTCCTGTACGCTCGATTACGAGGAGGGCGAGGAGCCGACATTCGAGCCCGAGCCTGCCCCCATCGCGGATGCACCTGCACCCGCCGCTGTTGCGGACGACGGGTCCGCTGCGGCTTCTCCTGCCGTTGCGGAGCCCGAGGCTATGCCCGCGCTCGATCCCGCAGCGGGACTGGACATTCTGGCACCCGCCGCGCCGGCGCAGGACGTCGCGGACGAGTCTGACGATGATTATGCCGAGCAGCCGCGACGCGTGTCTTACGAGAGTGATACCGATTTCTCGGCCGAGATTCCCGCGGCGACGCCCCATGCCGATATTGCATCCGCCTTCTCTTCGATTGGGGCCAGTGCTTCCAGCTTCTTTAAGGGTGCATTTGCAAAGGGCAAGAAATTCATCGACGACTTTGAGGAAAAGCGCGCCATCGCACGCGAGGCTGCCGAGCGGGAAGCTATCGCTCAGCAGCAGGCAGCCGAGGCGGAGCGTGAGCGTGCGGCACAGGAGTTCGAACAGAACGAGGCCATGCAGCCCGTGGCCGTCGATGCCGCCGAAGCTACGACGTCTTTTGAGTCCCAGCAACCGGCATCCGCGGATGTTGTCGAGGCGACGACGTCTTTCGAGCCCCAGCAGCCCGTTGATGGCACCATGTCGTTCGACGCCGCGCAGTTCGATGCCACGATAACGTTTGAAAAGCAGGGAACCGCGATTGCCGAGCCCCTTGAGGCTTCCGATGAGCAGACCGCTGTGGCAAACGATGCCGAGGCCGCCGATGCGGCTGAAACCCCGGATGCTGCCGAAGACGAGACCGTCGAGGTCGGCACTGACGAAGAGCAGCACGTGGTGGTCGAGCAGGACGATTCGGCCGAGGTCGAGCAGGAGGAGGCCGCTGTGGTCTCCGAGGCTCCCAAGACCCCCGAGAAGGACGAGTCGAGACCTTACTCCACGCAGATTTTCACTATGCCGACTCCGGGTGGTTCCGGCTCCACGGTTGCCAACGTCGCCCCCACTCAGGACGAAACGGTCGATTCCCTCATGGCGCAGATCTCGTCTCAGGCCGCACCGCGCCCGCAGATGAATGTTCCCGATCCGGCGTCAGTTCCGGTGCCTACGCCCTCCTCGTCGCCGTTGGCTTCGGTTCCCGATCCGTCGCTGCCGTCGATGAAGCAGGCTAACGTTGCGTCCCGCACGTCACTGTTCGACCTTCCCGACCCCTCGGCTCAGGTCGATGACCCCTTCGCGACGGCGCAGGGTCCCGAGC
>URIE01000032.1 GCA_900547805.1 uncultured Collinsella sp.
AACCCGCGACCCCAACCTTGGCAAGGTTGTGCTCTACCAACTGAGCCATGTCCGCTTGCGGGTTATTAATTTACGCGAGTTGTCCAAAAGACGCAAGTACTTTTTTCAAAAAACTTGTCTGTCGCATGTTCTTAGTAGCTAAACGCGCTAAAGCGATTGGCTAGGCACACGATTCCAGCGCTCCGCTAAACAGCTTCACCATCTGCACGCGCGTGCCGGCGCCGTCCGTACGACGAGCAACCTCCACGTTATCGACGAGCATACGCATAAGCTTGATACCACGGCCGCGCTCCTCTGATGCGACCGGTTCGCTCGTTTCATCGATAGAATAGCCGGCACCTCGATCAAGCACCTCAACCACAACGCGATCGCCATAGGCCTGAACCGTCAGGACGCACCCGATACCGCCCGCATGGTCATAGGCATTACCCAGCGCCTCCCCCGACGCCAATGCGACATCGTAGCGCTCGTCACGGCGCAACGGAAGCGATTCAAGGAGTTCGGCGATGCGATGTCGGTAGTATGGAAGATTCTCGATACCCTGACGGACCTCGACGCTCTTACTCCAGCGAGGCAGCTCCCCCACCGGAATGGCGGGAATAGACTCCCGTGCCGGCCCCGCGACATGAAGGATATCGACAAGACGAGCAATCTCCAAAAAGCGAACAACTTCACCTGATGCATTGACGAGCGAAAGCAGGCCTTCTCGCCTCATGAGCTCACGAGCGCGCGTAAGCAGGAATGCCAGGCCCGTCGAATCGATAAAGCTAACAGCCTGACAGTTGATGACGACACGACGCACGCCGCGGCCAATCAAAGCATCCAACCGCCGACGCAGCGCAGGCACCGTGGCGATGTCGATATCGCCTGGTGGCGTCAAAACCGCTATGTCATTCCACTCATTCATACGACCATGGTTCCCCAAAAAAGCCCACTCGATGCATTCGTTTCCCCAACCGTACGGATTCAGCCCGCCCAGCGTCGTCTATGAACGACCCCGTAAAAACTCAAGGGACACCAATGCAATGTCATCGTCCAGCGCCGATTCGGTAAATCGGTCAAGCTCGCCCAAGACCTTGCCGCAAATGCCCGACACGCCCTCACCCGAGACAGAGAGCAGAAGGTCGCGAAGGCGCTGCTCGCCAAAGAACGCTCCGGTACGGTCGCGAGCCTCAATCGTTCCATCCGTATACATGAAGAGCATGTCGCCGGGGGCGAACGTAAACACGCCTGTCTCGTACACCATGCTCTCAAAGGCACCGATTACGCCCGATTGGCATCCAAGCAGCTCAACCTCTCCCCCACGGGCCTCGCCGCCACCCAGCGGCATCGACTCTGGCCTGATGACCATGGTCGGAGGATGGCCCGCCGAACAATACGTTGCGCGTCCGGCTTTAAGGTCAATCTTGGCGATAAAGGCCGTCACGAACGTCTCGACCCTCGAAAAGCCCATGAGCATGCTGTTAAGGGAGCGTGCCATGCGGGCCGGTCCAGCGCCCTCCCAGGCATATGCCGTCAGGGCCGTCTTGACGAGCGCGGACATCGATGCAGCCTCAATGCCTTTGCCAGACACATCGCCCAGAATCATGACGGCGCAGTCGTCGGGAAGACGGATGAGCGTATAGAAATCGCCGCCGACCAACGCCGAGTTCGTGGCCGACAGGTACACCGAATCGGTTGCGATACCCGGAACATCCCCCAGGGAATTTCTCATGCCAATCTGAAGGGTCTGAGCGATATGGCGCTCCTCGCGCTTTTGAGATTCGCCTTCGTAGATCAGTTCAAAGTCATGCGCCAAGTGCACCAAGTAGTCATATTCAAGATCATCAATCGGCTCTTGGCTACCATCACGAAGCAGCAGCGCGCGCGTCGTCGGGCTCTTCGCAACAGAAGCAGGAACAATCGCGTCGTTACTGTGCTTGCCATCACCCTCAGAGCGCGGGCGCCCCGCCTCGATGCCGGAGTCGACGTAGAGACCTTGACAAGGCAGACCATGCGCCCTAAGCCAGCCTCCCATAGGCATCGATTCGTCAACGCGAGTTATACGGACGTGTTTAAGGTCCTCGGCACTCGTACCTCCCAAAACAGACGCCTCAAAGCCATCAGGGCCAGCCCCCAGACGTGCCGCTGGCGCCGTCGTGGAAAAGAAAAGCTTCTCGGGATCGTCCGGCAAAGCAACGCGACTGCCGCCTTCAAAATCTATGACGTAGGCGTCCAGACTGGCGTCATACTCAACAGGGCAAAAATGGCAGTTGAGCATATTGCAGATCTCGGACGATACCACCTGGGTAGCCGCGGCGGAATCGTCTAGAAAGGTAAACAGCTCATCGCGCAAGACATTGAGCGAGCGGCCAAGCTCGGCCGTGCGACGAGAGCGAAGGCTCGATGCCATGCCGACCAGCTGGATAGACAGGTAATCGCAAATAACCTCGAGTACATTAACGTCATAGGCGAGCGGTGCCTGGGGGCGTTTCCAACCAACTTCCAGCACGCCAAGGATCTGCGTACCGTAAAAAACGGGAAGACAAATCTCGCTGCGGTACGGAGGCATATCTTGCACGCGCAACAGGTGCTTAGAACGATTGTCCAGGTCCATGAACATACCGGAGGCGGCCCTATCGCCCTCAAGGTCCTGTTGAATCGACAAGCGACAGGCACGCGACTCCCGAAGAACATACGTCGGAATACCAGCGCCATACGGCAAGAACTCGGGCAGGTAGCTGTCGTACAGCTCCTTGGAAACACCGCGAAGCTTAAAACCGCCGCTCTCAGAAAAATAGATAGCGGCACCCGAAGCATCGAGCGTTCCTACAAGCTGGTTCAAAACGGTATCAAGCAGGCTGGGTAACTCATCGGAGCCCACAGTGCTCATAATGACCGAGAGCGTGCCAGAGAGACGCTTGTTCGCCACTCTAAGCTCCGATAACGCACGCTTAAGTTGACGGTCGTGAGAATACTGTTCCTCGATACTGTGAAGCGCCACTAGGACACGTGGTGCGCGGCGCCCAAAGATGCGTGGAGGCGTTACGGAGCCCGCACGAACCAAGACGGGGATAAAAGAGCCGTCACTCAGCTTGAGCATCAGTTCGATCTCGGAGCCATCAGTTTCAAATGGCAGACGATGTTCCGTCGCACGTTCAAAAGAGGACGAGTACAGGACGTCTTTAACATCTCCACCGATGACGTCGGCACGTTCCTCGCACATCAAGCCAAGTAAGCGATTATTCACATGCAGAATGGTTCCGTCGAGCTCGCAAATGATGACAGCATCGCTCGTGATCTCGACCAGTTGGGCAACATCTGCCCACTCGTTGCGTTCAAGCGTTTCCATCGTGGACCTCACCGTCTATCGGTAACAAAAAAGCCTCCGAAGAGGCTTCTCAAATGCGATGGTGTCGGAGGCGGGACTTGAACCCGCATGACCAAAAAGCGGTCACTAGCACCTCAAGCTAGCGCGTCTGCCAATTCCGCCACTCCGACATGCTATGTTGTTGATTCACGGTTCGTTTTGTTGGACCCGCGCGTTCAACGAGGAAGATAATAACCTATGATTCGAGAACTGTGCAAGCACTTTTTTCAAAAAAGTTTACGAATTTGTAAATGCGCAGGTAGACCGACCTGTTCGGGCAGGAATGAGGTTGCTTTCCAACGCGTCCTCGGGCATGCGGCATTATTTTGATCCGCGCTTCGCGCTACAAAATAATGCCGCCCCCTGCGGAATGCGTTGGAAAGCAACCTCACTCCTGCCCTAAGGGCGCATGCTCCAGGCACAGTTCTCAAACATGTTCTGGGGGCTGATACAAATTTGGTGGCTCGGCTTTGCCGAGCCCTTATATGGGGAGGCCGGAGCTAAAGCTCCGGCCTCACTAACTTTCCTATTTGATTAAGTGAGCGATTAAGGAATCGCGCCCCTCCCTGCCGCGTTGCCGCAGGGGCCGTGCTGGACTTAGTTTCCAGAACATTCCGCAGACCAGGAAACCCCCTTATCCGCAGCTCCGAAGGAGCAGGATAAGGGGGTTTCCATGGTCGAGGACGTTCTGGAAACTAAGTCCAACACGGGCCCGGACGAGAACAACCGACTACAGGTCGATGTGCGATTCCTTGATCGGGAACGGCTCCGCGAAGTGGCAGGCACAGCAGTGGCCCGGGGCAACTTCCTTAAACTCAGGGAGCTTCTCAGAGCAGATACCCTGCGCGATCGGGCAGCGAGTGTGGAAACGGCAGCCGGTCGGCGGATCCAGCGGCGACGGCGGATCGCCAGCGAGGATGATGCGCTTGCGGGTCTTCTGGATATCAGGATCGGGAACCGGCACGGCAGACAGCAACGACTGCGTGTACGGATGGTGAGGCTCACTGTAGAGCGTCTTCCAGTCCGAAACCTCGACCATCTTGCCCAGGTACATAACGGCAACACGGTCGGAGATGTGCTGCACGACAGAGAGGTCGTGAGCAATGAAGAGATAAGCCGTACCGAACTTGTCCTGAAGTTCCTTAAGCAGGTTCAGGACCTGTGCTTGGATGGAAACATCCAGAGCGGAAACCGGCTCGTCGCAGATAATCAGCTTGGGCTTCAGCGCAAATGCGCGGGCAATGCCGACACGCTGGCGCTGGCCGCCCGAGAACTCGTGCGGATAGCGGTTGATGTGCTCGGGGTTCAGACCGACGACGTCCAGCAGCTCGCGGACACGCTCGATACGCTCTTCCTTGGTGCCCACGCCATGAATGGTCATGGGCTCAGAGACAATCTCGCCGATGGTCATACGAGGATTCAGCGAAGCATAGGGGTCCTGGAAGATGAACTGCATCTCGCGACGCATATCCTTGATCTCGTGCTTGCTCATCTCGGCAACGTCTTTGCCCTGGAAGAACACTTTGCCTGCCGTCGGCTTGGTCAGGCGCATGATGGTGCGGCCCGTGGTGGACTTACCGCAACCAGACTCGCCGACCAGGCCAAAGGTCTCGCCCGGATAAATCTCGAACGAAATGTCATTCACAGCAGAGACGACACGCTTGGAGAAGCGCTTGGCGAACATGCCGGACTCAGCGGGAAACTCCTTAGAGAGGTGCTCGACCTTCAGCAGCGGAGTACGCTCGTTGGTATCTGCCATTACGCCTCGCCTCCCTTCTTGGAATCCTTGCGCGTACGGGACGTCTCAGGAGCGTTCTTGAGGAACTCGGGGTCACCGGAGTAGTGGCACGCAGAGTAATGACCAGACTCGGTGACAACGCGCTCGGGGCGCTGCTTGCGGCACTTGTCCGTCGCATAGGGACAACGAGGAGAGAAGACGCAGCCCTCAGGCAGGTTCATGAGCGAAGGCGGGTTGCCGTGAATCGGCGTAAGCGGCTTCTTCTCTTCGATGGCCTGCTCCGGGATGGAGCGGATAAGGCCCCAGGTGTAGGGGTGGCGGCTCTCGTAGAAGATTTCCTCGGCAGTACCGAACTCGACGGGACGGCCGGCGTACATAACCATGATCTTGTCGGCCATGTCGGCGACGACGCCCAGGTCATGGGTAATCATGATGATGGCGTTGCCGTTCTTCTCCTGCATTTCCTGCATAAGCTCGATAATCTGAGCCTGGATGGTAACGTCCAGAGCAGTCGTGGGCTCGTCGGCAATCAGAATATCGGGATCGCAGGCAAGAGCCATAGCAATCATGACGCGCTGACGCATACCGCCAGAGAACTGGTGCGGATACTCATTGACGCGCTTCTCGGGCTCGGGAATACCAACGAGGTCCAGAAGCTCGGTGGCGCGCTTGAGCGCCTCCTGCTTGGAGTAGCCACGGTGCAGACGAAGGCCCTCGCCTACCTGCTTGCCGATCTTATAGACCGGGTTCAAGGAGGTCATAGGATCCTGGAAGATCATCGCGATATCGTTGCCGCGAATGTGCTGCATCTCTTCCTCGGTCATTTCGAGGATCGAACGACCGCGATAGCGAACGTCGCCGCCCTCGATCTTTCCCGGAGGCATCGAGATGAGGCCCATGATAGTCATGGCGGTCACGGACTTACCGGAGCCGGACTCACCGACGACGCCCAGGGTCTCGCCGCGATCGAGCGTGTAGGAAACACCGTCGACAGCGCGAACGACGCCATCCTCGGTGTGGAAATACATCTTAAGGTCATCGACCTCGAGCAGATGCTGGCCCTCGGGAACCGGCTGGTCCTTCAGGTCCACATAGTTCTTGTTCTTCTTCATCCTTATGCGTCCTTCATCTTGACGTCGAGGGCGTCGCGCAGACCATCACCCAGCAGGGTGAAGGCGAGCACCGTCGAGAGAATTGCCAGACCGGGCATGATCATCATCCAGGGAGCGGTCAGAAGATACTGCTGACCGTCCTGAATCATGGAGCCCCACGAAGGCGTAGGCGGAATAACGCCCATGCCGAGGAAGGACAGAGCGGACTCGGTCAGAATGGCGCCACCAATGTTCATGGTCGCGTAGACCACGATGGAGGCGACGGAGTTCGGGAAGATGTGACGCACGACGATACGAGCATCAGATGCACCCATCGCGCGCGCAGCGTCAACATAGTCGTTTTCCTTGACCGTCAGGATCGCGGATCGGAAGACGCGCGCAATCGAAGGCCAGCCGAGAATACCGATGGCGATAAAGACGTTCTGAAGACCACGGCCGATAACAGCGATCATGGCGACAACGAACAGCACGTACGGGAACGCCAGGAAGATGTCCGCACAGCGCATGATGATCGTATCCCAGATGCCGCCGTAGAAACCCGCCAGAGCACCCATGACCAGACCGATCAGCGTGGAGATCGCGGTGGCCATAATGCCGACGGACAGCGAAACGCGTGCACCGTAGATAACACGGACAAGAATGTCACGACCAAGAGCGTCGGTGCCAAACGGGTGCTCTGCACACGGAGCCAGCAGCGACGTCTCGGCCATGGTGGTCGAGTCGGAAGCCGTCGGCGAACCGAGCCAGGGCTTAGCCCACAGATCTGCGGTCAGGGCAACCACAACGACGATGATGATCCAACAGACACCGATAACGGCAAGCTTGTTCTTACGAAGACGCTTAAAAGCGTCGCCCCACAGCGTGCGGGACTTGGCGGGAGCAGATGCGGCCTTGGTGGCGGTAGCCTGCTCCTGAGACTGAGAATCAGTTTCCTGCATGAGACGTACCTCCCTTAGGCCTTATCCGACGGACCGCCAAGGCGGATGCGCGGGTCGAGGAATGCATAGCTAATGTCGACGAGCAGGTTGATCACCATGACGACGACAACGATGAGCGTAACGCCGCCCATAACGATGGGCCAGTCACGCATGCTAATGGCGCGATAGACCTCATAGCCGATACCGGGCCAGTTAAAGACCGTCTCGGTCAGGATGGCGCCCGAAAGCATGCCGCCAAAGTCGACACCAATATAGGTAACGACGGGGATGAGTGCATTCTTAAGCGCATGCTTGACGATGATCGCGCGATTGGAGAGACCCTTCGCCTTTGCCGTACGGATGTAATCCTGGTTCATGACGTCAAGCAGCTGCGAGCGCATAATGCGGGCAGCATAAGCGGTCGAAACCGAAGCCAGCGTAATGGTCGGAAGCACATAGTGCATCCAATCCTGATACTGAGAGCTGGAACCGCCGGCACCCGAGATCGGCATGGAGAATGCGCCGCCGGTGGCATCCTTGAGGATGACGCCAAAGAACAGCTGCAGCAACATACCGAGCCAGAAGGCCGGGACGGCAACGAGGATCGACGTGGTGAGCGTTACCAAAATATCCCAGAAGGAATAACGCTTTACCGCCGAAATGATACCCGCACCGATACCCATGATTGCCTCGAGCACGATGGCGCACGCGGCAAGTTTGACCGTATACGGATACTTCTGGGCAAAGATTTCCGTAACCGGCAGCTTGCGCTGATACGAATTGCCCAGATCGCCATGAAGCAGGCCGTTCATGTAATACAAGTAACGGTCCACGAGCGACGTTTGAACGGGGTCGCCGTTCTCGTCAAGGATCGCGTTGCCGTCCTCGTCCGACTGGACCAGGTGATAGCGAACGCGAAGCTGAAGCTCCACCTCGGGGGACAGAGCCTTGTCTCCACCGATCAGCTTGATCGGATCTCCCGGCACGATATTCTGGAGGGCGAACAGAATCAGCGTAACGCCCAAAAACACCGGGATGAACTGAAGCACACGTTTAACGATGTACTTACCCATACCACTCCCCTATCTAGGGATTAACCTAAATGGGATGCCGATCGCCAGACCGGCATCCCAAAATTACCATCAGCCAGTTTACCCCAGGTTAGGGAGAACTGTATGTTTCCCATGAGGTCTACGTAAATACTTGACCCTCACGGAAGCTGCAAACTCTTAGGCGAGCTCAGCGGTACCCAGCTCGGCATGCTTCTGCGGATCGACATAGAGGTGCTTGATGCGATCGGAGCCGACGATGGTGTGCGTGTAGAACATCACCGGGATGACCGGGCAGTCGGCAGCGACCATTGCATCGGCCTCCTGCATCTTAGCGACGCGCTCCTCGTCGTCAACAATAGTACGAGCCTCGTCGACCTTGGCGTCGAACTCGGGGTTGCTGTAACCAGAGCGGTTGTCGCCACCGAGGGAGTCGGAGTGGAACAGCGGATACAGGAAGTTGTCCATGATCGGGTAGTCGGCAATCCAACCCAGACGACCGAACTGATAGTTAAAGTTCTGATACTGCTCGAGCAGGGCAGACCACTCGGGGGTATCGGAGACAGCGGTAACGCCAACCTTGGCGAGGTCGCCGATGATGGACTCCATGATCTCCTTGTGACCGCCGTCCTGGTTGTAGGAAAGGGTCACGCTAATGCCACGATCCCCGTTAGCGCCAGCGGGAGCAACCTTGTCGAGGTACTCGTTAGCCTTGTCGACATCGTAGGCGCAGAACTCCCATGCGCCCTCCTTGTAGCCATCGATGCCCGGAGGAACAATGCCGTCGGCAGGGGTACGGGTACCCTTGAAGATGGTCTTGCAGATGGCCTCACGGTTGATGGCCAGGGAGATGCCCCTACGCAGGTCGGCGTTGTTGAACGGCTCGGCCGTGGTGTTGCAGGTCAGATAGTACGTGGAAGGCTCGGCGCCGAGCAGCATGCGCTCGCCGTCACCCATGGTGTAGCCGTCCTTGGACACGCCGCGATCCTTCTTGGCGGCATCGATCTGAGCAACGGGAACGTCGCAGACATCGAGGTTACCGGCCTGGAACTCCTTGTAAGCGGTCTCCATGTCCTTGATGACCTGGAAGTGAATGCCGTCGATCTTGGCCTTGTCGCCATAGTAATCGTCGAACTTCTTGAGGTTGATCTCTTGACCATCCTCCCACTTGCCGTCCATCATGAACGGGCCGTTACCGACCGGTGCAAGATAGAAGCTCTTGACATCGGACTCGGCGCACTCGGGAACCGGGGCCAGAGCCGGGTGAGAGGCGACGAAGGGGAAGTCGGCGTAAGCGGAAGACAGCTTGACGACGAGGGTCTCATCGTCGGGGCAAGTAACACCGCTGAGCTCGGTAGCGTTACCGGCAAGCAGGTCGTCATAGCCCTCGACCATAGAAAGGTGATAGGAGACCTCGGAAGGGCCGTACTCGGTAGCGATGGCCGACTTGGTGTTGACCAGACGCTCCCAACCGAGCTTGAAGGACTTGGAGGTAACGTCGTCACCGTTGTGGAACTTGGCCTTCTTGATCTTGAAGGTGAACTCGGTGGCGTCCTCGTTGGCCTCAAAGGACTCGCAAGCCAGCGGAACGATCTCGCCCTTCTCGGCGTCATAAGAGGTCAGAGCATCAAAGAGCTGGTACTCGACCTGAGTGCCCTGGTCCTCCTGGACGTTATAGGGGTCGATGCAGACCGGGTTGTTGATGTAGAAGTTCAGCGTCGAACCGGACTCAGAACCGGAAGCGTCGCCGCCCTTCTTGCCGCATGCGGCAAGAAAAGCCATGGAGCTCGCAGCAAGGGTACCGCCGACAAAGGCGCGACGACCCATAACGGGCTGGTGGAACATAGAATCAGCCATGCCATCCTCCTTATGAGATAGGACAAAGTAAGTTCGGTCGGGCAACGTCAAGACAGCCCAATCGAACCATTCAAACGCGGTCCGCCGTTTTGGCTGGTTATACAAAGCGGACCAACGTATTGCAATACAGTAGCGCATTTTATGCACGATTTGGGGCTAATTCCGGTTAACGGTCGAGATTTTCTTTAGTTGGGCGAAGTATATGAGGATATTTTGACTCTGTTACAAATATGTAAACAAAAAGGGTCCCGCACTTGCGGGACCCTTTTCAAGTATTTATGCGGCTCGTGATTAGTAGCCCACGATGCCCTGCGGGAAGAAGAACATGCACAGCACGACGCACACGGCAAACACGACAGCCATGATAACGGTCAGGCGGTCAAGGTTCTGCTCCATAACGCCCGTGGCAGAGCTGGAGTTATACAGCGAGCTGGCAATCATATCCGAAACGCCGGTACCCTTACCGGAATGCATCAGGACGAGAATCGTCAGCGCCACGGCAGAAACAGCCCAAACGACAAACAGAAGAATCTGGAACGGACCCATAGATAAGCTCCTTAATAGAACAGTTCAAACTCCAGTACTGTACCACAATCCCCCGCTCTCCCCTACCTGCCACTCAAGGACGGGGTGGAAATGGCAGAAATACCAAAAAGGGGGTTGTCCGGTTGTGGACAACCCCCTTGCTAGAAAACGGTATTTGTTTTCTAATAGGCCTCGGTAGCGAGCACGCGGCCCGTCATCTCGGCGGAAGGCTCAATACCAGCCATGGTGAGCATGGTCGGAGCGATATCGGAAAGACGGCCGTCCTCGATACCGGTGAGCTTGGCCTTCTCATCAACGATGATGAACGGCACGCGGTTGGTGGTGTGAGCCGTAAACGGATGCTTGGAACCGTCGGAAGCAACGTCAAACATGTGATCGGCGTTGCCGTGGTCGGCGGTAATCAGTGCAAAGCCGCCCTTGGCGAGAATCGCCGGGACAACCTTGGACAGGGCATCGTCAACAGCCTCAACGGCCTTAACGGCAGCGTCGAAGACACCGGTGTGACCAACCATGTCGCAGTTCGCGAAGTTCACGATGTAGAAATCAGCGCGATCCTCGTTAATAGCGGCGACGAGCTTCTCGGTAACCTCGGGAGCGCTCATCTCAGGCTGCAGATCGTAGGTAGCGACCTTGGGGGAAGCGACGAGCACGCGCTCCTCGCCCTCCTTGGGCTCCTCGATGCCGCCGTTGAGGAAGAACGTCACGTGGGCGTACTTCTCGGTCTCGGCGGTGTGCAGCTGCTTCAGGCCGTTGGCGGCGATAACGTCGGCCAGGACGTTCTCGGGGAACGTCTTGGGGAAGGCGACCTCGACGTCAAACGTCGGATCGTACTCGGTCATCGTCACAAAGTGCGAAAGCTTGATCTGCTCGCGCTCAAAGCCGTCGAACTCCTTGTCCGTGAACACGCGGGTCATCTGACGAGCGCGGTCGGGACGGAAGTTGAAGAAGATGGCCGCGTCGCCCTCGTGGATGCCCTCGTTGTGGGCAGCGAAGGGCTCGACGAACTCGTCGCCGCGCGGATCCTTCTCGTAGTAGGCCTTGATACCGGCAACAGGGTCGACATCGGCATCGGACGCGTTGACCATGACGTCGTAGGCGCGCTGGATGCGCTCCCAACGATTATCGCGGTCCATGGCCCAATAACGGCCCGAGACGGTGGCAACGCGAGCGTCGCAACCAGTCTCCTCGGAGATCTTAGCCAGGAAGGCGCAGAACTCACTCATGTAACCGGCGCCGGACTGCGGGTCGACGTCGCGGCCATCCATGAAGGCGTGGACGCGAACGGTCTTGACACCGTGCTCGGCAGCCATCTTGACCAGAGCCTCGACGTGGTTCATGTGGGAGTGAACGCCGCCAGGGCTCATAAGGCCCATGAGGTGAAGAGTCTTGCCGTCAGCCTTGACGTCGTCCATAGCCTTGACGAAAACCTCGTTCTTGGCGATGGAGCCGTCCTTGATGGCATTGTTGATGCGCGAAAGCTCCTGGAACACGATGCGGCCGGCACCGATGTTGAGGTGGCCCACCTCGGAGTTACCCATCTGGCCATCGGGAAGACCCACGTCCTCGCCCGAAGCGCCGAGCGTGGTGTGGGGGTACTTCTCATACAGGCTGTCAAGGAAGGGCGTCTTGGCAGCGGCGACGGCGTTCTCGCCATCGGCCGGAGCCAGGCCGCAGCCGTCCATGATAATCAGGAGCGCAGGAAGATGACGCTGTGCCATATGTCCTACTCGCCTGCCTTGACGACCATAGAAGCGAAGTCGGCAGCCTTGAGCGAAGCGCCGCCCACAAGGGCGCCGTCAACGTCGGGCTTGGCGACGAGCTCGGCAATGTTGCCGGGCTTGGCAGAGCCACCATAGAGAACGCGGATGCCGTTAGCGAGCTCCTCGCCGAACATCTCCTTGAGGGTCTCACGGATAGCGCCGCAGACCTCCTGAGCGTCCTCGGCGGTAGCGGTCTTGCCGGTGCCGATGGCCCAGATGGGCTCGTAGGCGACAACGACCTGCTTGGGGCAGGTGATCTCAAGACCAGCAAGGCCAGCCTTGACCTGGTTCACGACGTGCTCGACATAGGTGCCAGCCTCGCGGACCTCGAGGGACTCGCCGCAGCAGAAGACGGGAACAAGACCGGCGGCAACGAGGGCCTTGGCCTTCTTGTTCTGATCCTCATCGGTCTCGTGGAAGTAATCACGACGCTCGGAGTGACCGATGATGCAGTAGGTGCAGCCAGCGGACTTGAGCATGTCGCAAGAGGACTCACCGGTGAAGGCACCCTTGGCCTCCCAGTACACGTTCTGTGCACCGAGGGCGATGGGGGCAGCCTGAATGCGGTCATGAACCGTGGTGATGTCGATGGTCGGAGGGCAGACGAGCACCTCGACGCCAGCCGGAACCTCGGGCAGAGCCTGAGCCAGCTCGTCGGCGAGCTTGGCGGCCTCGGCGACGTCGTTGTTCATCTTCCAGTTACCAGCGATAAGAAGGGTGCGATTAGGCATCGAGAAGCGCCTCCACTCCGGGCAGGGCCTTACCCTCGACGAGCTCCATGGAAGCGCCACCACCGGTGGAGATCCAGCTCATCTTGTCGGCCAGGTTGAACTTGTTGACAGCTGCGACAGAGTCGCCACCGCCGATGATCGAGGTGCAGTCGGCCTCGGCGACAGCCTCGGCGATAGCCTGGGTGCCGTGAGCGAAGTTGTCGAACTCGAAGACGCCCATGGGGCCATTCCAGAACACGGTCTTGGCGCCCTTGACAGCCTCGGCGTAGAGCTCCTCGGTCTTAGGACCGATGTCCATGCCCTCACGATCGTCGGGGATAGCGTCGGAAGCGACAACCTCGGGGACAGCGTCCTCGCCAAAGTGATCGGCAACGCGGTTGTCGATGGGGAGCAGGATCTTGACGCCCTTCTCCTCGGCCTTCTTGAGCATCTCGCCAGCGCGCTCGACCCAGTCCTCTTCCTTGAGGGACTGACCGACGGACAGGCCCTGAGCCAGGAAGAAGGTGTAGGCCATGCCGCCACCGATGATCAGGGTGTCAGCGGAGTCGATGAGGTGATCGAGAACGCCGATCTTGGAGGAAACCTTGGAACCGCCGACGATGGCGACGAAGGGACGCTCGGGCTCGGCGAAGATGCCGGTCAGCGTGTCGACCTCCTTCTCGAGCAGGAAGCCTGCGACTGCGGGCAGGTATGCGGCGGGGCCCACGACGGAACCCTGAGCACGGTGAGCGGTGCCGAAGGCATCGAGAACGAAGACGTCACCATAGGAAGCGAGCTTCTTGGCGATCTCGGGATCGTTCTTCTTCTCACGCTTGTCGAAACGGACGTTCTCGAGAACGAGAACCTTGCCCGGCTCGACGGCAGCGACAGCCTCGGCAGCCTTCTCGCCGTAAGTGTCAGCGACAAAGGCAACGTCGAGACCAGAGAGCTCGGCGAGCTTCTTGGCGACGGGCTCGAGGGACAGCTCGGGCTGGAAGCCGGTGCCATCGGGACGGCCGAGGTGGCTCATGAGGATGACGCGAGCGTTGTGCTCAACGAGATAGTTGATGGTGGGCAGGGCAGCCTTGATACGGGTGGTGTCGCCAACGACGCCATCCTTGATAGGCACGTTGAAGTCAACGCGGACGAGAACGCGCTTGCCGTCGACATCGATGTCGCGAACGGTCTTCTTGGTAAAGGCCATGTTTGCTTCTACCTTTCGTACGTGTCTGCCTCCCATTACGGCAGACGATTTCTTATAAAAAGGGCGCGACCCTAGGGTGTAAGCCCTATAAGGCCGCGCCCTTCTTTAGACGCTCAACGAGCTATTCGCTAAAAGCTAAATTAAGCAACGAACTTCTCGAAGTACTTGATGGTGCGGACCATCTGAGAGGTGTAAGAGTTCTCGTTGTCGTACCAAGAGGTGACCTGAACGAGGGTCTGGCCGTTGCCGAGGTCAGAGCACATGGTCTGAGTGGCGTCGAAGATGGAGCCGTGGGTCTCGCCGATGATGTCGGTGGAGACGATGTCGTCCTCGTTGTAACCGAAGGTCTCGGAGATGGTGGCAGCGTAGGCCTTCATAGCGGCGTTGACCTCGTCGACGGTGACCTTCTTGTCAACGACAGCGTAGAGGTTGGTGATGGAGCCGGTCGGCGTCGGGACGCGCTGGGCGGCACCGATGAGCTTACCGTTGAGCTCGGGAAGAACCAGGCCGATAGCCTTGGCAGCACCGGTGGTGTTGGGGACGATGTTAACGGCGCAGGCGCGGCTACGACGCTTGTTGCCCTTGCGCTGCGGGCCGTCGAGCGGCATCTGGTCGCCAGTCCAGGCGTGAATGGTGGTCATGATGCCGGACACGATGGGAGCGAAGTCGTTCAGACCCTTGGCCATCGGGGCGAGGCAGTTGGTGGTGCAGGAAGCAGCGGAGATGATGTTGTCCTCAGCGGTCAGCGTCTCATGGTTGACGTTGTACACGATGGTGGGCAGATCGCTGCCAGCCGGAGCGGAGATGACGACCTTCTTGGCGCCAGCGTTGATGTGGGCCTGAGCCTTAGCCTTGCTGGTGTAGAAGCCGGTGCACTCGAGAACGACGTCGACGTCGAGGTCGCCCCAAGGCAGGTTGTTGGCGTCGGCCTCCTTGTAGATCTTGATCTCCTTGCCGTCAACGGTGATGGAATCCTCGCCAGCAACGACCTCGTGATCGCGAGCATAGTTGCCCTGCGTGGAGTCGTACTTCAGCAGGTAAGCGAGCATATCGGGAGAGGTGAGGTCGTTGATAGCGACGATCTCGGAGCCCTCATGACCGAACATCTGACGGAAGGCCAGACGACCGATGCGACCGAAGCCGTTAATAGCAACCTTTACTGCCATTGTGTCTCCTTTCGTAAGGCCCCCGCAAGCTACAGCGCCCACCGTTGAGGCCCACAAACTAACCACTCGCCTAATATACCTTTTTTTTGACTTGAATTTCACGAGAATGCTCGAAATTGAAAATCAAATTTATGTTAAAACGTTTTAAAGAGTAAAACAGCAGTTCAATCCCTATATAAGCAGTTTCGCTCAACTACCTGTTTGCTTCAATGAGCTTTTCAAGTCTCAAAACTCGATGGTAGAGGGCCGACTTCGACAAGGGAGGGTCAGCCATCTCCCCCAGATCGCGCAGTGACAGATCGGGATAGCGCTCGCGCAGGTCGCAAAAGACCGCCAAGGCGTCCGGAAGCGTGTCGCGCAAGCCCCGCTGTTCGAGCTCATCGATAAGCGCAAGCTGATGCTGGGCAGCACCGGCGCTTCTGGTCTGGTTGGCGAGCTCGGCGTTCACGCGACGGTTTACGTCGTTCTTAACCAATTTGACCGCGCGCGCTTCCTCGATCTCGGCAACGCTGCGCTTGGCACCAATCAGCTTTAATAGATGCTCGATTTCCTCGGCGCTCTTAATGTACACGGCATATGACCCCCGCCGCGCATTAACACGAGCATGGACCCCAATCTGCTCCAACAGATCGCAAAGCCCCTTGGCATATTGCTCGCCCTGCACCGCGATCTCCAAATGAAAGTCGCCGCGGGGATCGGCCACGAAACCGCCGGCGATGAGCGCGCCGCGGATGTAGGCAAGCCTGCAGCAGGGACGGGCAACGATGTGTCGGGGAACACCAGCAACGAGCCCTCCCCTGCGGTCTAGAATGCCCAGCAGCACCAGAGCCTTGTCCAGGTCGGGTTGATCGGGCAGGGTAATGAGATAGTTACGGACCTTATGCAAGACCGATTTACGAACGGTGAATTCCGTTTTGAGCTTAAGAATGCGATGCGTCAGCGTGATCATCGTGCGCGCGACGGCTCCCGTCTCGGTCGCGACCGTCAAACGATACCGCCCGGAGCCGGCCAACGAAAGCGTACCGCTCACACGCGTCAGGGCGGCAAGCGTCGACAAATCGCAGTATTCACATTCGGGTTCGCAGCGCGCGAGTTCGTCACGCACCTCGGCGGTAAACGACATGCAGGCCTATGCTTTCGTGTTGGCGCGCGACAGGTCGCGGTGGGAAATGCTCACGTG
>URIE01000033.1 GCA_900547805.1 uncultured Collinsella sp.
GTGTTCGCTTCGCGAACACGCACCGGCTTCGGTCGGCTGCCGCCGCCCTCGCCCGCGGGCTAAAAACGCTTACGCGTTTTCCTAACGCCCGCGCCCTGCACAGAGTTCGATTCTCCGCGGTACGGACTAGAAATAAAAAGGCAGGTAGATATGAGTATCTACCTGCCTGTTACTTATGGTGGAGGCGCGGAGAATCGAACTCCGGTCCACGAAAGCCCCCTGATTGGCATCTCCAAGCTCAGTCGCTGGTTTTGTCTCGGACGCTTTGCGCGCAGCGACACGCTCGCGGCGTCCTAACCGGTTCGGTCTTAGCCTGCGCCATACCGATTACGTGCGCAGGAGCATTCCCCTAAAATGACGTCGCGCCGGTGTCGGGGAAATCACCGGGTTGACGCGCCGCTATAAACTAAGCAGCGAGAGCCATAGGCTCAAAAGAAGAGTTGTTGTCAATTCAATTTGACGGTACCCCTGTTTAACGAGGCGAGGAGACCTCGGCTTGCTTCCTCTCTCAGAGCTATCGTGTCGAAACCAGTCGCCCCCGAATGTCGGGAAAGTCTGGATGGCATCAGGCCTACAAACACCCGATAACCGTCGACTTTTCAAGGAACACGCGGGGTGAACCCCGCTCGTGGATAGCTATCTTACCACGTTCTAAAGGCAGACAGCTGCTCTATGCACGAGCTGTGAAGACCCTAATGTGCACTACACTTCACACTTTTGTCACCGAACGCGTCACGTATATTTTCGCCGAGCAGAATTGACCCGTCGAAAGGACCGTTATGGATACCAAGCAGCAACTCGTCAATGCCCTTGCTGGCCTGGGCTCAACCATTACCGAAGCTATGGATGTCATCGAGGGCTTTGTCCCCTGCGGACATCCCGCCCTCACGGTATCGAACGCACTCGTCGCGCTGGACGCTGACGATGATGCAGCTCTCGCCCAGCGGCTTGAGACCATCGAGGGCTTTATCGACCACGTGAGTGAGAACCGCGGCGTGACCGCCTACCACGGCATCGAGGTCGAGCTCGCGGGTCCCAAAGCCGATCTGTTCGCAGCAATCCGCGAGGTAGGCGCCCTTATGCAGACCGCAGGCGTCAAGAACACCCAGGTCAACGAGTGGGTCTACCGCAGTCTGGCAGCACTCGACAGCTCCGACGAAAAGGCAGCCGAAAAGCTCGCAGAAAGCCTCGCCATTAAGGCCGAGCTTTTGTAAATAGCAGACGCGGGTCCCTTGGCGCATCGTCGTCCAAGAGGCCCGCAAACAGTTCGCGTCAACCGATAGCCGCGCCGCCGCGTTCGGCCAAAGCAAGAATCGGCATCATTTGACGCGGGGTCTTTGCTGCAAGATCGGCATGTTCGAGCAGCTTGCGATCGTTAGTTACCAAATAATCGACCTGCACGCGCTTGCACGCGGCGAGCACCAAGTTGTCCTCGTAATCGCGATGGAGCGCTAAGTATTTGTCGGCCAGCCAAAGGTCCGACGCATCTGCGCCCACGGCCGTGGCGTTTTCGGTCATGTTCCGAACAAACGCCAACGCCGCATCGCCAATTGCACGGGCAGACGCCTCGTCGAGCGCTCCCCCGCTGGCAAGAACGCTACGCTTCAGCTCGTGTTGGACAACGTACAGCACGTCTTTAGCGATATGCACCGGGAAGAACAGCAACGCCCCCGTCCCCGTCGCCCGTCCGATAAAAGCACGTGCGGCAAGCGACTCGGCATGGTCGGCGCAAAACGAATCAACCCATACGTTGGCATCCACCATTATTTTGAGGGGAGCCCCGCTCACAGGATCATCCCCTTTTGGCGATAGCGCTCGTCCATGGCTTCGGAATAGATTGCGTCCCAATCGCGATCGTCGGACACGGACGACGTAGCGATGCCCAAATCTGCATAAAGCCGGTCGGCCGCTGCCCATGATACGGAGAACGGAGTATCGTGCGCGACGGTCTGTTGCCGACCATCAACGGCAGACAGCACTTCCTCACACTGCCCGCCACCCTGTGCGACCTTGGCCACGACCTTTTTGATGAGCTCGGGCAGTGACCTGCCCGAAAGCTGTAGCGCTTCCTCGGCGCGCTCTTTAACCGAGCGATCTACGCGAACATTCACCTGCGCCATGCCGCTAACAGCACCCACGTTGATCCCGCTCCCTTCAATTGCTAGCACCGCTATCAGCACTATATAGAGAAGCTAGCAGATGGTCAAACGCAAAAGGCCTGCGCTCGGACGACACCGATGCCGTCTGGGCGCAGGCCAGATAACGTGGGCGAACACGTCTGCTAACGCAGATAAGCCTTCGCGTTGCTCAGGCTGTAGGCGATCGTTGAGCCGTTGTGCAGCAGTGACGACGCCTGCGGAGTGATCATGCCGGTAATACCCAATGCCAACAGCGCCGAGTTGGTGAGCATCACCTTGGAATACGAACTCGTCAGACGGTCGATAAGCCCCTGGCTCATGCGGCGCAGGCGCACGATCGCGGCCAGATCCGTATCGGTCAGGATGATATCGGCGACCTCCTTGGCGATATCGCTTCCGCCACCCATCGCCAGGCCCACATCGGCCAGGCCCAGCGCCGGTGAGTCGTTGACGCCGTCGCCCACCATGGCAACGTGGCGTCCCTCGCCCTTAATGCGCTCCACATACGCGTACTTGTCCTCGGGCAGCAGCTCGGCCTTAAACTCGTCGACACCTGCCTCGCGAGCAATGCGCTCGGCCGTGCGCTCCGAGTCGCCCGTGAGCATGACCACGTGCTTAACGCCCAACGCGTGCAAGTCGGCGATGGCCTCGCGGACCCCGGGCTTAAGCGGGTCCTCGATACCGAGCACGCCCACAACGGTGCCGTCGACCGCCAGATACAGCGGCGACAGACCCTGCATCTGGGACTCGATTTGCTCCTTAATGTCGGACTCGAGCTGCGCGCCCTCGTCCTCAAATACAAAGTGCGCGGAACCGATGATGGCGCGACGCCCCTCGATGGACGAAGCGATGCCGTGTGCCACGATGTACTCGACCGCAGCGTGACGCTCGCGGTGCTCAAGCCCACGCTCGTGGGCGGCGTTGACCACGGCGCGTGCCACCGGATGCGGAAAATGCTCCTCCAAGCAAGCAGAAAGGCGCAGGACCTCGTCCTCGCTCCAGCCGTCGGTCGTGAGCACGCAAGCTAGGCGCGGCTGAGCCTCGGTCAGCGTACCGGTCTTGTCAAAGACAATGGTATCGGCCTTGGCAAACGACTCAAAGTACTTGGCGCCCTTGACCATGACGCCCATCTTGGCTGCATCGCTCATGGCGGTCATGACGGCAACGGAACCCGTGAGCTTGAGTGCACACGAGTAGTCGACCATCAGTGCCGCCGAGGTCTTGATGAGGCTGCGGGTGGTAAGCGCAACCAGGCCCGCGAGCAGGAAGTTCCACGGGACGATCTTGTTGGCAAGGTCCTCCATATGCGACTGGCCCTCGGACTTGAGCGAGTCAGCCGTCTGCACGAGCGAGACGATTGAACGCAGTTTGGTTTGCGCCGTATTGGCGCGCACACGCACCAAGATGCTGCCGTCTTCTACGACGGTGCCGGCGAATACATCGTCGCCCGCGCTGCGCTCGACGGCCAGCGGCTCGCCGGTCAGGGTCGCCTGGTTGACCATAGCGCTCCCCTGCTCGACAACACCGTCGATGCAAATGGACATGCCAGTGCGCACGGCGACCAGATCGCCGGGCTCAAGCTCGGTCGCGGCAACGCTTACCTCGGTGTCGCCGACAACCTTTTGCGCCTTGTCGGGCACATCGAGCAGCGAGTTGATGAGCTCGTTTTCGCTCATGGCGCGGGTGTAGTCCTCGAGCAGCTCGCCCACGTTGAGCAGGAACATTGTCTGGCCCGCGGTGTCGACATCACGCTTGACGAACGAAATGCCGATGGCCGAAGCGTCAAGCACAGGAACGGTCAGACGCGGCTGCGCCAGCTCATGAAGGGCAGCGCGCAAAAATGCCATGTAACCGGCCACGACAAACACCGCACGCAGAGGCGTCGGCAAGAACCAACGGCGCGCGTAGTGGGCGCCGATAAGTGTGGCAAGATCCATGACGAGCTTGTGCTTGCGTGGCTCAAGCTGCATCACGTAACCCGTCTTTGCGTCGGCAATGGCCTGGGCATCGAGAGCGCCCAAGGCGTCGAGCACGCTCGCGCGGCGCGGCTCGTCGTACTCCAGCGCCATCTGGCCAATACGGCCATAAACGCGTACCTTGTGCACGCCGTCGATATCGCCGCTGAGCTTAAGAAGTGCATCGAGATCGCTCTCTGGCACAGGACCCGCCAATTGAAGACGGGTCCTGCCGGGGATCTCGCTAATAACCGAGAATCTCATAGTTTGTGCCTGGGAGCGTTACTCGGCTGCCTCGTCAGCAGCGGCCTCGCTCTGGGTGATGTAGGCAGCCTCGGCAACCATGTCATCGACATTGGCCTTGGCCTGCTCGACCATGTCCTGGTAGCAGTTCTTGACGCGCATACCGCACGCGATGCCCTGCACGCAGGCGTTCTTTACCGGAGCGCTGGTGAGCAGCTTGATGCCAGCCGTACCAAGCAGAAAACCGCCACCGACAAGCAGGGTGTTAAACGTCGACTTCTTCATGTTGCTTCTCCCTTTTGCCGCACAAGCGCGGCATGGTGCCTTAGCACCCGAGTTCATTAGTTTGCTCGAGCACGCTTTTGAGACTAGTTTAGTCGAACTATTATGGTCAACCAAAGTTAACCTTTGGAAATCTTGGTCCCCTTTCCTACAGCTGCCAGGCAGCCGCTTCCTTTTGCAGCGCAACCATGCGGGCGAATTCTCCACCTGCCGCCTTGAGCTGCGCCGGAGTGCCCTGCTCGGCAACCACACCATCCTTGAGCACGACGATTTTGTCGGCATTTTCCACCGTACGCATACGGTGGGCAATAACGATAACCGTCTTACCTGCGAGCAGACGGGAGAGTGCCTGCTGTACCACGGTCTCGTTCTCCACGTCCAAGCTCGCCGTCGCCTCGTCCAACAGCACGATGGGCGCATCTTTGAGCAGCGCGCGGGCGATGGAGATGCGCTGGCGCTCGCCACCAGAGAGTTTGGAGCCGTTCTCGCCGATCATGGTGTCGTAGCCCTGCGGCATGCGGCTCACAAACTCGTCACAGTTGGCGGCACGCGCGGCCGCAAGCACTTCCTCATCGGTGGCATCACGACGCCCGAGGCGGATGTTTCCCATCACTGTGTCGTCAAAGAGCAGCACGTCTTGGAACACAATGGCGTAGTCGCGCAGCAGCACCTCGGGATCGACGCTCGCAACATCCACGCCGCCCACGGTGACCGTGCCTTTGGTGGCATCCCAAAAGCGCGCGGCCAGGCGGCTCACTGTAGACTTACCGGAACCCGAAGGACCGACCAGTGCCGTGACCTCGCCTTCCTTGGCGGTAAAGCTCACATCGGTAAGAACTTTCTCGCCGGCGCGCCCGTCCTCGCCCGCACCATAGCCAAATGCCACGTGATCGAACACCACATCGTGGCCCACGGGCTCAAATTTCTCGCTGCCCCGCGCCACAGGCTCTTCCATGATAGAGCGCATACGCTTGGCAGACGACTCGGCGGCAAACAGCTCGGACACCAGCATCAACGCCTGGTCAAAAGGCGCATAGATGCGGCTCACCATAAGCAGGAAGGCAAACATGACCAAAAAGTCGACCCGCCCCGAGGCAACCATCGCGGCACCCGTTACCAGCGTGGTGGCAATACCCAGACGCAAAATGACAAAGGCGGAGTTGACCAAAAGCCCGTTAACGAGTTCTCCCTTAGTGGTCTCGCGCTCCTCGGCATCAATCACGGCGCCGAGTCCCTCAAGATAATGGGCCTCCTGGTTGGTGGCGCGGATCTCGCGAACGCAGTCGAGCGTCTCTTGAATTGCCTCGGTAACCTTGACCTTCTCGGCGCGCACGCGATCGAACACCGGAGTCATGGGGCCGCGTGTTAGATACAGCACGGCAAAGGCCACGGGAACGCTCCAAAACGCCGCAATCGCCAGCTGCCAGCAAAAGAACAGCGACGCCACGAACACAATGGCGCTTGCGATGATGGCGCCCCAAAGCTCTCCCAGCACGTGGCTGTAGGCGTGCTCCATGGCCTGGACGTCGCCCATGATGGTCTCGGTTAAATCGGCCAGATCACGACGACCAAAAAACGACAGCGGCAGTTTGCGCAAGCGCTCGGCAATCTCCATACGCTGCTTGCCGCACTCCTCGTAAAAGATGCAGTAGGTGTAGTAATACTGCTGCCAGTTAGAGGCAAAGAGCAGCACAAAAAAGACCAGGAGGCCGCCCACGATCGGCAGGGCATCCGGCAGGTCAGCCCCGCTGGTGAGATGCTCGACAAAGCCGGCCATAACCAGGAATAAAAAGCCCGTGCCGGCCATGGTAATGAGATTGGTGAGCGCGGTCCAGAAAATGCCGCGTTTTACGCCGGCGACGCCTTTATCGGATAGGAAATACTTCTTTTGGAATGAGGCGAACATTTAGGCCTCGCCTCCCTTCGCGACGGCGGCATCCGCGGTCGCTGCAGTGATTTTCCAGCTCGCGGCCTGTTCGTATTCGGCCCACATCTTGGCATACAGGCCCTCTTGGGACAGCAACTCGGCATGGGTACCCGACTCCTGCACGCTGCCCTGGTTGAGCACCACGATTTGGTCTGCGCCAACTACAGTCGAAAGTCGGTGCGCGATCATAATGACCGTGCGACCCGCCGCCAGCTTGCTAAAGGCGCGCTGGATGAGCGCCTCGTTCTCGGGGTCGGCAAACGCCGTGGCCTCATCGAGCACCACGATAGGCGCGTCTTTAAGGATCGCGCGGGCTAATGCCACGCGCTGGACCTCGCCACCCGAAAGATATGCCCCGCCGGCGCCGAGCATGGTATTGATGCCCTGTGGGAGCTTGGCCACAATGTCGTCGCACTGAGCTGCGGAGAGGGCCGCACGCACCTCGTCGTCAGTGGCCGCAGGCTTGGAGGCGCGCACGTTATCGGCAAGTGTTTGCCGGAACAGCTGGTTGGTCTGGAACACAAAGGCGACCTGGTCCATAAGCTCGTGCGGATCCATATCGCGAACGTCCACACCGCCTACGAGCACTCGACCCGAGGAAACATCCCAAAAACGCGGGATCAAGCTTGCGCAGGTTGACTTACCACCGCCCGAGGGACCCACCAGGGCGAGGGTGCTACCAGCGGGAACGCTGAAACTCACATGGCTAACGGCAGGTGCTTCGGCACCCTCGTACGTGAAGCTCACGTCCTCAAAGCGCACATCGCTGCCAACAGGACGCTTAGGCTGAGCGGGCACCAGAAGTTGCTCAGACTCCATGATGCTTCGGATGCGCGCCAGCGAATCGGCACTCATTTGAGACGCCTCGCCCACAAACATAAGCTTGGTCATGGCTGTGGGCACCACGGCCGAAAAAATCGCGTAGAAGGTGAAGTTTGTCAAAAAGTGCGCAAAATCCGTCTCGCCCGGAGCCAGCAGCAACGCCACGGGCAAAAAGAATGCCACGAGGCCGTTGAGCGCCGTAAGATTGAGCACTTGCGGGCCTCGACAGAACGTGCCCGAATAGTTTTGTGCCATGTCGGCGTATTCGGCGATCGCATCGTGGAAGGCCTTAAAGGAGTAGACCGTCTGCTGAAACACCTTGACCACGGGAATACCGCGTACGTATTCGGTGCCGGTCTTGTTCATCTTGACCAGCGCTCCCATGTAGGCCTTCATGAACTCGGCGCCTTTGCCGCTCATCATGGTGGCCATGGCGCCAAACGAAACGACGACCGAGATGAGGCATGCCGCGCCCAAGCGCCAATCGAGGGCGAAAAGCAGCACGAGCAAGCCCACGACCATGGCGGCGGCGCCGGCGATATCGGGCAGCATGTGCGCGAGCAAAGTCTCGGTGGAGGCGGCGCATCCGTCTACAACACGACGCAGCTCACCGGTGGCGTGCGTGTCAAAGTAGCCAAGCGGCAGCTTAAGCAGGTGCTCGCTCGTAGTCTTGCGGATATTGGACGCGCAGCGAAACGCAGACAGGTGCGTGCACATGAGCCCCACGAAATAAGTTACGATGCTTGCCAGGGCAAAACCCACGGCCCACCAGCCATACATCGCGATGTCGCAGGCTTCGCTCCAGTTAGGTGCCACGGCAATCAGATCGCGCGCGACAAGCCAAATGCACATGTACGGGCCAAAGCTCAGCAGCTGCGAGAGCGCCGAGAGCGCCATGCCCAAATACGTTAGGAATTTGCGGTCACCGGCATACACGAGCAACTCGCCGATGCCTCCACCTTCCCTTTTTGATTCCTTTGCCATGAGATTCCTTTCTAACGGCTTGAGAGTTAACCGTAATGAACTTATCATTGATGTGTTAGCCATGGCTCACAATCAAGCCAGGCGTGGACGTTTCTGCAAAGGAAAGGGACGCTTTTGCAAATACGGCGGGCAGCGACCGACATAACCGGGCTCTATGCACCACAGTTTGAGCAGTTTGGCCTGGAACTTACCGGCAAGGGCGCCGTCTTTACCGGCGAGGTGGCAAACGACCGGGCGCACGGCCGCGCATGGATCATGCCTCTCTCCCCTGCCTGCATCGTCATGGAGCATTTCATCACCCCGACGCACGATATGTACCTGGCTGAATACACACCCGAGCCATACGCCTGCGTGAGCGAGGTCAGCGCGCCCACGCTTACATGCATGCCCGAGGCTGGCATAACGCCCGCGAACCTTAAACCATTGCATGGACCGTGGCCAAACGATGCCGTTTGCAGCTTTATCCAAGATAGCTGTGGCGAGGAATTAAGCCCGCTGTTTGCGGGGGAGCTTTATCACTCGCGCTCGGTGCTCTTTTTGCCTGGATATTTTGACGAACTGGAGCACCGCTATCCCACCGAGTTCGCGGGAATCTTTGAGGCGTTTGCCGAGCCATGGCACGAGGAAGCGACGTCTGCCATCTGCCACACGCTGCGCCGGATTAACGAGGACCGCGCCCGCACCGTAGGCGGACACGTCTATATGCAGGGCATCGTGGAGACCATGGTCGCGGAGCTCGCCTGTTCGCGCGCGGCCCACAAGCAGGCGCGGCAGGCGGCAGACACACGCATCAGCATAACCATTGCCGAAGAAGCAACGGCAATGATTGAGCGCGCGCTCGACAAAGGCAGACGTGTGGGTATCAACGAGGTGGCCGAGAGGCTCTACACAAGCCGCTCCAAACTATGCGCCACCTTTAAGGCCCAAACCGGCGAGTCCCTGGGCGCCTACATTCGCAGACGCCGCATGGAGCGAGCACAGGACCTTTTGGCCGATAGCGCGCTCACGATAGCGCAGGTGGCAGAGCGTCTAGGCTACCCTCAGCAGGCCGCCTTCGCCCAAGCCTTCAAACAATACACCGGCATGACACCCACGGCTTGGCGAAGCAAGCATCACTAAGGCCCAAGCTCCCTGGCCGTAACGGAGCGATTAATTAGCCGCCGCCCGTCAGCTCACCCAGGATCTAAACGTCAAGATGCGCACAATCAAGTGCCTTTTTGATAAGAGGGACAGATCGATCAGCCAAATACAACGGAATGTTGAGCACCCCGTCGTCGAGCTTTAGGTTCTTAAGTGAGTAGCGGACCCTCAATGGAGTCGTCTCCGCATGCTTGTCGGCATAGTACTTAAGGCTCTTGGAATGAACGACCTCTCCCGATTTGACCTCGACGGGAACGATTTCGTTTCCGACTTGAATCAAAAAATCGACTTCGTGCTTCGGCTTCTCGTTTGTCCAATAACGCGGAGCAGCATCTAACTGTGAAAGTAATGCCTGAAGCACATAGTTCTCGGCAAACGAACCTTTGAACTCGGAAAATAGCGCATCCGAGATGGCAAAAGCGGACGCATCCAGCCTTGCCATGCGGCGTAGCAAACCGACATCAAGACAGTAGACTTTAAATGCCTTGAGGTCATCGTATGCAGAGAGCGGCACGCCACCGGCAGCATTAAGGCGAACCGCCGTGATGAGCCCAGCATCGGCAAGCCATTCCAGAGCATCCTCGTATTCTCGAGCACGAGCCCCCTCGCGCACCGCACCCCAAACGAACTTTTTGTTCTCGCGCGCCAACTGAGCTGGAATCGAGTTCCATATTTGCGAAAGCTTGGCGAACTGCGCACGGCCACCATGCTTGGCAAAATCGCGCTCGTAGGAATCCAAGAGGTCAGACAACACCTTATCGACCTGAACGATATCGCCCGTCTCCACCCACCGGCCAAGAGCCTCTGGCATGCCGCCGCATGCAAAATAACGACGAAGATGCTCGACGAGACGGACATGGAAGAAATCGGGCACTGTCTCGATCTGATCCAGGCCGCCAAGGTATTCGTCGTAGTTTGCAGCGCCCTCGGCTTTCAGAAACTCGGAAAAGCTCATGGGGCGCATCTCCATGAACTCGACCTTTCCCACCGGAAAAGCGCTGGTCTCACGGGACAAGCGAACGCCCAACAAAGACCCTGCGCATGCGACGTGATACTCGGGGGCCTCGTCACAGAAGTATTTAAGGGCGCCGACTGCAGAAGGACAATCCTGGATCTCATCAATAATAAGCAGCGTCTCGCCAGGATCGATAGGCTGTCCAAGTGCCAGGGAAAGATTTGAGATGATCCGTCGAGGATCGCGCGTACCTTCGAAAAACTGAGCGTACTCGCTCTGTACCCCAGGTGACGGCTCCTCGAGCGTCAGATACACATAATTGATGTACGAGGTTCGGCCGAACTCCTTAAGCGCCCACGTCTTTCCAACCTGGCGCGCCCCCTTAAGGATAAGCGGCTTACGATATTCTGACGCTTTCCAAGCGTTAAGCTTGGCAATGATATCTCGCTGCATGGCCGAACCTCCCGCAAAGAAACTTCCGTAAACGTGATATTTCCCACATTTTACCCTAGGTAAAACGTGACATTTATCACATTTACGGAAGTTTTAAGCTCATTTCGCCACACTTTCATCACATTCAAAAGACGGAGGCGCTACTTGCGCCTCCGTCACCATCTTTCTATCAGCCCGCCTGACCCGAACGGCCGAGTCGTCACAGAACCCGGGAGCCCCGGCAGGGCGGGTGCTTGCTCAAAATGAGTTCCGCACGCAAAGAAGGCCACTTAATGTGGCCTTCGTCTTGCGCAGGACTGTTCGAAATTTTGAGGAAGCACCCGCCCTGCCGGGGCTCCCGGGTTCCGTTTACGAGAGCGACGTTCTCAGCAACTCGTTGAAGAGCTTCGGGTTGCCCTTGCCGCGGCTCGCCTTCATGCACTGGCCCATCAAAAAGCCGATGACCTTCTGGTTGCCGTCACGATACTGCTGCGCCTGTTCGGCACAGTTTGCCAGCACCTCGTCCACGATCGGCTGCAGCGCGCCGGCATCGCTCACCTGACGCATGCCGCGCTCGTCGACGATCTTGTTGGGGTCGTCGCCGGTCTGGGCCATGGCCTCAAAGACCTCGTGCGCCTGGTTGGAGCTGATGGCGTCGGTCGCCAGCAGCTTGGCAAGGGCTGCCACCTGAGCCGGCGCAATGCCGGACTCGGCGAGCGACACGCCTGCGCCCTTAAGGTAGGCGATCATCTCGTTGACCAGCAAGTTTGCGACCGTCTGGGCCCCCTTGCCTGCCATACCGGCAGCGGCGGCCTCAAAGAACTCGGCAAACTCGGGGTCGCCGGCGATCTGCTCGGCGTCAGCAGCCTTAATGCCAAAGTCGGCCTCAAAGCGGGCACGCTTGGCATCGGGCAGCTCGGGAATCTCGCCACGGCAGCGGTCGATGAACTCGTCGTCCAGATCAAACGGCGCCAGATCGGGATCGGGGAACAGGCGATAGTCGTCGGCCGTTTCCTTCACACGCATGACTACGGTGCGTTTGCGGCTGGGCTCCCAGTGGCGGGTCTCCTGGTAGATGATGCCGCCCTCCTCGAGCACCTCGGCCTGGCGGCAGATCTCGTAGGCAAGGCCATCGTGCAGGCTCTTAAACGAGTTGAGGTTCTTGAGCTCGGTCTTGGTGCCCAGCTTGGTCTCGCCACGGCGACGCAGCGACACGTTGCCGTCGCAGCGCATGGAACCCTTCTCCATGGAGCAGTCCGAAATGCCCAGCGTCACAAAGATGCGGCGGAGCTTCTCCATAAACAGGCGAGCCTCCTCGGGCGTGCGCAGATCGGGCTCAGTCACGAGCTCAATCAAAGGCGTGCCGCAGCGGTTGTAGTCGACGAGTGACTCGGCGGCGGCGGTAATGCGGCCCTCGGCACCGCCCACATGGACCATCTTGGCGGCATCCTCCTCCATGTGGATGCGCAGGATGCGGATGGGCACCGTGTAGGAACCGTCCTCGCGACGCTCGGGCATCTGCAGGTTGGACGCGTCGTAGCTGGCCAGGTGGCCGGCGCGCTGATTGCCCTCGCGCATGGTCGACGTCATAGACGTGGACAGGCCCTCGGCGTTGGCCGAAGCGCTCGCCAGACTCTGGGCCTCGGCCTCGCCAAACGCGCAGTCAGGGCGCTCAGCGGCACCGCGACCGGTCACGTCCAGGTCCAGGTGACCGTACATGGCAAAGGCGACCGGACCCTGCGTGGTCTGGAAGTTCTTGGCCATATCGGGATAGAAGTAGTGCTTGCGGTAGAACATCGAGTGGCGCTGAATCTCACAGTTGGTAGCGAGACCGGCCTTGACGATGCTCTCGATGGCGCGCTTGTTGGGCACCGGCAGCGCACCGGGCAGGCCCAGGCACACCGGGCACACGTTGGCGTTGGGCTCGTCATCGTGGCTGAGCTTGCAGTTGCAGAACATCTTGGTATCGAGTGCGGTGAGCTCGGTATGGATCTCCAGGCCGATCACGGCCTCCCAATCCTGCAGGACCTCGGAAAGCTCCTTCATTACAGCTCGCCTCCCTTCCCGGCAAAATCGGGCGCGACGGAAAGCGCGGGCGCACCCGTGGCGGCATCGGCAAAGCCGCGCTCCAGGGCGCGGGCAAACGTGAGCAGCTGACGGTCCTTAAAGGCAGGTCCCACCAGCTGAGCAGAAACGGGCAACTGAGTATCCTCGCCCAGACCCAGCGGCACCGAGATACCACCGTTGCCGCAAATGTTGAGCGAGATGGTGTACAGGTCCGAAAGGTACATCTGCGTGGGGTCGCTGATCTCGCCAAACTTAAAGGCCGTGCGCGGCGAGGCCGGCATGAGGATGGTGTCCACCTTGGCATACGCGGCGTCGTAGTCCTGCGTGATGAGCGTGCGAGCCTTTTGCGCAGCGTAGTAGTACTTGTCGTACACGCCCGAGCTCAGCAGGTAGGCGCCGAGCATCTGACGGCGCTTGGCCTCGGCGCCAAAGCCGTGGGCGCGCGAGAGCGAGCTCTGGTCAGACAGGTTGGCGCAGCCTTCCTCCTGATAGCCGTAGCGAATGCCGTCGAAGCGAGCCAGGTTGGAGAACGCCTCGGCCGGGCCGATGACGTAGTAGGCGGCGATGGCGGCGTCCAGGTGCGGCAGGTCGACCTCGACCAGCTCGGCGCCCTGGTTCTGCAGCTCCTGGGCGGCACGCTGAACAGCGACCTTGACCTCGGGCGTCAGACCCTCGGCCTCCATAAACGCAGGGATAATGCCCACGCGCTTGCCCTCTATGCTGTCGTTGAGATGCTCGGTAAAGTCGACGGCGCAATCCTGGCTGGTGCAGTCGTACGGATCGTGGCCCGCACCGGTAAGCGCGTTCATGGCCAGCGCGACATCCTCGACCGTGCGGCCAAAGGGGCCCACCTGGTCGAGCGACGAGCCAAAGGCAACAACGCCGTAACGGCTCACGGCGCCATACGTGGGCTTAAAGCCCACCACGCCGCACAGCGACGCCGGCTGGCGAATGGAGCCGCCAGTGTCCGAGCCCAGCGAGAGCGCGACCTCACCTGCGGCGACGGCTGCAGCGGAGCCGCCCGAGGAGCCGCCGGGCACGCGCTCGGTATCCCAGGGGTTGTTGGTGCGGTGGAACGCCGAGCTCTCGGTGGAGCTGCCAAAGGCAAACTCGTCCATGTTTGCCTTGCCCATGGGCAGGCAGCCGGCATCGAGCATGCGCTGGACGCAGGTAGCGGTGTAGACGCTCTGGTAGTCCCCGAGCATGCGGGAAGCGCAGGTGGTGCGCGTGCCCACGAGGTTCATGTTGTCCTTGATGGCCAGCGGCACGCCCGCGAGCGGGGGCAGCGGCTTGCCTGCGGCACGGTCGGCATCCACGCGCGCAGCGGCCTCGAGCGCGAGCTCGGGCGCCACCTGCAGGAATGCCTGGACCCCGCCCTCGCGCGCCTCGATGGCGGCAAGGGAGGCCTGGGCCACCTCGGTAGCGGTAAAGTCGCCGGCGGCAACGCCCACGGCGATCTGGGCAGCGGTAAGGGAATCGAAGCTCTGAGCCATTACTCGCTCTCCCCCTCTCCCAAAATGGACGGCACGCGGAAGTAGCGGTCGCGCGCGCTGCCGGCGTTTTCGAGCGCGACGTCGAGCGGCAGGTCGCGCTCGGGCTCGCGCAGGTCGTCGCCCATCACGTTGGACAGGCTTCCGATGGGATGGAACGTGGGCTCCACGTCGGGCAAGTCATATTGCAAGACGGGCTCGAGCATCTGGACGGCGTCGTTCAGGTAGGACGTCATCTGGGTGAGCTCGTCATCGGTCAGTGCGATCTTTGCGTACTCGGCGATGCCGCGCACGTCTTTCTCGCTGAGTGCCATAGGCGCTCCCTTCCGCATAACAGATAAACCGCTCTAGTATACAAGGCAACGCCGGCTTGGAGCAGGCGCTTTACCCAAATGCAGCGAAAACGTAACGAGGGCGGCGGGCTGGCAGGCGACGGGCCGGCGGTTCTGCAGCGAAACCGCACCGTCCATAGCGAAAACCGCGTCGCCCGCAACGAAAACCATCACAACATTCGACACTTTTCGCCAAAATCGAGATTTTCATCGAATGTTGTGATGGTTTGGAAGCCCCGCCCACCACAAAGGTGCCTATCCCCTTTGCGGTGGTTCTGAACAATGTCCTATGCCGAGGCCTTGGCTTTACGGCGCTTGCGAACCGTGTGGATCACGATGTCCAGCAGCAACAGCACAATGGCCACGACCACGATGAGCACGGCAAACTCGCGCTTGCCCCAGTGGCGGCCGGCCAGCGACTTTTGCTTGTCGACGTCCTTCTTGCTGTACTTGGTGCGCACGCAGTGCACCAGCAGGCGATGGTCGTTCACGCCATAGGGCGTGCAGGTGACAAGCGTCACCTTGTCGGCGCCGGGCTCGATGGTCAGCGACTCCATCTCCTCGGGCAGCACGACCTCGGAGTCCACCATCTTGTAGGCGAGCGTCTTGTTCATGGTGTGCAGCAGCACCAGGTCGCCGGGCTCCAGCGAGTGGATGTCGTCGAACATGCTCAGGTTGCGCATGCCCGAGTGCGCGGTGAGCACGCAATGCGTCGAGGTGCCGCCCACCGGCAGGCTCGTGCCCTCCAGGTGGCCGACGCCCGCCATAAGGACTTCCTCGCTTGTGCCGTGGTAGATGGGCATGCTCACGTCGATGGAGGGGATCTCGACCCAGCTCATCATGGGGTCGCGGTCAAAGATGAGCTGCTGAGCGTAGGGCTCAATCTGGTCGGCGGGGAGCTCGGTGGCCTCGCCCGCCAGCTGCTCGTTAAAGGAGCGCGCCTGAAGCAGAATGCGCTCGCGCTCCTCGGCAGACAGCGCGTCCACGGTGCTGGACACGGTGCTGATCTGGTTGAACACGCCCGAGGCCTCGAGCCGGTCCAAGATCCACGGCCAGGTCATAAGGCCCACGCCAATAAGGATGATGACGATGGTGATGAGCCGGTCGGCCCAGCGCGGCAGCCGCTTGCGACGACGCTTGCTTGCCTTTTCTAAATGCTTGGCGCTCTTCACCACCGCACATCGCCTCCAATGATGTCTAAACAAATAATAGCCGATTAACAGGCCCCCACGACGGGCATGGCTCGTATTTGAGTTTTCAAAGTATCTCGGATCAACAGAGCGATTCGGGATACAATAGCTACAGGAAACGACGCATCCCGCGTAAGTGTTAAGGAGCGCGGGCAGCCTAGTTTTCTAACGTGTTAAACGGCCGGGCTGCAACCCCGGCCGTTTTTATTTGCGCTTGCGGCGCAAACGCCGAGAACCGTCCGCACCGCGCGTGCGCCTACGGACCTTAAACCGAACCTCATACGAGTCAAGAAACGCGATGACGAACGTGCCCGCATCGGACGATGGAGGCTGACTGCGTTATCCCAAAAAAACGGGGCAAACTCCAGTGCGGAGTCTGCCCCGAAAAGAGAATGGCAAAGCAAGAACGTCGATGGACGAGAAAAGTGTCCGCAAGTCTCATGGCCATCACATCCCACCTGCCAAAGGGATGGGTGAGTGAGCGTTACTCCTGCTCGGACTCCTCAGCCTGCTTACGGCTGCGGATGAGGTGCGCCACGCCGATGCACAGCACCGCGCCACCAGCGATCCAAGTGAAGGTCACGCCGTT
>URIE01000034.1 GCA_900547805.1 uncultured Collinsella sp.
AGAATCTATGGGTATGCTCGAGTTTCGTCAGCAGATCAGAACCTGGATCGCCAACTGGATGCGCTGGGGCGGTTTCCGGTCCAAATGAATTTGATCTATGCTGACAAAGCGAGTGGAAAGGACTTCAGGCGTCCTCAGTACCAGCGTCTTCTTCGTCGTCTGCGCGAAGGGGACGTTCTGGTGATTAAGAGTATCGACCGATTGGGTCGCGACTACCGGGAAGTTCTCGATGAATGGCGTCGTTTAACGACGGACAAACGCGTTGCCATCGTGGTGCTCGATATGCCATTGCTTGATACACGCGAACAACCCAATGGAATTACGGGGACTTTTATTGCCGACCTAGTGCTTCAGGTTTTGAGCTACGTGGCTCAGGTGGAGCGCGAAAACATAAAGCAGCGCCAGGCGGAGGGTATCGCGTCGGCGCGTCTGCGGGGTGTGAGATTTGGGAGACCGACGCTCGAACGTCCGGATAGCTACCGCGATGTCATCAAATCATTCGAAGGGGGTGAGGTTACGAGGCAAGAGGCCGCAATGCTTTTGAACGTTAGCGCATCGACGTTTGATCGTTGGAGACGGGCGGACGCGAACGGATATGACCGTTCGCCGTCTGCCCGTCCTCTTTAGCTAGACATTTTGATGAGGGGAGTTTATTGCACAGGGCCCACTCCTTCCCTCGATGTTTATCCAGTTCACGCCCTTGAATCAAATAGTGCCACTGCGTCGCCAATTCGTCTGCTATTTGACGAGGGGGAGGTTAAACGACTACCAAGGGATATGTAATGAAGAAAAAGTTATTTACGGCAGTTCTGGCTTTTAGCGCGGCGGCGCTAATCGGCATTTCTCTACCACTCGGAATTACGGGTCGCGGCTGGAGTCCGACATGCGCATTTGCAGCGACTAAGAAAAGCGGAAAGAAGCCAAAGCCAGGTAAGAAGGATTCAGTAAAAATCGATCAACTAAACTGGAGTGTCTCAGAAGGCGTTGTTGATGGCGTCGAGATGATGACATTTGAATATGACAATAAATCGAGCTTCGATATTGCTCAGTTCACTATTCAGTTTGAGCCGAAAGGGGAGTTGACTGACGAACAGAAACTACTGTTTACTGACGTTTTTGATGAGGAAGAGGCTACGCACGATTATTCAACGCTGAAAATGACGGCGGATAGCCAGCGAATCGTCGAGAAGCGAGAATCGGTTGATAGCGTTCCGTGCATTACCCATGGTGACTATGTCGCCAATGCCCAGCAGAATCAATATGACCTGATGGAGCCTTCAGTGGCGACTATTGCCTATCTAGGCGGCGATGGAAAGATATATCTCGAGTACTATAGTTTCAAGTCGAAAACCTATACGACTTCATCAAAAGGCGGTGTCAAGGCGTATGACTGGCCAACAAAAACCCTTGCAAAATCCTTGCCGAAGCCTGACTGCCCTATCGTTTATACGTCGTTAGACGAAAAAGACTGCCTTTCGTTTGTCGCATTTGGCATCGATCATGATGGGTACGACAAATACATCAAAGCTTGCAAGAAAAAGGGATACAAGGACATCGAATATTCGTATGACAGCAGTTTTTGCGCAAAGGATAAAAAGGGACGGGAACTGATGATCGGATATAGCGACCGAGATCAGCGGATGGACGTCAGCGTTTCAGTTGATTAAGTTGGGCATATGATCGAATGATCAACGCGTTATGATGCCTATGTATGGATTGGGGTGCCGGCCTATGGTCTGTGCCCCAATCTTTCTAAAGTTACGTGCAGCAGAATAGGTATTAAATTAACGTATGAATGTGTATTCATATTATGTTGGATTTAAGTCCTTCCTTTCTGAATTGGTTGACATCAAAACCCAATATAAATGAATTGAATCCGTAATTACCCTGAGGACAACTGGAGGACAAGGGCTAAATGAGCGTTTCCAATCCGTTTAAAACAATTGGCCAGAAGATAATTGTCGCCCTATTGGCGTTAGGCTTGATTGCAGCTTGCGGCGGCTGCGTGTACCTGTGGTTGACGCACGATCAGACCGTTATAAGCGATGATTCGATTCGGGAAGAAATTAAGCCGGTAACGAAGCTGCTTACCTACGAATACGATTTTACTCAGGTTCTATATATTGACGATGCAGGGAATCCGTTTGGTTTTAACAACCCATTTACTACTAAGCGATATGTAGCGACCATCGATGGCAAGGCGGATATCGGCCTGAACGTAGACGATGAGAACCTGAAGGTAAAAGTCCATCGTTCGAAAAACAACGAGTCGGTAATAAAATCTGTTAATGTTACGCTTCCGCATTCCGAGATCGTGACGTTGTCAACGGATCCGAACTCGCTTAAAAAGTACGTTGAGGACAATGGTTTTCTTAATTGGAATCAGGTCAGTACGGACGATTTAAATAAATTGCTTCAGCAGGCTGATAAGGACCAGAGGCAAAAGGTTCAAGAAAGTGGCATGCTGGAAAATTCTGATGAACGTGCAGTAAAACTGGTGAAAAAGCAGGTGTCGACGTTCTGTGGTCCAGACGTAAGGGTCAATGTCGAATCCGAAGATTAATATCTACCTTTGAAATCAAATTACTGATTCAGCTGAATGCCCGCTATCGCGATGCCTTACGTTGCGATAGCGGGCATCTCTGATTTCGTTTGAAGGGTGTCAATGTGACAATTGTCCGATATGACAACGGGACAGTCCCTTTGTCACATTCCCGGAAAGCCTGTTTGGCGCAGAGCTTCGTAGAGGACGATGGCAGCGCTGTTGGAGAGGTTGAGTGCGCTGATGCGGTAGTCGTCGGGGTTGACGAAGTTGCCGCAGATATCTTGCTGAAGGATGGCCTCGTGGCTGTCCTCGGTATGCCCGAGCGACTCCTCGTGGGCCTCCCAGGCGTCGGCGTTTTCGAGCGAGTCGCAATCGCGCAACATGGGGATGCGCTCGCAGCGCTCGGGTGCCGCGGCAAGCAGTGGCTCGGGAATGCCCGAGCTCTCGCTGCCAAAGACCAAGTAGTCGCCATCGCGGTAGGTGCTCTGCGCATAGGTTCGGCGTGCCTTTTTGGTCAGCAGATGCAGGCGACCATCGGCGGGGGAGAGGTCATTGCGCGCAAGGAAATCCTCCCAGCCGGCATAGGTCGTCACGTCCAAGTTTTGCCAGTAGCCCAGGCCGGCGCGACGCACCGTCTTGTCGTCGAGCGAAAACCCCAGCGGCTCCACCAGATGCAGGCGGGTGCCGGTAACCACGCAGGTGCGGCCTATATTGCCCGTATTGGCCGGAATCTCGGGCGCATACAGCACAATGTTGAACATGAATCTCCTTGGCTCAGAACGAAAAACCACCACGAAGTTAACCTTCGTGGTGGTTTGGCGGTTACGTAGACAGAAAAATGCCCGCTTGGATAAACCTAGGCGCGGTGCCAGTCGGTCAGGCAGGCATCGAGGGAAGCGATGAGCGCATCCTTGTCCATGTGACGGCCGATGATGCACAGGCTCGTCATACGGTCGCCCGTCTCGTCGTCCCAAATCTGCATGATCTCGGGGTTCTCGTCGATGATCTTCTGCTTCTCGCCCTCGGGCGCGGAGTCAACGAACAGACCGTTCTCCATCAGGCGCATTTGGTGGCCGGCCTGCTCGAACATGTAGCACATGTCCGGATCGCCGGTCTGCCACAGCGGACCCTTGACGCGGATGACCTCGTCGGGCCACTCCTGCTCAACAAAATCGGTAAACTTCTGCAGGTCAAATGGCTTGCGGCGCGAGTACACAAAAGTCTCGATGTCGTACTCGAGCACCTCGGGGTCGTCGTGCTCCTCAGGATGCTCCATGGCCTCGATCCAAGCGGCGGAGTTGTAGGCGCGCATAAAGTCGAAGCGGTCGGTATCGAGCAGCTCCTCCATAGGGACCTCACCGTTTTGAGCCTCGACAATCACGGCGTCCTTCTGCAGGCTGCGCACGATAGCCTTGAGCTCGGCGATCTGCTCAGGGCTCACGGTATCGGTCTTGTTGAGGATCAGCGTGGAGCAGAACTCGATCTGCTGGATGAGCAGGCTCTCGATGTCGTCCTCGTCGATATCCTCGGCCAACAGGTCGCGGCCGCCGTTGAACTCGTCGTACATGCGGGCGCAATCGACCACGGCCACGATGTTGTCGAGCGCGAGCTTGGGCTCGCCGCCCACCTTGGCCTCGTCGCAGAAGCTCGAGATGGTGTAGGCGATGGGGATGGGCTCGCAAATGCCCGAGGCCTCGATGATGATGTAATCGAAGTTGCCCGAATCGGCGATGCCCTGCAGCTGGTTGGCAAGGTCATCCGAAAGCGTGCAGCAGATGCAGCCGTTGGTGAGCGGGATGAGGTCATCGGTCTCGGAAAGGCCGCCGTCGGCGATGAGGCTGGCGTCGACGTTGATCTCGCCGATATCGTTGACGATCACGGCGGCGCGGATGCCGCCGTCGTTAGCGAGGATGTGGTTGAGCAGCGTGGTCTTGCCGGCACCGAGGTATCCGGTAAGCATGATGATCTTCACGGGTTTGTTGGGCATGTGCCCTCCTTTGTTAGACATGGCTTACAGTTGAATCTTATGCCAAACGCCTGCTCTTATACCCACGCGCCGGCAAATAACACAGGCTACTCCCAGGCTCCCCATACATCGGGGCAATAACCGACGGTGGCCTTTTTGCCGTTGCGCACGATGGGCTCGGCTAGAACCTGCTGGTTCTCGAGCAACTTGTCGAAGCGCTGGCTAGGGGTGAGGTGCTGGATGAGCGCGAGCGTCTCCTCGTCCTTGGCCTTGGGGTTGAGCAGCTTGTCGATGCCGCCGACCGCCTGCATCACGCTCGTGAGCTCGCCTTTGCTCATCTCCTTTTCCTTAAGGTCGATAAACTGCACCTTGATGCGGCGCTCCTTAAAATAGCGCTGGGCCTTCTTGGTATCGAAGGACTTCTTGGTGCCAAAAATCTGGATATTCATGTTCCGCCGTTCTAACGAATGAAGTTGGTGCGCTCGCGATCGGCTTCGGGGGCTTCGATGCCGGCAGCCTGTCCTGCCTCGATACAATGCAGGAGCCAAGCCATGTTCTTGCCGATGTTGCGCATGGTGGCCAGGCCCTCGGCGTCCTGGGCGGCCTCGCCCGGCATGGCACCAAAGACGTTGTTCCAGTATGTGGAGGCCACCACGGGCATCTGGTTGATAGTGAAGTATTTGTTGAGTACATCGAAGGTGGTCGACGTGCCGCCGCGACGGGCGACGGCGACCGCGGCACCCGGCTTGTGCACAAAGGCCTTGCTGCCAGCATAGAATGCGCGGTCGAGAGCCGAGAGGATGCGTCCGCTGGGATGCGCATAGTAGACGGGGGAGCCAAAGACAAAACCGTCTGCCTGCTCGGCGGCAGCGATGAGCTCGTTCACCACGTCGTCGTCAAAGGTGCAGCGACCGCCAAGCTTGCCGCACTGACCGCAGCCGATGCAGTCGCGGATGGGCTTGGCGCCCAGTTGGAATACCTCGCTGTCGATGCCCTCGGCTTTAAGTTGCTCGGCGACTTCGGCGAGCGCGCGAGCGGTGTTGCCGTTTGCCTTGGGGCTGCCATTGACCAAAAGAACCTTCATCACAAACTCCCTCTGCTGTTGGTGACTTCTGCAGAGGATTATCGCACGATGGGGGAGGCGGTGCGGGCGTGGTGCTAATCCAGTTTGGTACCTGGCACCTGCACGGCTTTCCCGAGCAACACTTTGAGCTCGTTCAAAATGGAAACGGGCTGTCGGTCGACGGTATCCAGATGAAGCGTGGCCACGCGAAGGGGCGGCTGATATTCAAACGAGCCAAAGAGCACGGGAGAGCCCAGGAACCGCTCGATTTCCTTTGCGATCGCGTCGGTCTCTTCGGGATCGAATTCGTCGAAAAGCGCCACGAACATCGGTCCGGTCGAGCGGAACAGACGACCCTTACCGCGCGAACAATCCATGAGGCAGGCGGCGCTCTCCGCCAAAACGCGGTCGCCTGCATCAAAGCCAAAGCGGGCATTGACCTGAGCGATATCGTCGATTTTAATGGCGACCAAGCCCGCCTTGCGCGCGACGCGACGCATTTCGCCAATGGCGTTGACCAGGGCGTGGATGTCGCCCAGGCCGGTCACGGAATCGGTCGTATCTGCCAAGCTGCGGTTGATAATCATGCCCACGTACATGTTGGGCTCGGTATCGGTGCCGTCCAAGCGGTAGCCCGTGCAGTCGCAAAGCACGTATGCTTCGGTGGCATCCATCACGCGATACTGCATGTAGTGGAAGTGCCACGTACCGTTTATCACCATGTCGAGCTCGGCGCGTACGTTGTCGCGGTCCTCGGGGTGAACGCGGGCAAGCCACAAGTCGAGTGAGTTGTAGGGATGCTGGGAGGGCAGGTCAAAATCGCGTACGGCATTAACCGACCATTGTGATTCGCCCGTATCGAGATTGAGGATAAACGGATAGCGCGTCTCGGAGCTCATAGAGATCGCTTGGAATACGCGGTCGTTGCACGGAAGCTGCTCGGCAATTGGGTGTGGCGGCGCGTCATTGTCTTTCGGTTGCTGCACACGATGCATAAGCTTATAGCGATACATCTTGCGATCGGCATCCATCGTCATCTGGCGACGCGTGTCGCCGGCAAGTGGATTGACGCGCGAGCAGCCAAAGCTAAAGCTAGCGATCATGGGCGCCTTGCCACCTGAGCTCGCCTCGATCAGCCCGGCACGTACCTGCTCCAAGCGCTGCTCGAGTTCAGTCTCGTTTGCAGAGAGCGAGATAAGCACAAACTCGTCTCCACCGATACGGAACAGCATCTCATCGTGCTCCATGGTTTCGGAGAGCGTGCGACAGATGCTCAGAATATAGCGATTGCCTTCGGCGTGGCCAAACCTATCATTGCAATGCTTGAGATGGTCGATGTCAATATAGGCGCAGGTGAAGGGGTCGCCTTTGCGCCAGAGCTGCTCGACGTGACGGTCGAGTCCGCCACGGTTGTCCAAGTTGGTGAGCGGATCGATATAGGCGTTGCACTCAAGCAGCTGGCGCTCTTGTTGCAGGATGGCATGCGTCTTTTGCAGTTGCTCACCAACGGCGCGTAGCTCAGCAGGCAGCACGGAAACATCGAGTTCGGCGGTCAAGACACCATTCGCAAGTCGCTGAAGATAGGCAATAATCGATTGCTCGCCCAAGCGATATGACTCGTTCATGATGAATAACCTCCTTGGGCAGAACAACGGTTTGTATCATATCCCCAATTCGGTTTGAATTGGGGATATAAGTTAGCTAATGGAGACAAATGTCCCCTTCGGCGGTGGTGTTTTGCGCGCGAGCGTATCAGTTGTTTTTGCCACCATCGAGCAATGCCTCAAAATCATTCGCCGGCATGGGGCGGTAGTAGAGGAAGCCCTGAGCGTAGCGGGCGCCCATGTGGCGTAGTATGTTTGCCTGCTCATTTGTCTCGACGCCTTCGACCACGACGGGCAGATGGAGCGACTGCGCCATCTCGAGCATCGATGACACGATCTGCGCGCTGCGGCCTTGATCGCGGTCGGTGGGCACAAAGGTGCGGTCGAGCTTGATGACGTCGACGTTGACGTTCTTGAGCATCGCGAGCGTGGACTGGCCGGTGCCAAAATCGTCCATATAGGTCGAGAAGCCGCGGGTGTGCAGGTCGGCTGTCAGTTTGTCCACGGCCTCGGACTCCCCCGTATAAGCCGTCTCGGTGATCTCGATACGCATGAGCTCGGGCGGTAGGTTGTATTGGGCGGCGAGCGCCCCCATATGTTCGGCAACGTCGCAGGCAAGGATATCCACGCGCGACACATTAAGCGAGACCGGAACCACGCGAAGTCCTCGATCGATGCGTCCGCGCAGCCACGAGGCGACACCCTGCCAAATGTACTTGTCGAGCGTCACCACAAAGCCGCTTTCCTCGAGTGCGGGGATAAACGTTGCGGGCGAAATGAGAGAGCCGTCCTTGTCAATCCAGCGGGTGAGTGCTTCGGCGCCAATGATCTCGCCGGTTTCCATATCAACCTGGGGCTGCAGGTAGTAGGTGATGCGGTCGTTTGAGAGCGCATACTGGAACTCGGTGAGGGTGCGGTGAAACGCCACCTCGCGCTTGTATTCCTCGGGGCGAAAGACGGCGATGCGATCCTTAAAATCGTTTTTGGCGCGCCGATTGGTAAACATGGCCTTGGCCTGCGCGTCGATGGTGATTTCCTCGTTGGGGTCGATGGGGCAAACGCCCATGGACGGCCAGAAACCCACGCCGTCATCATGCTTGGCCACGGCGGCACGAACGCGGTTATAGATTTGATGGACGGTGTTGTGCTCAAAGGGGATGAGAATGCAAAAGTCGTCTTGGCCCCAGTATCCTGCGACGCCCATCTCGGCATTCTCGATGTCTTTGAGGACCGTGCCCACATCGGCGAGCATGCGGTCGCCCTCGGCCTGTCCGTGCCATTCGTTGAACAGTCGCATATGACCCATGTCGACGGTGGCGATACACCAAGCGGCGTCGCGCCTTGTCTTAAGAAATGCGTTGGTACGCCGCATAAACTCGCTGGGTCGATAGAGGCCCGTGAGCGTATCGATGCGTTCGGCGACGGCGCTTTTACGCTCAATCTCGGGTATGGGGAGGCTGTCGTTGGGTGCAAGCCCGCCGGCGGCGCGAAGACGACGGTCGAGTTCGCCTAAAACAGCGGTCGCTTGATTGATTAAGCGCTCGTAAAAGGCCGGGACGACAAGACAGACGGGGGTAATGGTGTCGTTCGCGATTCGAACAGGAGCGAAAACGGCCTCTTTAAGATGATGGGTCAGTTGCTCGAATGCCTCGTGGTCCAGATCGTTGCTGAGCACGACGAACTGGGCGTTTCGCGAGCGGAAGACGCGACTTCTGCCGCGGGTGATCGATAGCATGCGGCCTGCGTATTCGGCGAGCATGTTGTCGACAGCCTCGGCCCCGTAGAGCTCGTTGAACTTTGCCGTGCCACAAACGCGGACCGCTATAAGCCCCGTCTCGCAACGGTCGCGACGGCAGGCATCGATAGCGTTGATCAGCATACGCTGCGTTCCGAGGCCCGTGGCGGCGTCGACGGTCTCGGCGAGTGAGTGGTTAACAAGTTCGCCGACATAGAGCGAGGGGGTATTTCCGTCGCCGTCGATGCGAAACCCGCGAGCGCGGCAGAGGACGTAGTCGCCCGCGGCATTGCGCATGCGGTACTGCATGACGCGGCGGTGTTTGGAGCCATTATAGATTTGGTCGATGTCGTTGATGTAGGCCTCAAGGTCATCGGGGTGGACGCGCGTTTTCCAGTAATCGTGGCAGTTGTCTACATGCTCAGAAGGAAGACCGAGATCGCGCAGGGCGCCTTGTGACCATAGGGTGCGATGTTTGTCCAAGTTCTCGATAAAGCAATAACGGCCTTCGTTGAGCATCGAAAAGGCGTCAAAAACGCGATCGCTTATTTCGAAGTCGTCGGTGTGGACTTGCGCGATATTGCGTCGATCAAGATGCATGGCATGGCGTAGCTTGTAGTCGTACATGCGATGGTCGGCATCGAGTGTCATGCGATTGGAGACTTCACCCAGGGCGGGGTCGGCGTGCGACACTCCGTAGCTAAACGAGTGAGGCATCTCGGAATCGTTGTTTTTGAGTAGGACCGTTCGGCAGTGTTCCAGGCGCTCGGCGAGGTCGTCCTCGGTCGCAATCGTAGACAGGATGGCAAACTCGTCGCCGCCTATGCGAAACGCCGCCTCGTCCACTTTCATATACAGCTTGAGATAGAGACTTACCTGCAAGATATAGCGGTTGCCCTCGTCATGCCCAAAGACGTCGTTGCAGTGCTTAAGGTTATCGATGTCGATAAACGCCATGGTCACGGGCAGTTCCTGCTCCCAGATTTCCTCTAGGGAATGGGCAAAGCCGCCGCGGTTGCCAAGTCCGGTGAGCTGGTCGGTAAAGGCCGTCCTAATCAGATCATCCTGACGCTCGAGAAGGTCACGGACGGTCTTTTCGAGCGTTTCGGTGTAATTGCTGGCGGTGTCCATGTTGTAAGCGGCTTTCTGAGGTCGGGGCGGATGGCGTCGGGCGAGCTCGTAGTGTACACGCGTCGTTGCTCGGCGCCTTGCGTGTATCCAGGCCCCCGCCTTGCTGCGTTGTTGAGTTACTTTGCCGGCTAATGTTCGCTGTTGATAACAGCTGAGTAGTATAGACAACAGTGCACAATTATATATGGGCGCACATGCTGTGGGCGGCTATTATTCGCCAAACGGCAACGCCTGGGTGCGCATGAAAAATGCGACTGAGTCGATATATGTTGACGGGTATACTTGTCCCGTTTTAAAACGCAGGAACGGAGATGGTCACATGGCACAGCCGGATACGACGCGCACGGTGGGGCTTGCGCTCGAGGGAGGCGGCTACCGCGGTATGTATACGGCGGGCGTGCTCGACGTTTGGATGGAGCGCGGTTTGACCTGCGACCATATGGTGGGTGTCTCGGCGGGCGCGGCGTTTGGCTACAACTTTAAATCGCGCCAGATCGGCCGTGCCATTCGTTACAACAAGGCCTATTGCGCCGACAAGCGCTATGCGAGCGTGACCAGCTGGCTGCGAACCGGCGATATGTTCAATGCCGATTTTGCCTATCACGAGGTGCCTATCGAGCGCGATCCCATCGACTTGGAGGCGTATCGCGCCTGCCCCATGCGATTTACGTGCGTGTGTACCGATATCGAGACGGGCAAGGCCGTCTACCACGATCTACCGTATGGCGACGAGCGCGATATCGAGTGGATCCGGGCGTCGTCTGCCATTCCTGTGGCGACGCGTCCCGTTGCTATTGACGGGCATAAGTATCTGGATGGTGGCGTGGCTGATTCTATTCCCAGCGCATGGCTGTTTGCGCAGGGGTATGACCGCAATATCGTGGTACTCACGCAGCCGGCGGGCTTTGTGAAGCAGCCCAACAGCGTGATGCCCATGCTGCGGCGCGTGTTCCGTCACTATCCGGAGTTTGTTGCAGCGCTTGAGCATCGGCATGAGGTCTACAATGCCACGCTCGATGACCTGGCACGTCGAGAGGCTGCCGGGGAAATCTTTGTGGTGCGGCCGAGCGAATCGGTGAAGGTGCCGTCGCTGTGCCGCGAACCGGATGAGCTCGAGCGCATCTACCAGGTCGGCCGCCACGATGCAGAGGCGACTTTGCCGGCGTTGGAAGCGTATCTGGCGGGGTAAGGGTCGCATACGGAAAGCGCATCCCGGAATGGAGGCCCAAACTGGGATGCGCTTTCCATTGCTGAAGATATGAGGCTGCGAATCAGCTGTTCGGCCTATGCCTATGCCTGCTGCCAGGTGTCGACAAGGTCCTTGGCTGCGGCATGGGGGTCGTCGGCGCTGCAGACGGCGCTTACCACAAAGAAGCCGTCGACGCCGGTGGCCTTAAGCTGCGGCAAGTCGGCCGTCTTAACGCCGCCGCCCACCACGATGGGCACGGGGCTTGCCGCGTGGAGTGCGGCAAGGTCCTCAAAGCTCTTGGTGATGATAGAGCCGTCGGCCGCGCGTCCGCAGTCGCGCTTGGTCTCGGTCTCGTGGAGCGGGCCGATGCCCAGGTAGTCGACCAGGCTCATGTCGGCGGTCTTGACGTACTCGAGCATCTCCTCGCAACGGGCCGAAAGGCCCACAATGGCATCGGGGCCCAGCAGCTTGCGGCAGACCTCGACGGGAATGTCGCTCTGGCCTACGTGCACGCCATCGACGGCAATGCCCTGCTCGCGCGCGGCAAGCACACAGTCCAGACGGTCATCGATTAACAGGGCGACCTGACCGGTCTTGCCGGCCTGTGCGATTGCCTGCGCGGCGTCGTCGGTCAGCGCAATGATCTCGCGGGCGCTTGCCACCTTGGAGCGCACCTGGATGCAGGTAAAGCCGGCGTCGAGTGCCTGGGCCACCACATCGCCCACGGGGCGTCCGAGGGTGTTTTCGGGGCCGAGTACCAGATAGGCCGAGATATCAAGGTTGTCGCGGATGCTCATTGTGCTTCCTCCTGCTTTTTGATCTGTGCTTCCATGCGCTTGAGTTTGCCGGTCATGGTGTCGGTAAATCCGGGTCGAATATCGGCTTTGAGCACGACTTCGGTGCGGATGCCCTTGCTCGCCAACACAAAGGTCGCGTCGCGCACGACCTGCATGACCTCGTCCCAGTCGCCCTCGATCTCGGTGAACATCGAGGTGGTGCGGTTGGGAAGGCCGCTCTCGCGAATGACGCGCACGACCTCGGCGACCTCGGCGGACAGTTCATCGCCGGTGCCGCACGGGGCGATGGCCACAGCGACGAGCGTGTTCATGCCGGCATTGGTTGCGGGCTCGGACATGGCTTATGCCTCCTCGAGCTCGAGTTGGTTATCGGCGATGTCTTGGGCGGTTGCGCGGTAGAGCTCGTCGATAAAGGCGACCTTAAAGCTTGCCGGGGCATCGGCGACGGCGGCGGCACGCGTGCCGGCGACGTTGTAGACGGCGGTACCGCAGACGGCTGCCGTAAACGGATCGGCAGCGCAGGCGTACACGGCCAGCACGCCGCCCTGCGAGCAACCGCAGCCGGTAATCTTGGACATGAGCGGGCTGCCGCCGTGGGATTTGGCCACGGTCGTGCCGTCGGTAATCAGGTCGACTTCGCCCGAGACCACAACGGCGCCGCCGGTGTAGCGAGCGAGCGCCACGGCGGCATCGCGGGCGGCGTCGACCGTGTCGGTGGTATCGACACCACGTACGCGGCTCAGATCGGCCGACTCGCCCTCAAGACCCCACAGGCCGGAGAGTGCGATGATCTCGGAGGCGTTGCCGCGTACGATGGCGGGCTTGTACTGCTTGAGCTCGTTTACCAGCTGGGTGCGCAGGCTACCGATGCCCAGACCCACCGGATCGAGCACCCAGGGCTTGCCGGCGTCGTGTGCCGCCTTGGCCGCGCGGGGAATCGTCTGCTCGTAGATGGGGAAGAGCGTGCCCATGTTGAGATAGATGGCGGCGCCGCCGGCAACGAGCGCCTCGCCCTCGTCGGGCAGATAGACCATGGCGGCCGAACCGCCCACGGCGAGCTGCGCGTTGGCGACAAAGTCGATCGTCACCGTGTTGGTGATGGAGCCGGCCATCGGATTGGTGGCTCGAATCTCCTCTACGGCCTTGACCATATGTTGCTTAAGCTGTTCCGAATCAATCACTGCACATGCCTCCTTGGCATAGAAAAGGGGCGCTGTGCATAGACAGCGCCCCTGTAAAGGCGGCATGCTCCCTACGCCAGCATTAACTGACAGGTTCAAAGGATTGGGCCCTATGCCCTCTCAGCCTTGTGGTTTGCACCGCCGGCACTCCCGCATCGAATCTGTTGTTCCCTATACTAGCGCACCTGCCAATATGGGACAGGTTTATTTTGGCAGGTGGCAACAGGGGCGCTGCATTTTCCCAGATAAAACCTGCCAAGATAAACCTGTCCCTTATTGGCAGGTCGTTACAATAGACGGGATAAAGAATGACCGAGGGGACCTTATGATCAAACTTGTGCTGACCGATATGGACGATACGCTGATTCCTGCTGGACACGATGGCGCCAGCGACTGCGCCATCGAGGGCATTCATGCCATGCAGGCGGCGGGCCTGCATTTTGGCCCGGTTTCGGGTCGCCAGCCGTCCGCGATGAGCTGGATGTTCCGCAATCGCTCCGAGTGCTTCTCGACCGGTGCGTTTTGCAACGGCCAGGTGATGTTTGTCGATGGCGAGGCGGTTGCCTCGCGCGCAACTGATAACGATGCCCTTATGCGCCTGGCCGACTACCTGGAGCAAGAGACCGACGATACCTATTTGAAGGTCTACCGTCTGGGTGATGACTTTTGGGACAACGACGCCTATTGCGTGACAAGCGATCCCGAGCGTGTGCGTCGCGCCATGGAGTCAGGCGGCAACGCGTGGCTCAAGGGCGAAGAGGCTCCCTGTCGCCCTGTCGTTGACGATGCCCCGGTATACAAGGCGAATATCTGGAGTGCCCGTTCGCGCGAGGAGCTCGCCGAGCTGCGCGAGCGTGTTGCCGCCGAGGTGCCGGAGCTCTCGCTCGTGTTTCCCAACAACCGCGTGCGCCTGTTCGACGTTCTTCCGACCGGCTGGGACAAGGGCTGTGCTGCGCTGGAGCTGGCGCGCGCTTTGGGCCTGACGCCCGACGAGGTGGCCGTATTCGGCGATTCCGATAACGATTTGCCCATGATCGATGCCGTTCCCAATTCCGTTGCAGTCGCCAATGCCAACGAGGCCGTCACGGCTGCCGCGCGCTGGCATATCGGCGCTGCGGCAGATGATGCGGTTGCCGGGGCTCTGCATCAGATTGCCGCCTGCGCCGCGACGGGGGAGATGCCGTCGTTTATGCGTCAGATGGACGCGACGGGTTTCGACGTCACGAACGTCTAGGGAGAAAGCCATGAAGCTCCAGCAGCTCAGATATGTCGTCAAAGTTGCCGAATGCGGCAGCATCACCGAGGCCTCGCGCCGGCTCTTTGTGTCGCAGCCTTCGATTACCGCGTCAATTCGCGATCTCGAAAACGAGATGGGTGTACACATCTTTGAGCGCACCAACAAGGGCGTCATTGTGTCCGAGGAAGGCGAGACCTTCTTGGGCTACGCGCGCCAGGTGCTCGACCAGGCCGACCTGCTCGAGGGCAAGTACAAAGGCACGTCCGAGCAGGTGCCGCACTTTAGTGTGAGCTGCCAGCATTATTCCTTTGCCGTTAATGCATTTGTCGATGTGATCCGCGAGTTCGATGCCGCGCGCTACGACTTTACCCTGCGCGAGGAGCAGACCCACGAGATTATCGAGGACGTCGCGCATATGAAAAGCGAGCTCGGCATCCTGTATCTGTCGGAGCACAATCGCGAGGTCATCGAGCGCATGCTGGCGGCCAACGAGCTCGTATTCGAGGGACTCTTCTGCGCCACGCCGCACGTTTTTGTGTGCGCAGACCATCCGCTGGCGGGCCGCTCCAGCGTGACGCTCGAGGACTTGGAAGACTACCCGTTCCTGTCCTATGAACAGGGCAGCTATAACTCGTTCTATTATTCCGAGGAACTGACCTCGACGTTTGAGCGCCGCAAGAACATCCGCGTGCGCGATCGCGCGACGCTGTTCAACCTGGCCATGGGCCTCAACGGCTACACGGTATGCTCAGGCGTGATCAGTCATGAGCTCAACGGCCCCGGCATCATCTCGATTCCGCTTGATGTGGACGAGTACATGGAGATTGGCATCATCACGCGCAAGAACACGACGCTCACGCGCTACGGCCAAGCCTATATCGACGCGATTCGTCAGCATATCTAGGCTGCTGCGTTCTGTACGGGTCAAATCTCTCTATGGCAGTCCCAACTGATATAGGAAACATCTATATCAAACTGTTATAAACGTATATTTTACGATGGCTATATGAGCGCTCATACTTTGTCCCAGTAAAGCAACCAATGCAAAGGGAGATATCTATGAGTGCTTTAACCACGCTGAACGCGCCGTTTCGCGCCGATATCGTCGGCAGCTTTCTTCGTCCGCAGGTCGTGAAGGACGCCCGTGCCGCCTACGCCGCGGGTACGCTCGATGACGATGGCCTTAAGGCCGTCGAGGATGAGGCCATTCGCGACCTGGTGGACAAGCAAAAGGCCGCCGGCCTGCAGGTGATTACCGATGGCGAGTTTCGCCGCAGTTACTGGCACCTCGACTTTATGTGGGGCCTTAACGGCATTGAACGCCGTACCTCGCGTACGGGCTATATGTTTCACGACGAGGAGACCACGGCCGATACCGCCGTGGTGACCGGTCCCATCAGCGGCGAGAATCATCCGTTCGTCGAGCACTTTAAGTTTGTCAAGGCACTTGAGGGCGAGGGCCACGTTGCACGCCAGACCATCCCGGCGCCGATCCAGACGTTCTCTGAGGTCACGCTCGATCGCTGCGACGGCCAACAGGAGAGCCTGCGCGCTGTCTATA
>URIE01000035.1 GCA_900547805.1 uncultured Collinsella sp.
TTCTGCATCGTGGTACTGTCGGCACCGCCGCAATTTTGCAACATACGGGCTCTGAAGCTATTTATGCCTGCCGATGCGCTCCCGAAGCTCATGTTTGCGCCCCTGAGGCCGCGATACTTGTTCTAAAACGCAATATAAAGGCGACCGGAGATGTTGATTAACGCTTCCGACGCGTATACACACGACTTGGCGTGCAGAATACTCGAAAAAATGCACGCCGTACCCTATGGGACCCGTCTGCGGCAGGCGCGAGGCGAGCCGGAGCCCAGTAGGACGGGGCTTGGCACATTGCTTGGCGGGTCCGTGGCCCTGCCGCAAGCCTTTAGTACGGTGGAAAACGCTCGTGTTCGCGGTTGGCCGTGCGATAAATGACAGATGGGGCGCCGGACGCGTGGGCTGTGTGCGCTCGTTATGAAAAAACCGGGCCGCCCGTATCGGGCGGCCCGGCAATCAAAATCATTGGGGCATTCGCTACTGGTTAGCTTGCCCCTCGAGCATGCCGTCGAGGGTGCGCCAGGCGAGCTCGGCGCACTTGACGCGGGCGGGCATGTGCGAGATGTCCTGGAGCTGGGCGGCTTCGTCCAGGTCTTCCAAATCTTCCTCGGAGAGCTGCTCGCCACGGATCATGGCCAGAAAAAGCTCGGTCAGGCGGCGTGCCTCCTCGACCGTCTCGCCGGTGATGAGGTCGGCCATGATGTCGGCACTGGCCTGGCTGATGGCGCAGCCGTGGCCGGTAAAGGAGGCCTCCTCGATCACGCCGTTCTCGACGCGCAGCTGCAAGGTGAGCTCGTCGCCGCAGCTGGGGTTGATGCCGTCGTGCTCGTGCGTGGGAGCGTCCATCTCGTACTTGTAGTCGGGGTGCGAGTTGTGCTCCATAAACGTGGTGGAGGTGTACAGATTACCCATTGAACGTGCTCCAAACGTGATGCAGGCTGGCGATGAACTTGTCGATATCGGCCTTGTCGTTGTAGAAGGCCACGCTGGCGCGGCAGCAGGCGAGGTTCTCGACGCCCAGCCAGGTGAGCAGCGGCTGTGCGCAATGGTGGCCGGCGCGGATGCACACACCGTCCATGTCCATGATGCTCGCGACGTCGTGCGGGTGGATGCCCTTGACGTTAAAGCTCACGACGCCGTGGTGGTTATCCCAATAGATGGAGCCGATGATCTGGACAAAATCGAGCTGCATGAGCTCGCCCATCAGATAGTGGACGAGTGCCTGCTCGCGGGCCTGGATGTTCTCGTAGCCCACGGTGTTGACCAGGTAGTCGAGGGCGGCGCCCGTGGCGAAGATGCCGGCCGCATCCTGCGTACCGGCTTCGAACTTCTCGGGGACGGGCGCCCAGACGGCATCCTGCTCGGTGACCGAATCGATCATCTCGCCGCCGGTGAGCATGGGCGGCATGGCGTTGAGCAGGTCCATCTTGCCCCAAAGCACGCCGATGCCCATGGGGCCCATGGCCTTGTGCGCGCTAAAGGCAAAGAAATCGGCTCCCAAGTCGGCCACGTCGACCGGCATGTGCGGCAGCGACTGCGCACCGTCGACGATCAGGTAGCCGCCGTACTTGTGCACGAGCTTGCCGAGGTTCTTGACCGGGTTCTCGACGCCCAGCACGTTGGAGACCTGACCCACGGCCAAGATCTTGGTCTTGGGACCCACCTTGGCAAGCACTTCTTCGGTGGTGAGCTGGCCGGTCTTGGTGGGGTAGAGGTAGACGAGCTTGGCGCCGGTCTCGCGGCAGACCTGCTGCCACGGGATCAGGTTGGAGTGATGCTCCATGATGGTGATGACGACCTCATCGCCGGGCTCGAGCACCGTGGGCGCAAAGCTCTTGGCGACCAGGTTGAGCGACTCGCTCGTGTTGCGGGTGAAGACGACCTCGTTAGCCTGGGTGGCGCCGATGAGGTCGGCGATCTGCTGGCGGACCTTGGCGATGGCGTCGGTAGCCTCGACGGACAGCGAGTACAGGCCACGCAGCGGGTTGGCGTTCATGCGCTGGTAGAAGTCGCGCTCGGCGTCGAGTACGCAGGCGGGACGCTGCGCGGTGGCGGCGCTATCGAGGAAGGCGATCTCGGGGTGCTGCTGGAACAGCGGGAACTGGCCCTTGTAGGGGTTGGTCTCGATGTCGACGGTAGGCCAGCCGCGCGAGGCCTCGTCGCTGGCGTCGAGCTCCATAGGCTCCGGTGCGGTACAGGTGTCGCATTTAACGTGCTCGGTATCGATCATGCGAGCTCCTCCTCAAAGTTGTCGATCAGATTGTTGCCCAGACGGACGACGGCGGCGCGGGTGCGCTCATCGGCGGCGGAAAGCGCGGCGTCCTCCAGCTTGGCGCGGATGAACAGGTCCTCGGCGGCGTTTTGGTCAAGGCCGCGGCAGGCGAGGTAGAACAGCTGCTCGTCGCGGACGTGGCCGATGGTGGCGCCATGGTTGCCGGCGACGTCGTCCTCGTCGCACAGGATGACAGGGACGGTCTTGTTGTCGACGCCCTTGTTGGCAAGCAGCACGGTCTCGCGCTCGGTGCCGGTTGCGCCCTTGCAGCCGTGCACGAGGTCGATGGTGCCGCGGTAGACCTTCTTGGACGTGCCGGTCAGCACGCCGTTGGCGTCGATCTCGCACTCGGTCTTGCGACCACGGTGGCGCAGCTCGTAGTTAAAGTCGCGCACCTGCTCGCGGGCGCCCAGGTAGTCGGTATCGATGGTGACCTTGGCGGTGTCGCCCAGCAGGTCGCCGGCAAGGCCGGTGGCGCTGGCGCCGGCGCCCAGGACGGTGTGCTGCACGTTGACGCGCGCACCCTCGTCCAGGAACAGGCCGGTGTCGTCGAGCGCGATCCAGCTATCGTCGAGCGTCTGCGTGCAGGTTACGTTGACGGTGGCGTACTCGTGGGCGCACACGCGCAGCACGGATCCCACGACGCCCTCGCCGGCAACGGGGGAGTCCAGGGCGATCTGCAGATCGAGCGTTGCCTGCGGGCGGGCGACGACGTCGATGGCGGCAATCGCAGCCGCTGCGTCGACGCCACTCACACGCACGGCAGCCGTGGCGTGCTTGTACGCGGGCACATCGATGACGATGCGCTTGGTGGCGTGGTCGGCCAGATAGGCGTAGGCAGCCTCGCCCATGCCGGTCTCGAAGGCCTCGGCGGGGGAGAGCTCCTCCTCCAGCTTGATGGCGCCGGCCTGGTAGGCCGAGGTTGCGGGCACGTCGAGTTCAGTCTCGGGCGTGATGCGGGCGCGATCGGCGGCGTCACCGGGGGCGGAGGCACGGCGCTCGGGGAAGCGCTCGGCCATGGCGTCCATGGCGATAGCGAAGGCGTCGTCCGCGCCGAGGAACTGCTCATCCAAGCCCTCAACCTCAATGGTCTCGGCGGGAGCGGCGGCAAGCTCGTCAGAGAGCTCGAGCTTGGTCTGGTTCATGCGCAGCCAACCCCAAGTGGCGGCAGGCATCGCATTAACCTGCTCGAGCGTGGTAGCAGCGGTGTTCGTGGTCTGTTTCATTATCCGATCGCTCCTTCCATCTCGAGCTTGATCAGGTTGTTCATCTCGACGGCGTACTCAAGCGGTAGCTCCTTGGAGACCGGGTTGGCAAAGCCGTTGACGATCATGGTGCGGGCCTCTTCTTCCGAGATGCCGCGGCTCATCAGGTAGAACACCTTGTCGTCGCCGATGCGGCCGATGGTGGCCTCGTGGCCGATGTCGACGTTCTTGGCGCGGATGTCCATGGCGGGGATGGTATCGGAGCGGCTCTGGTCGTCGAGCATCAGCGACTGGCAGCTCACGGTTGCCTTGGAGCCCTCGGCCTTGGGCGTGGCCACGATGGAGCTGCGGAACGTCTGGATGCCGCCGCTCTTGGAGATGCCCTTGGTCTCGACCGTTGCCGAGGTCTCAGGCGCGTTGAGCACGACCTTGCAGCCGGTGTCGAGGTTCTGACCGGCGCCGGCAAAGGTGATGCCGGTAAAGCTCGAGCGGGCGCGGCGGCCATTGAGCACGCTCATGGGGTAGAGATAGCCCACATGGCTGCCGAAGGAGCCACTGATCCACTCGATGTCGCCGTCCTCGTCCACGCGCGCACGCTTGGTGTTGAGGTTGTACATGTTCTTGGACCAGTTCTCGATGGTCGAGTAGCGCAGGTGCGCACGCTTGCCCACAAAGAGCTCGACGGCGCCGGCGTGGAGGTTTGCCACGTTGTACTTGGGCGCGGAGCAACCCTCGATAAAGTGCAGGTCGGCATCGTCCTCGACGATGATGAGCGTGTGCTCAAACTGGCCAGCGCCCTTGGCGTTAAGGCGGAAGTAGCTCTGCAGCGGGAAGTCGAGCTTGGTGCCCTTGGGCACGTAGACAAACGAGCCGCCCGACCACACGGCGCCGTGCAGGGCTGCAAACTTGTGATCGGTGGGCGGGATGAGCGTCATAAACTTCTCGTGGATGAGCGGTTCCCACTGCGGATCGTGCAGGGCTTCCTCAATACCGGAGTAGACGATGCCCATCTTGGATGCGGTGTCCTGCATGTTGTGGTAGACGAGCTCGGAGTCGTACTGCGCGCCGACGCCCGCCAGGTAGCTACGCTCGGCCTCGGGGATGCCCAGGCGCTCAAAGGTGCTCTTGATGTCGTCGGGCACCGACTCCCAGTCGTGCTTTTGGTCGGTGTTGGGCTTGACGTAGGTGACGATGTTGTCCATGTCCAGGCCCTCGATGGAGGGACCCCACGTCGGATCCGGGAAGCGGTTGAAGATTTCGAGGGACTTTAAGCGCAGGTCGAGCATCCACTGCGGCTCGTCCTTTTTGGCGCTGATCTCGCGCACGATGTCGGGCGTGATGCCGGCGTCGAGGCGCTCGAATCCCTCCTCGCCATAGGTGAAGTCGTAGAGGCTGCGGTCGATGTCCGCGACCTCGGTGCGGTTCTTGGTCATTGCGTCGCCCCTTTACGCCTGCTGCTCGGCAGCGGCAGACTCGGCCTGGGCGCGCTGCTCGGCGGCCTCGCGCTCGAAGGTCTCAAAGCCGTTCTTGTCGATCCAGGGGATGAGCGAGGCGTCGTCCTCGCGCACGATATGGCCCTTGACCATAACGTGGACGCGGTCGACATCCAGGTGCTCCAGGATGCGCGTGTTGTGCGTGATGATGAGCATGGAGCCGTCGCAGCTCTTGCGGTAGGCGTCCATGCCGTGGCTGACGGTGGAAAGCGCGTCGACGTCCAGGCCCGAGTCGGTCTCGTCGAGGATGGCGAGCTTGGGCTGCAGCAGCAGAAGCTGGAGCATCTCGACCTTCTTCTTCTCGCCGCCCGAGAAGCCCACGCCCAGCTCGCGGTTGAGGTAGGCAGTGTCCATGTTGAGCTCGGCCGCGAGCTCCTTGACGCGACGGCGGAACTCCTTGCCCTTCATCACCAGGCCGGGGCGGCCGGCGATGCTGGCGCGCAAAAAGCTCGACAGTGGCACGCCGGGGATCTCGACCGGGGCCTGGAAGCTCAGGAACAGGCCGGCGCGCGAGCGCTTGTCGGTGGTGAGCTCGGTGATGTCCTGGCCGTCAAAGACGATGCGGCCGTCGTTGACCGTGTAAACGGGGTCGCCCATGACCAGGTGGCCGAGGGTGGACTTGCCGGCGCCGTTGGGTCCCATCAGCACGTGGGTCTCGCCGGCGGCGACGTTAAGGTTGACGTTGTGGAGGATGGTCTTCTCGTCCACGGAGGCGGTCAGACCTTCGATGGAAAGCAGCGGATTTGCGCTCATGCTGTCCCTCTCTGTATATGGTGTACTCATGGGTGTACTAAACCCTAGGAATCTTCTCGGAATAAAGTTACTATGGGTTCGGCGTTAGTCAAGGGAAAACCCGACTAATCCGCTCGACTTTTTAGATGTGGGACAAAATCAACAGTAGTGTTTGTCCCACTTACTTAAGATTTGGGACAAACAAACCTGGTTATGTTGTCCCAGGAACGATGGGAGGGTAGGTATGCTCATTTCTTCCAAGGGCCGCTATGCCCTCCGGCTGATGATCTACATCGCGGCGCTCGGTGACGCCGAGGGCAAGATTGCCTTGCGCGAGGTTGCCGACCGTGAGCATATCTCGCAAAAGTATTTGGAGCAGCTGGTTCGTCCGCTTATGAAGGCGGGCCTGCTTAAGAGCGTGCGCGGCAAGGGCGGCGGCTACATGATGGCCAAGGACCCGGCCGAGGTGCGTGCTGGCGACATCCTGCGCGCCGTCGAGGGCAGCACGGCTCCGGTGGCGTGCGACGGCATCGACAACAGCTGCGCCCGCAGTGATCTGTGCTCGACCGTCAAGTTCTGGCGCGGTCTGGACGACGTGATCGAAAAGTACGTCGACGGCGTGACGTTGGCCGACCTGGCCGCCGTTCCCGAGATTAACTTTGACATTAAGCTGTAGGGCCGCAAATGGCATCTCTCGACAAGGTGTACAAACAAATCGAAGTTTTTGCTCGGGAATGTGACGCCGAGAAGGTTGTGCTGTTTGGTTCTCGTGCTCGAGGCGACAACTTACCCAAGAGCGATATTGACATCGCCGTAGCAGGTTGTCGGGATTTCGGCCGTTTCTCATATTTGATCGAGGAGCGTCTTGATACTCTTTTAGATGTAGATGTCGTCAATCTCGACGAGTCCTTGTCGCAGCAATTGCTCGATGAAATTGCCAGGGATGGTGTGATTCTGTATGAAAAAATATGAGAACTTTGCCAGTGCCTTGGCGAATCTTGAGGATGCGCCCAATCAGGATCTCAACAATGATTTTGTTCAGAGTGGATTGATTAATAAGTTCAATCTTCAATTTGAACTGAGCTGGAAGCTCCTTAAGCGTCTGCTCGAGTATGAGGGCGCCACGCTTGCCGCGTCGGGGTCTCCTCGTGCCATCTTGAAGGAGTCGTACCGATTCTACGACTTTATTGATGAGGCGGCCTGGCTAGATATGCTCAGAGACCGCAATACGAACGTCCATATCTATGACAACAAGCTCGCTCAAGATTTGATTCAGCGCATCTTGAACGTCTATATTCCCGCTTTCTGTCAGTTGAGGGACGGGCTGATGGAGCGATACGGCGAGCTTCTGATGGCGCCCGACGACCAGTTTGTTTAATTCCTTAAGATTTCGCGGAGGGTTGTTGCCGTTTACCGAGGGGTTGTTGTGCAACAACGGACGAGCTGCAATACTGATTCTATCTTTGCAAACTGCACTTTAACTACACCAATGCAGGGAGGATCTTATGCAGCCCAAGCATTCTGCTATTGTCGCGGGCCTGACGCTGGCGCTTTCGTTTGGCGCCGTTTCCGCGCCAGCACCCGCCGCTGCCGAGGAGCCCACGCCGGGCGTTGCCTCGGATGCCACCGATATCGATAAGGGTCTCTACACCCAGCAGTCCTTCTCGGGCGTGCTGAGGTCGGTCCAGGGCGTTTCGTTTGTCAACGTGACTCCCGAGATGAAGTACTTCACCAAATATGAGAGCCATGGCAACTATAACCAGGGCTTTTCGTATGGTGACGGCTACAACGCGCTGGGTTATTACCAGTTCGACCGTCGTTGGTCGCTCATTCCGTTTATGAAGCAGGCCTACAACTACAGCCCCGAAAAATACAGCATGCTCAAGGATGCGATTGATCGCGGCAGCGAGATTTCCAACACGAGCAATGCCATGTACGAGAACGGCCAGCTCACCGAGTTGGGCCATATCGCTCAGGATGCCTTCCAGGGTGCGTACAACACCGATCCTGTTGAGTTCTCAGCACTTCAAGATGCCTATGCGTACAACTCGTACTATACGGTGACCGAGGCGTGGCTCAAGAGCGGCCTGGGCATTGATATTTCGGGCCGCGCCGATTGCGTCAAGGGCATGGTGTGGAGCATCACCAACATGTGCGGCACCGGTGGTTGCAGGGACTTTTTCCGTTGGGCGAATCTTTCCAACGATATGTCCGACCGCGAGTTTGTGACGGCGCTCTCCAATAGTGTGGTCAACAATGTCGCCACTAAGTTTTCGAGTCAGCCCCAGTATCATGAGGGCTGGAAGAATCGTTATAAGAATGAGCTGAAGGACTGCTTGGCTTATATCGCCGAGGACGAGGCAGCCGCTGCGACGCCCGTGCAGCCCGAGCCCACGCCGGTGCCCTCGCCGACACCTGATTCGAATGACGACTCGAGTGACGATGCCAACGATGACAGGATGGATGCGCCCTCGACCGATGCTGACGGTAATGGCTCTGCTGGTGGCACTACCAACGACGGCTCTACCTCGAACGGCTCCGATTCGAACGGCTCTGCTGCGGGCGATTCGCCTTCAAGCTCTGCCGGCAATACGGACAGCGACGCTTCTGGTTCGACCGGCGCTGACACCTCTAACTCATCTACCGGCTCGAGCGATTCGTCCGTTGACACCGGCTCTAACAACGGCTCCGGCTCTGACACGACCCCTGATTCCGATGCTTCCAAGGACGACTCGAATAAGGCGCCGGACGCTCCCGTTGCTTCGCCGGACAAGAAGCCTTCTTTCTCCGTGCAGCTTGGTTCTACGCTGGGCTCTTCGCTGATGGCTGGCGTCAATAACGGCTCGACCCAGAACAAGGACAACTCTGATCAGATTTCCACGGAAAAGACCGAAGCCGCAAAGGGCGACTCCAAGGGCAAGGCTTCCGAGAAGAACGAATCTGATAAGGGTTCTAGCTCTGAGGAGAAGGACGAGAACAAGGACAAGACCGGGGACGGAAAGCAGCAGGGCGAGGACAGCGGTAAGGGCAACACCGATGACCAGGTCCAGGAGCAAAATGACTCCAAAACGGCGACCACCACGACCACGACGACTACAACTACCAAGTCCTCGGGCGGTAATATGCCCAAGACGGGCGACCTTATCGTTATGGCGAGCCTTGCCAGCGCGAGCTTGGCTACGCTGGGTGCTACGTCTATCGTAAGTGGTAAGCATAAGCTCGATCAGCAGAAGAAGGCTTCTGGGGAGGACGGCTCGGAGGAGTAGCCTCTTGGTTGCTAGATAACTAAAGAGTTGGGACGGGGTCCGGTGCGAATGCATCGGGCCCCGTTTTGTTGTGCAACGATTAGTTGTGCCCCCTCACGCCTCTTGTTGCTTCCGTTGCCCGATATGATCGCGCGGCGACATCGGTACGCGCGAGGCGGTCATTACAATTGGCATCGTGTTGCGATTTAGGGGGAACGTTTTGGTGTCTGAACAGGCAAATAATGGTTGTGCTGACGGCTTTGGCGTGCGTTTGATCGGCTGTGCCGACGATGCGGCTTTGCCCATTGGCGTGCACGACTATGCGGAGGCTCTTGGTTGCTGCATGCTGGTTGACAAGACCATGTTTATTGCCGATGTGTTGGACTGCGACGCGTCCGTTGTGGTGTGCTGTCGACCCGAGGGTTTTGGCAAGAGCATGAACTTGTCGATGCTCAAGGCTTTTCTGGAGCGTCCAGCGGTCGGTCGCTCTGGTCAACGTTTGTTTGCCGATGCTCAGATTTGGGATGCGGACGGCGGGCGCTATCGGGATGAGCATGCTTGCTATCCGGTGATATCGCTGGACTTTTCTGGCGCTGCGAGGCGTGGCCCCGCTGTTGCCAGCGTCGTGCGCGATGCCCTTTCGGGCGAGTGCGCTCGCTTGTTGGCGCTCTTGGAGGCTCCGGATTTAGCTCGAGATAAGGTGCGTCACATCGAACGTGTCGCGCGTGGCGTGGCGAGCGCGGACGAGGTTGACTCGGTGCTCGGTGTGCTCATTGAGCTGCTGGAGATGGCCTGCGATGAGCAGGTTGTATTGCTCGTTGATGGGTACGACGCGGCGTGGTTGGGCCGTGCGAGCGCGAGGGACGCTTCCGGCGCCGATCCGGCAGGGCTATTCGATCGCGTGCTGTTCGACGCCATTGCCACTGCGCGCGATTCGTTGCGGCTGACGTGTTTGATGGGGGAGCGTCCCGGCCCTGCCGAAGCGGCGCTTTCTTTGCATGGCTGCTCGTATTGTCTGACGACGCCGCTTTCGACCTGGTGTGACCGTTGGTTCGGCTTTTCGGATGCCGAGGTCCAGGCTCTGTTGAATCATGCTGGGCGCGAGGAATACCTTGATGATGCGCGTGAATGGCTCGAGGGATATCGGTTTGGTAGGGCCTATTACTCGAGTCCAGCGCGTGTGATCGGTTTTCTGGACCGAGGCTGCACGGCGCCTGTGCGCGCCGATCTGTATGGGTATGCGGATTGTCTGAGTAGGGTAGTTGCCGGGTGGAATCTCGACCGCCTTTCGGACTTGTTCGATTTGCTCGAGGCCCATGGGTGCGTTGAGGTCCCGCTTTGTTTGGGCACTGCAGAGCCAGATGTCTCGCCTGACGATGGCATGTGGACAGCTCTATATCTGTCCGGTTTTCTTACGACGGATATGACTGAGGAGCCAGAGCATGTCGATCGCCTCCGTGCTTTGCGATTGCCCAATAACGAGCTTCGACAGGCCTTGCGTCTAGTGATTGTTGAGTGGTTTGAGTGCGCTGCGGAAGACATTCGAGACGTCGATGCGTTCCGCGACGGGCTGTGCCATGGGAACGAGGACACCGTGAGGCGGGCGCTAAGCCGCATCTTGGGAGATGCGGGAATCGGTGCGACCGACCCAGATACACCGCTGCCATATCACCTACTCTTGCAAGGACTCTGCTTTGGATTGCCGGGCTATGCCAATCCTGCTTCGAGGCGAAAGTGTGGCGCAGATCGCTGGGACATCCAGGTTTTTCCTACGGGCGCCGTGTTTGACATAGCCGATACGATCGGTATGCTCGATGAACGTCCGCTGATAACGATCAACATGATGTATGACCCCGATGTGGATGCGCTGGGGTTGGAATTGCTGGCCGTGCAGTCGCTACTCGACATAGAGCGCGACGGCATCGACGAAATCCGTGTACCACGCCCCGGCGTGGGTCGCATGCGCTGGGGGTTCGGTTTTGATGGGCAGCATGTGGCTACGGTGTGCCAGCGGCTTTAAGCGCCGAGGTGTTTCCGGCTTCCGTTACTCGGTGTCCTTCATGGGCGGCATGGGCTTCCAGTTGGGATCCTTGATGATCTTGCGGGCGTCCTTCATGCCTCGGCGCAGCGCCGGGATACCGGTCTTAAAGCACTTGTCGACCGCGGCCAGGCGAATGAATTCCTTGCAGAAGGTCGCGGCATTGCCCAGGCGGAACAGCATGGGGTGGTAGTCACCGTAGATCTGCATATAGCGAGCGAGGAAGCCTCGGTTGCGCATGATGTAGTAGCGGTTGGTGTCGCTCGTGGAGTTGAGCTGGCGCTTGCCGGCGATATCCCAGTTAGAGACGGCGCGGGCGCGCTTGAGCACCACGTCGGCAACAACGGCGGCGGGGAAGTGTTGGCTGGCCACGTAGCCGTAGCAGGCATCGTCGCCGTAGATAAAGAAGCGCGCATCGGGCAGGCCAATCTTGTCGACCACGCGGCGCGAGAACATGCCGCCCTCAAAGCACAGCTGGTTCATGGTGCGGTAGCCCTCGGGACCCAGATCCCACTTAGCGATGGGGTTAGGGATGCCAAGTGAAAGGATGAGCTGGTACTGCCAAAAGAAGGCGCCGCCGTCAAAGTCCAGGCGCGAACCCTGGATAACATCGTAGCGGTCGGTCCACTTGGCCAAGCGCTCGATGCCTTCGGGGATGACGAGCACGTCGTCGTCCATCACCCAGAACCACTGGGCGCCCAAGTCGTAGGCGCATTTGGTGCCGGCGGAGAAGCCACCTGCACCGCCGCCGTTTTCGAGCTGTGGGGCGTAGATGACACGGTCGGTGCCGCCCTGTGCGTCAGGCTGCTCGGTGTCGATGCCCCACAGGTTGGCCAGGCGCTCGTTGAATGCGGCGCACATGGCCTCGGTCTCGCGCGAATTCTCGTTATCGACAATCACGATGCGCCAGGGCGCGGCCGTGAGCTCGGTCATAGAGTCGAACAAGTTGGCCAGGAGTTCCTGGCGCTTGTACGTAACGACGACGATGGCGAGCTTGTCGATGGGGGCGGGAAGGGCTGAAGGCATGGGGCAATATATCCTTTCACGCGCGGTGGGCGAGTGCTGCGCGGAAGCTATCGAATACGTCCTTGGGACTGTCCTATTGTAAAGGCTCGGCGCACCTTGGCGGCAAGCTTTGAATAAAACGCAGGAACCTGCCACGGCTGTAGCGGCTTTGGCGTCTGACGGCAGCGTGTCTATTGCCACTTGAGCTTGCGAGCGATAAGGCTTCTGGCTGCATCGATGATGAGGAGCGCTAAGGCAAAGACGATGCTAATGACGGTACCCGTGACGATACATATAGCTGCCGGGCTGTTTTGGCTGACCAGTATGTTTGCGAGCAACGTATTGAAGACGGGACGCCACAGGCTACTGGTGAGCGACTGCATCACATAGAAACCGAGCGTGGCGGTCGATAAGGTGACGATGACACCCGCAGTCCGCGGATTGCCTGGGGCACTGCGTCGGGTTGCCGCAAAGAGCAGGGAGGTGGCAGCGAGGACAGACGAGATCAACGAGGTCGATTTGTAGGAGAGGGTTGCCATCGCCGTGAGGTTGCCGGTGAAGGAGAGTTCGCCTTCCAGGATGATGGTGAGCACCAAAACCGCTGCGAGCGACCGCATGCCTAAGGCGCCCGCCCTGTCCGAATCCATGACATCGGTAATGTCGCGGAGCAGCCCGCCGATCAAAAACGCGACTACGTACGTGGTAGCGCTCATGAGCTTTTGGAGCCAAGAAAACTCGCCGGCGCTTGTCGCACTCATAGCGGCTAAATACCCGTTAACAACAAATGCGAGGATGCCAACGGCGATGACCGTCGTCTTGTAGGTTTTCTGGGGGAGTCGACTCTTAGCCAGTCCAAACCATGGCGCCATGAAGACCGTGGCGGCATAGACCCAGATGAACTCAAGGCCTAGCGTGTACCAGTAGTGCGTGTTGAGGGTAACATCGGGAATGGGGGAGACGACCGTGGACCACGCGAGCGCCACGAGGCAATAGAACGCAGTGGGCAAGATGACCTTGCCCAGGCGCTGCGCCGTCCGTTGCATTTGCGACTTCCACGTTGCCCCACCGTCCCAAGCACTCGCGGCCGAGGCGATGAGAAAATAGCCCGAGATCATAAAGAAGACCTCGTTGGCCCAGCAGCCAAGCAGGTTAATAAAACCGAGCGCGCCGGAATAGGGGGACATCGCAAGTGGGGCATATTCCACGGCGCCGACGCAGACGGCTTGGAAGGTCCACTGAAAGGTGTGGAACACCGCGATGCCAGCGACCGCGACCAAGCGCAGCGCTTCGATGGGTATGTTGCGTGCGGCTTTGGGCTGCATGACGTCCTTTCGTATCGGTTTTCCTCTGCGAGCTCCATAGATTATATAAACGCCCGCTGGCGCGCTGACCCTTTGATACCATGAAACGACAGGTATTTCCTAAGGAGCACATTTGTCTACTAACGCCTCTGGCAGCCCTGTTCTGTCGCTGCTTATTCCCATTTACAATGTTCAGCGCTACCTGCGCGAGTGTCTCGATTCCGCCCTGGCGCAGTCGCTCAAGGATATTGAGATCATCTGCATTAACGACGGGTCGACCGACAACTCGCCGGCGATTATCCGCGAGTATATGGAGCGCGATGGGCGCGTCAAGATGATCGACAAGGCCAACAGCGGCTACGGCGACTCGATGAACCGCGGCCTGGAGATGGCGCGCGGCAAGTACGTTGGCATCTTGGAGTCCGATGACTTTATGGTGCCCGACGCACTCGAAAAGCTTGTCTCGGCCGCCGATAGCAATAATGCCGACTTTGCGAAGGCGAATTTTGATTTCTACTGGTCTAAGCCCGAGGAGCGCCGTTCGCTGCACGAGATGTTTAGACCTCGGGATTGCGGAAAGCCGGTGCACCCGAGCGATACGACGCAGTTCTTTAAGCAAAAGCCGTCGATTTGGTCGGCCGTGTACCGTCGCGATTTTCTTGAGCGCAACGGCATCACGTTTCTGCCGACTCCGGGGGCATCCTTTCAGGACACGTCATTCGCCTTTAAGGTGATCGCGTGCGCCGATAAGGCTGTTTACCTGCATGATGCCGTGTTGTCGTATCGCCAGGACAACGAGAATTCCTCGGTCAATTCTTCGGCTAAGGTCTTTTGCGTCAATACCGAGTATGCCGAGATTGAGCGTTGGATTCGAGAGGATTATGCCCGTGACCACGCAAGTGATGACGTCGCGCGCATGCTCAAGTTCAATCAGCTCATTAAGTACGATTCGTACATGTGGAACTACGTGCGCCTAGCGCCTAAGTTCTATAAGGAGTTCCTGGTTCAGATGGCCAAGGAGTTCCAAGCGGCCTTGGACGCCGGGGACTTTTCGCTTGACGACCTCAAGCCGTGGAAGCGCGCGAATCTCGCTGCCATCCTCAAAGATCCTGAGGGCTGGGTTGACGAGCATCCGAGTTTTGCGACGGATGGTGCCTTGGGGCGTGCTAAGTATTACGCCTCGGTTGGAGGCCCAGGCGTGGTCGCCGCCTTCCTCATCGAATCGCTGAGGGGGTAGGTCGGCATGGGAGAGGCCTCTCGTCCTAAAGCTACCATTGTCGTCCCCGTTTACAACTCTGCGCGTTCCATTCAGCGATGCCTCGATTCGCTGTTGGCCCAGTCCGAGCGCTCGATTCAGGTTGTCTGCGTCAACGACGGTTCGACTGATGATTCGTTGAACGCGTTGCGCCAGATTGCGCAGGCCGACGATCGCGTACTGGTGATTGACTAGGAAAACGCGGGCGTCTCTTGTGCCCGAAATGCCGGTATCGATGTCGCCGAGGGCGAGACCGTCTTTTTTGTGGACGCCGACGATTACATCGATGCCCAGACGGTCGAGCGCGTGTTGCATGCCATGGAGTCTGCGGATGCCGAGGCCGCCGTTTTTGGCGGCGTCTGTGAACCTGCCGATGCTGCCCCCAAACGCGTCCAGCAACTCATGAGCCCCAAAGCTGGTACCTTCGGCGCCCGTGATCCCCAACTGCTGTTCCATTCGAATGCGCAGCCCTATGCCTGCCGCGCGGCTTTTTCGCGCGAGCTGCTCAATCGCGAAGGTATTCGCTTCGCCTCCGGTTTGGCTTTGGGCGAGGACGTCGTCTTCCAATTTGCGGCTTATGCGCTTGCCCGCAGGACCGTCGTCATGCCGGACAAGTTCTACCACTACGTGATGGAGAGCGAATCGGCGACGCACGAGTTCAACAGTGCCGATGCTCGCGCCAAAAAGCTTGACGCCCACATGAGGATGCTCGAGGAGGTCTTGGAGGACTGGGCGGCCTACGGTCTTTTGGACCTGTGTCCCGGCGAGCTGATAACTTGGTTTTTGGACCTAATTGTGTTCGACTTGGCGCGCTTGGATGCCGATGACTTCCATCGCGTGGCGGCTCGCGTCAACATGGACCTCGCGACGTTTTTGGGGACGGACTGGGCAGATATGCCTGCCAAGGGCGCCGTTTGCCGTGTTGCCCACAAGTTCGTTGCGACGACCTCGGGCGTTTCGATGGCAGACGCCACGCTGTTCTATCTTTCGACTCGCGGTCTCAAAGCCTGCCTGGAGCGCTTCCTCTAATTCCAAGCGCTGCCGCCCGCCGCAACTTGGCTGCTAAAATGACCCTGTTACACGCTATTCAACAGGAGGTTCTCTTGCAGAACTCTGATACCCCTAAAGTTTCGCTGCTTGTCCCCATCTGCAATGTCGAACGCTACCTGCGCGAGTGCCTCGATTCCGCCGTGGCTCAGACGCTCAAGGACATCGAGATCATCTGCATCAACGACGGATCCACCGACAGCTCGCCGGATATCATCCGCGAGTACATGGAGCGCGACGCACGTGTGAAGATGATCGACAAGGCCAACAGCGGCTACGGCGACTCGATGAACCGCGGCCTGG
>URIE01000036.1 GCA_900547805.1 uncultured Collinsella sp.
TCCTGCTCGCACGGAGAGCACATTAAGTGCTCTCCGGCTCGTGCGGAACTCGCGACCGACGTTGTCCTTGGCGCCTGTCCGGGGCCTTGGGTAACGTTGCTTGCGAACGTCGCTTCGCTCGTTCGCTTTTGGGTCTGGAGAGCCGGGTGGGCTGATAGGTAGATGCAGCAAGGGGCTCCCCCGTTATAGAGCGGGGGAGCCCCTTGCTACGTTTGGGTTGTAGTTGTGACCTAGAGGTGGCTGATGATCAGCCCCATCTGGCCCTCAAGTTCAATTTTGTCCACGGTGCTGGGGGCCAGCAGGTGGCTGCCCTTGTGGACGGGGTCGCCGCAGATGGTGCCTTCGCCGTTGATGACCGATAGGCACATGAAAGGCCAGCGCTGGTCCAAGGTCTTGCTGTCGTTCACACGCACGCGGTCTACGGTGTAGATCTTGTTGCTCTCCAGCTCGGTCACGCCGTCGACCTCAGGAGCGGTCACGGTGCCGTCGGTCGGGGCCTGCGCGTTAAAGTCGATGCAGTCCAGGCTCTGCTCAATATGTAGCGGGCGCAGCTTGCCGTCGGTGCCGGGGCGGTCGTAGTCGTACAGGCGATACGTCACGTCGCTCGACTGCTGCGTCTCCAGAATGAGCGTGCCGGTCTTAATGGCGTGCACGGTGCCGGAGTCAATCTGGAAAAAGTCGCCCTTGTGGATCGGCAGCACGTTGAGCATCTCGTCCCAGCGGCCCTCTTCGATCATCTGCGCGGCCTCGGCGCGGTCCTTGGCGCGCTGCCCAACGATGATCGTGGCGCCGGGCTCGCAGTCCAGCACGTACCAGCACTCGGTCTTGCCCAGGCTGCCGTTCTCGTGCTCGGCGGCGTACTCGTCGTTGGGGTGAATCTGGATCGAAAGGTCGTCTTTGGCGTCCAGGATCTTAATAAGCAGCGGAAACTCTTTGCCTTCGCAGTTGCCAAAGAGCTCGCGATGCTCGGCCCACAGCCACGACAGCGTGTGGCCGGCGTACGGGCCCTCTGCAATCTGGCAGTCGCCGTTGGGATGGGCCGAGATGGCCCAGCACTCACCGATGGGGCCCTCGGGAATGTCGTAACCAAATACCGTCTCCAGCTGACGGCCGCCCCAGATCTTCTCGTGGAAGATGGGCTTGAGCTTAATTAAATCGGACATGTAAATACCCCCATCATGTTGTGCGGACGCCGTGCAAAGCATCTCAAAAAGCGCCCGTCTACTATGCCAATGTTACATTGTGCAGCTCAAAACGGTCGCCCACGTTGCGCGAGATTGAGTATTCAAACGCGGTGCCGCTGTCCAAAAAACCAATCTGGTTGAGCTCGAGCAGGGGAGAGCCGGGCGTGGTGTCCAGGCGCTCTGCCTCTTCCTCGGTTGCCGCAACGGCGTGGATGGTGCGGTGGAAGCTCGAGATCTTAAGGCCACACCGCTCGCGGATAAAGCTGTAGACCGATTCGTACAGATCCTTTTTCTTAAGGCCTGGGATGAGTTCGAGCGGCATATACGTGTACTCGATAACGATAGGCTCCTCATCGACCTGGCGCACGCGCACGATGTGGTACGCAAAGTCGTCCTCGGCAATTCCCAGCTGGGCGGCAACGTCTGCCGGCGGATTGACGATCGAGAAGTCGTAGACCACCGAGGTCACCTTTTCGCCGCGGTGCTCGTACGAAAAGCCCTGGGCGCGGTCGTTCTTCCCCTGGAAAAACGCCTGGCCAGGAAGCCCCGCGGTGTCCTTAACGTAGGTGCCCGATCCGCGGCGGCTGGTAATAAGGCCTTCTTCGGTAATCTGCTCTATCGCGCGCTTTACGGTGATCTTGGAAACGCCGTACAGCTCACAAAACTTGACGACGGTGGGCAGCTTATCGCCTGGTTTAAGGACGCCGTCCTCGATGCTGCGGCGGATATCGGCCGCTATCGCTTCATATTTGGAAATCATGCAACCCCCTTTCTGGCATGGATAGTCAGAAAGTAAATCTAGCTAGCACGTAAGTATCTATAGTACTCATTTCAATCTAAAACGAGACGGTTAAACCTGCCAACAAACCTGCACCTTTTTGGCAGGTTTTGGGCTGGGGAGCGGTACCATACAGGCAATGTTTAAACGAGAAAGGTGGGCCCCTATGGAACCCAAGCAGTACTACATCGGCATCGACGTTGGCGGCACTTCGGTTAAGGAGGGCCTGTTCGACGAGGACGGAAACCTGCTGGCCAAGGCCAGCGTGCCCACGCCTCCCATCGTTGACGCTGCGGGCTTTGCCGCGGTGACCGAGGCTATCGACCAGGTGGTCGCCAAGGCGCAGATTCCGCGTGCCTTTGTGGCAGGCATTGGCCTGGCCGTTCCGTGCCCCATCCCGGCATCGGGCGATGCCAAGGTCAAGGCCAACATTGCCATTAACCTGCCCGAGCTGAGGATCGCCATTCAAAAGCACTGCCCCGACGCGGTCGTTAAGTACGAGAACGATGCTAACGCCGCTGCCATGGGCGAGGCCTGGCTCGGTTCTGCCAAGGACGTACAGAACGTGGTGATGGTCACCATTGGTACCGGCGTGGGCGGCGGCGTTATCGTTAACGGCGACGTGGTATCGGGCGTTGTGGGTGCTGGCGGCGAGATTGGCCACATGTGCCTGAACCCCGAAGAGGAGCGCACCTGCGGCTGTGGCGGTCATGGCCATCTGGAGCAGTATTCCAGCGCCACCGGCGTGGTGAGCAACTACCTTGCTGAGTGCAAGAAAGCGGGCGTCGAGCCCATCGAGCTCACCGGCCCCTCCGATTCCAAGGACGTGTTCCAGGCCTGCCGCGAGGGTGACAAGCTCGCGTTGGCAGCTGCCGATACCATGGCCGACTACCTCGGCCGCGCCCTGGCGCTTATTGCCAACGTGGTCGACCCCGAGATGTTCCTGATCGGCGGCGGTGCGTCCGCCTCGGCCGATGTCTACCTCGACGCAGTTCGCGAGCACTTCCAGCGCTACGCGCTTTCCGCCTCACGCGAGACGCCCATCAAGGTCGCTTCGCTCGGCAACGACGCCGGCATCATCGGCGCCGCCTACGTAGCCCTGCGCGCCGCCGGTAAATAAGTTCGCTCGTTGGCGCAAAGGGGTCAGGTTACTTTGCACCAACACGGTGCAAAAGGGACAGTCTTGGCCCCCATGCCTGCCCCAAAATATGCCGTGGCCCTTCCGTCTGCGAAGGCTCGGCATCGGCGTGCTACCATAGCTACGTCCAAGTACACATATCAAGTGGAGGATATCCATGGCAAACGTTCTTGTCTTTGGTCACCAGAACCCCGATAACGACGCCATCATGAGCGCCGTCGTCCTGTCCCAGCTGCTCAACCAGGTTGAGTATGCCGGCAACACCTACGAGGCTTGCGCTCTGGGCCAGCTTCCGGCAGAGTCCGCCAAGCTGCTCGCCGACGCCGGCATTGCCGAGCCTCGCGTGATCGAGTCCGTCGAGGCCGGTCAGCTCGTCGTCCTCACCGACCACAACGAGTCTGCCCAGTCTGTCGCCGGCCTTAAGGACGCCACGGTCTTTGGCGTCGTCGACCATCACCGCATTGGCGACTTCGAGACCGCCGGCCCGCTGCACTACATCTGCCTGCCCTGGGGCTCCAGCTGCACCATCGTCACCAAGCTCGCCGGCGTGCTCGGCGTTGAACTTTCCGACGTCCAGGCCAAGCTGCTGCTCTCGGCCATGATGACCGACACGCTCATGCTCAAGAGCCCCACCACCACCGATGTCGACCGCGCCGTCGCCGCCAAGCTCGGCGAGCAGGTGGGCGTCGACCCGGTCAAGTTTGGCATGGAGGTCTTCCTCACCCGTCCGTCCGGCTCCTTCACCGCAGCCGAGATGGTCGGCAACGACATCAAGATGTTCGAGCCCGCCGGCAAGAAGCTGCTCATCGGCCAGTACGAGACCGTCGACAAGACCCGCGCGCTCGGCATGATCGACGAGATTCGCGAGGCCATGCGCGCCTACGCCGCCGAGAAGGGTGCTGACGGCATTGTCCTGTGCATCACCGACATCATGGAGGAGGGCTCGCAGGTTCTGCTCGAGGGCGAGACCGAGGCTGCTCAGAAGGGCCTGGGCATTGCCGACGAGCACGACGGCGTCTGGATGCCGGGCGTCCTCTCCCGTAAGAAGCAGGTCGCTGCCCCCATCATGGCTGCCTGCTAGGTTTAGTTGACCAAACGCCACGACCGGATCGCGGACGCCCCGCGCTCCGGTCGTTTTTTTGTGCACGGCGCCGCATCGTCTCTTGGACAGGCGTGCCCGTGCCGTTGAGCAAATAATGTTCAACCTGTGGTTCCGCTTTTCGGCCGCGCCTGCGCGCTTGTCGTGCAGGGTAGGCTAGATGCAAGCGTAATACGTTAGAGCGCGGCGCCGCCACTTGGGCGGGCCGTGCTTTTTTAAGACGGGAGCTTTCCCGTGAAAGGAGCCGCCCATGGCAGCAACTGAGCAGCTGTTCAACGTTCGTGAGCGCAAGCGCTTTGAGCGTCACGATATCTGGGAGCGCATCGCCGAGAACGGCACGATTTCCGCCGCCGTCATGGTCCTCGCCGCCATCGCCGCCGTCATTTGCGCCAATACCGATGCCTACGAGGCCATCCATCACTTTTTGGAGACCCCGCTGTATGTGGGCCTGGGCAACCTTACGGCCGGTCTCACCGTTGAGCTTTTCGTCAACGACTTCCTCATGGCGATTTTCTTTTTGTTGGTGGGCATTGAGCTTAAGTACGAGATGACGGTCGGCGAGCTCAAAAATCCGCGTCAGGCCATGCTTCCCATGCTGGCGGCCGTGGGCGGCGTCGTCGTTCCCGCCTGCATCTACCTGATCTTTAACCATGCCGGCGCGCACAACGGCTGGGCCATTCCCATGGCAACCGATATTGCCTTTGCGCTGGGCGTGCTGTCGCTTTTGGGCAATCGCGTGCCCAACGGCGTGCGCGTGTTCTTCTCGACGCTCGCCATCGCCGACGACCTCATCTCTATTGCCGCCATCGCCATCTTCTACGGTCAGAGCCCCAATCCGTTTTGGTTGGGCGCCGCCGCGCTTGTGACCTGTGCGCTCGTGTGGCTCAACAAGACGCAGCATTACCGCCTTGCCCCGTATTCGGTACTGGGGCTGCTGTTGTGGTTCTGCATGTTCAAGAGCGGCGTGCACGCTACGCTCGCCGGCGTCATCTTGGCCTTTACCATCCCGGCCAAGTGCGGCGTCAAGCTCGATAGCCTCACCGATTGGCTGGGCGAGTGCCTGCCGCTGCTCGATGACCGCTACGACGACGAGGCACACATCCTGGGCCAGCATGACTTTACCGTCTCGACCACCAAGGTCGAGCGCGTCATGCACCGCGTGACCCCGCCGCTCATCCGCATGGAGCGTCTGATCTCCACGCCGGTCAACTTTGTGATCCTGCCGATCTTTGCGTTCGTGAACGCACAGGTTCGCCTGGTGGGCGTGGACATGAGCACGCTGCTCACCGACCCGGTGACGCTCGGCGTGTACTTTGGCATGCTGCTTGGCAAGCCGATCGGTATCTTTGGTATGACGTTTGCCCTGGTTAAGCTTAGGGCCTGTGAGCTGCCGCGCAATGTCAACTGGCACATGATTGCCGGTGTGGGCATTCTGGGCGGCATCGGCTTTACCATGTCGATTCTCATCAGCGGCCTTGCCTTCCCGACGGCCCAGTTTGAGGTTCTGGCTGCCAAGGCCGCCATCCTTGCCGGTTCGGTCACCGCCGCCGTGCTCGGCATGATCTACATGAGCGTGGTTTGCAAACACCCCGCGCCCAAGGACGAATAAGAGCGTAAAAACCGGGGCCGGACGCGCCCCCGGATACCCTCGTGTGCAAAAAACGCCGTTTGTGAGTACTGTCACAAACGGCGTTTCATTTTACGCACTAAAAATAATGGACAACAACATGCTGCTTGTACGTTAACGAGTAGCCGGTAGATTAGAAAATGACAATAAGGTCCTTAAAAAGAGGGCGAACGAGGCCAAAAAGGGCTGTTTTTGCCAAAAATCGCTGCCACTAAAAAAGTAACAGTACTCATATTTGCGCTTTTTTGAACACAGGACCTAAAACTAGTCGTTTAAGAATGTCCCCAATGACAAGGGCTATTCCACGGTGCCGTAGACGGCGCCCCAGCCGTGGGCGGCTAGGGCAGAGTTGAGCTGGTCGCAAAGTGTCTGGCGATCGTAGTAGCCGGGCGGCAAAAGGTTGACGATTTCCATGAGGTCGGGTGCCAGGTCCAAGATCTCGGCCTGTACGATCAGATCCAGGCGGTCGATGGCGTGGCGGTCGTAAAACAGTCCGTCGACCAGGCGCTGCAGGTCGCCGAATTCCTCGGCCTGGAACGATCCGTACTCCATAGTGCCTCCTTGGGCGCTTCACGCCGGCATGCGCGGCGATTCGTAATTCATTGCGATGGACTTAATCTATCACGGCTTCATACCGTTGCGACGGTGGCGGTCTATACTTAGAAGAATTGCAACGTACCGCTTCGTGAAAGGTCGCACCCATGCAGACGATCTACCAGAAGATGGAAACCACCGAACTCGATGCCGCCATCGAGGCGCTCAAGGCCGAGGTCGCCGAGGTCAAGGCCAAGGGCCTGGCGCTCGACATGGCCCGCGGCAAGCCGTCGCCCTCCCAGGTGGACATCTCTCGACCCATGCTCGATATTCTCAATGCCGATGCCGATCTGCACGACGGCAACGTCGACTGCTCCAACTACGGCTGCTTTGAGGGCATTCCCTCGGCACGCAAGCTAGCGGGGGAGTTCCTGGGTTGCCCCGCCGAGCAGACGCTCGTGCTGGGCTCGTCGAGCTTGCTGATCGAGCACGATATCGCCGGTATGTTCTGGCGTTGCGGCTCGTGTGGTAGCGACCCTTGGGAGGCTTACGAGGCAGCGCACGACGGCAAGAAGGTCAAGTTCCTGTGCCCGGTTCCCGGCTACGATCGCCACTTTGGCATTACCGCCGACTTGGGCATCGAGAACGTTCCCGTCGCGATGACCGACAACGGCCCCGACATGGACGAGATCGAGCGCCTCGTTGCCGCCGACGATTCCATCAAGGGTATCTGGTGCGTGCCCAAGTATTCCAACCCCACAGGCATCACCTTTAGCGAGGACACCGTGCGTCGCCTGGTCGAGATGCCCACGGCCGCGCCCGATTTCCGCATCTTCTGGGACAACGCCTACTGCGTGCACGACCTGTACGACGAGACCGACGAGCTTGCAAACATCTTTGACCTCGCTCGCGCGGCGGGTACCGAGGACCGCGTGGTGGCCTTTGCCTCGACGTCCAAGATCACCTTCCCGGGCGCCGGTATCGGCTTTATCGGTGCGAGCCCCGCGGTCATCGCCGAGTTCTCCAAGCGCCTGAAGGCCGGCCTCATCAGCGCCGACAAGCTCAACCAGCTGCGTCACGTGCGCTTCCTTCCCACCATCGAGGCGGTCAAGGAGCACATGAAAAAGCATGCCGAGTTTTTGCGCCCGCGCTTTGAGGCCGTTGAGCGCAAGCTCACCGAGGGCCTGGGCGAGACGGGCTGCGCTACCTGGACGCATCCCCGCGGCGGCTACTTTGTGAGCTTTGATGGTCCCGAGGGCTCGGCCCAAAAGGTCGCCGCGCTTTGTGCCGACCTGGGCGTCAAGCTCACGCCGGCCGGTGCTACCTGGCCCTATGGCAAGGACCCGCGCGACACCAACATCCGCATCGCGCCGAGCTATCCCACGGTCGAGGACCTGGAGGCCGCGCTCGATGTGCTGGTGCTGGCCGTTAAGCTTGTCGCTGCCGAGCTTGCGCGTGCCGAGCGCGCCTAACGCGCGGCTTCCCGTACTATCCGCACTTTCGATACGTAAAGGAGCGTATACATGGATTTGGGTATTTCCACCAACCCCACGCCAGAGCTTTACACCATTAAGGTAACCGGCGAGATCGATATCTCTAACGCCGATAGCCTGCGCAATGCCATCGACCTGGCGCTCGAGCAGCCCACTGAGGCCGTTGAGCTCGATTTTGCCCAGGTGAGCTACATCGATTCGACGGGCATTGGCGTGCTCGTGGGCGCCGCACACCACGCGGTCGACCACGGCAAGCGCTTTAGCTGCACCAATGTGCAGCCCCCGGTGATGCGCGTGGTCCAGCTGTTGGGTGTCGACCAGGAGATTTCGATCACCGCTGCATAATCTTTGCCCCCAAAAGGGCGTGCCGTTTGGCATATGTTTGTGATGCGCTCGGACGTTTTGGCGTCCGGGCGCTATACTTGACCGAATGAATAGACGAGTTCCGGCCGAATGGCGCGGTGCGGGCTCGACTCACATCGAGCCTTGGAGGTATGTGTGTTTGGTATTGGAGAGGGTGAGCTCGCGATCATCGTGGTCTTCGGCTTTTTGCTGTTTGGCCCGGATAAGCTCCCGCAGATGGGCCGCACGATCGGCCGTGCCATCCGTCAGTTCCGCGAGACGCAGGAAAAGATGACGGCCGTTGTTCAGTCCGAGATTATCGATCCGGTGAGCGAGGCCGCGTCGGCCCCGGTCAAGCCCAAGAAGGCTGCTGCTGTCGACGATGATTCCGATGCGGACGAGGATGCCGCCGAGACGGCAGCGCCCGCCAAGAAGGAGACCTTTGCCGAGCGTCGCGCCCGTCTTGCTGCCGAGAAGGCCGCAAGCGAGGGTGCTATCGAGGGCGAAGGTATTGCCGAGGAGCCTAAGGCCGAGGGCGCCGAGCCCGAGGCTGACGCCGCCGAGCCCGCTCCCGCTGCAGAGCCCGAGCCCGAGCCGGCAGAGCCCACGACGGCTGACCTCTACGCCCGTCGTCCCCGCAAGCGCAAGGCCGTCGTCGACCAGCTCGCTCGCGAGCTCGAGGCCGAGGACGATGCCGCTGCCGATGCCCCGAAGGGAGGCGATGAGTAATGCCTATCGGACCTGCGCGCATGCCGCTCTTCGATCACTTGGGAGAGCTCCGTCGCCGCCTGACCATCGTGGTCGTGTCGGTGTTTGCCGCCGCCATCGTGCTGTATTTCGCCACGCCCGTGGTGCTCGACATCTTGGAAGACCCCATCCGCTCCTTTGTGCCGGACGGTAAGTTCTACATCACTACCACGCTCGGCGGCTTTGGCTTGCGCTTCTCGCTGGCCATCAAGATGGCCGTGGTCATGTGCACGCCCATGATCATCTGGCAGATTCTGGCATTTTTCCTGCCGGCACTGCGTCCCAACGAGCGCAAATGGGTCGTGCCCACGGTGCTCGCCTCGACGGTGCTGTTCTTCCTGGGTGCCATCTTCTGCTACTTCATCATCATCCCTGCGGGCTTTGAGTGGCTTATCGGCGAGACCTCGGCCGTCGCCACGGCGCTGCCCGACCTGGAGAACTACGTCAACATGGAGCTGCTCTTTATGATCGGCTTTGGCGTGGCGTTTGAGCTGCCGCTCATCATCTTCTACCTGTCCGTCTTCCACATCGTGTCCTACGCGGCCTTCCGCAGTGCCTGGCGCTACGTGTACGTAGGCCTGCTCGTGGGTTCGGCTGTGATCACGCCCGACGGCTCGCCCGTTACGCTGGGTCTCATGTATGGCGCCCTGCTCTCGCTCTACGAGATTTCGCTCGCCATCGCTCGCGTGGTCATTACCGCGCGCGAGGGTAAGGAGGGCCTGTTCGTGAGCCGTCTGGACCTGTTCTCGGACGATGAGGACGACGAGGAGTAAATCGGTATGCACGAGGTTGGCATTGTCAACGGCATACTCGATACAGTGATTCGCGCGGCGCGTGGGGCGGGGGCCTTGCGCGCCGTTTTGGTAACGCTTCGTATCGGGGATATGACCGAGGTCGTGCGCGAGGCGCTCGACTTTGCGTGGGAGACGTTTCGCGACGAGGATCCACTCACGCGCGGCTGCGAGCTTGCCGTGGAGGAAGTCCATCCACAAAGCGAGTGCCTGGACTGCGGCGAGGTCTTTGAGCACGACCGTTTCCATTGCCGCTGCCCCCAATGTGGCGGCGCCAACGTGCGCCTGCTGCACGGTCGCGAGCTCGACATCGCAAGTATTGAAATCGAAACCCCCGAAGATTAGCCCGCTAGCCATCTGGTGATGGGGTATAAAGGGGCCAAAGTAAGGAGTGCCGAGTATGGCCGAGAAAACGATTGATATCGCGTCGCCGATTCTGTCGCGCAACGAGCGCCTGGCAGATCAGTTGCGTCAGCGATTTAAAGAGACAAACACCTATGTGATCAATGTGCTGTCGAGCCCTGGCTCGGGCAAGACCACTACGATTCTGGGCACCAACGAGCGCCTGCGTGACAAAGCCGGCCTGCGCTGTGCCGTCATCGAGGGCGATATCGCCTCGGATGTCGACGCCATCACCATGAAGGAAGCCGGCATGCCCGCCATCCAGATCAACACGGGCGGTCTGTGCCACCTCGAGGGCAACATGATCATGGAGGCTGTCGATGCCTTCGACCAGGCTGTGGGTCTGGAGAACATCGACGTCATCTTTATCGAAAACGTGGGTAACCTGGTCTGCCCGGTCGACTTTGACCTGGGCGAGAACCTGTCCATCATGATTCTCTCGGTGCCCGAGGGCGACGACAAGCCCATCAAGTACCCGGGCATCTTCCAGCACGCCGGTGCGCAGCTGCTCAATAAGGTCGACGTGGCCCCGGCTTTCGATTTTGACATGGATAGGTATACTAAGACACTCAATGACCTCAATCCGCAGGCGCCGCGGTTTGCCGTGAGCGCGCGCAAGGGCGAGGGCATGGATGCCTGGTGCGATTGGCTCATCGGGCAGATTGAGCAAGCAAGGGCGTAAGTCGGCCGCCAAAAGGCGGGCGTAGCCGCAGAGATATGAGATAGGAGCCTCTTTTGAAGCTCATCATCGCCGAGAAAAACGACGCCGCGCGTCAGATCGCTGAGCGTCTGTCCACGGGTAAGCCCAAAAAGGACAAGGTGTACAACACCGCCATCTACCGTTTTGAGTGGAAGGGCGAGGAGTGCGTGACCATCGGCCTGGCCGGTCACATCCTGGCGCCCGATTTTTGCGACAGCGTGCTGTTCGATAAAAAGCTGGGTTGGTATTCGGTGACCGAGGACGGAGAGATGCTGCCGGCCGATATGCCCGACGGTCTAGCCCGTCCGCCCTACGACACCAAGCGCAAGCCGTTCCTTGCCGACGGTATCTCCATCAAGGGCTGGAAGCTCGAGAGCCTGCCGTACCTCACCTGGGCGCCCGTCATTAAGCTGCCGGCCGAGAAGGAGCTCATTCGTTCGCTCAAGAACCTTGCCAAGAAGTCCGACAGCGTCATCATTGCCACGGACTTCGATCGCGAGGGCGAGCTGATCGGCTCGGACGCTCTCAACAAGGTGCGCGAGGTCGCGCCGGACTTGCCGGTCGCCCGCGCCCAGTACTCTTCGTTTACCAAGGCCGAGATCACGCAGGCCTTCGATAACCTCGTCTCGCTCGACCAGAACCTGGCCGACGCCGGCGAGAGCCGCCAGCACATCGACCTCATTTGGGGCGCGGTGCTCACGCGCTATCTGACGCTCGCCAAGTTTGGCGGCTTTGGCAACGTGCGCTCTGCCGGCCGCGTGCAGACGCCGACGCTTGCCCTGGTGGTCGAGCGCGAGCGCGAGCGCATGGCGTTTGTGCCCGAGGACTATTGGCAGATTCGCGGCATGGGTGCCGCGCAGGGCGCTGCCGAGGACGATCGCTTTAAGATCGCGCACAAGACGGCGCGCTTTACCGACAAAGATGCCGCCGAGACGGCGTACGGCCACGTCGACGGCGCCACGACGGCAACCGTCGCTGCGGTGACCAAGCGCTCGCGCAAGCAGCAGCCGCCCACGCCATTTGCGACGACCTCGCTGCAGGCTGCCGCCGCGGCCGAGGGCATCTCGCCTGCGCGTACCATGCGCATCGCCGAATCCCTCTACATGGCGGGTCTCATCAGCTACCCGCGTGTCGACAACACCGTGTACCCCGCGACGCTCGACCTGGGCGCCGTGGTGAGCGACCTGGCAAAGATCAACCCGGCGCTGGCGCCCGTGTGCAAAAAGGTGCTCGCCGGTCCCATGAAGCCCACGCGCGGCAAGGTTGAGACCACCGACCACCCTCCGATCTATCCCACGGGCGAGGGCGATCCGTCCACGCTCGACGGCGGCCAGCGCAAGCTCTACGACCTTATCGCCCGTCGCTTCCTGGCGACGCTCATGGGCCCCGCGACCATCGAGAACACCAAGCTCGAGCTCGATGTGAACGGCGAGCCGTTCGTGGCTTCGGGCGATGTGCTCGTGACCCCGGGTTTCCGCGAGGCATACCCGTATGGACTCAAGCGCGACGAGCAGATGCCGCCGCTTGAGCAGGGCGATACGGTCGACGTGTTCGACATTAAGCTCGAGGCAAAGCAGACCGAGCCGCCCGCGCGCTACAGCCAGGGCAAGCTCGTGCAGGAGATGGAGAAGCGCGGCCTGGGCACCAAGTCCACGCGCGCGAGCATCATCGAGCGCCTGTATGCCGTGCGCTACCTCAAAAACGATCCCGTGGAGCCGAGCCAGCTGGGCATCGCCATCATCGATGCGCTGACGCAGTTTGCCCCGCGCATCACGAGCCCCGATATGACCAGTGAGCTCGACGGCGACATGACCCGTGTGGAGCGCGGCGAGGATACCGAAGAGCATGTCGTGACGCACTCGCGCGCGCTGCTGGCTGGCGTGCTCGATGAGCTGCTCAAGCACACGCAGGAGCTGGGCGACGCCATCAGCGACGCCGTCACGGCCGACGCGCGTGTGGGCAGCTGTCCCAAGTGCGGCAAGGACCTGGTTATGAAGACGAGCGCCAAGACCCGTGGCAGCTTCATTGGCTGCATGGGTTGGCCCGACTGTGACGTGACCTATCCGGTGCCGAGCGGCGTCAAGGTGAGCCCGCTCGAGGGCGAGGCAGCCGTGTGCCCCGAGTGCGGCGCGCCGCGCATTAAGTGCCAGCCGTTCCGCCAGAAGGCCTTCGAGATTTGCGTGAACCCCACGTGCCCCACCAACTACGAGCCTGACCTTAAGGTAGGCGAGTGCAAGGTGTGCGCCGAGGCCGGACGCCATGGCGACCTGATTGCGCACAAGAGCGAGAAGAGCGGCAAGCGCTTTATCCGTTGCACCAATTACGATGACTGCGGCGTGAGCTATCCGCTGCCGGCGCGCGGTAAGCTCGAGGCGACGGGTGAGACCTGCCCCGAGTGCGGCGCCCCCATCGTGGTGGTCAACACGGCGCGCGGCCCGTGGCGCATCTGCGTGAACATGGACTGCCCGACCAAGGAGAAGAAGCCCGTCCGCGGCCGTAAGACCACGACTAAGGCGAGCACGGCCAAGAAGACGACGGCGGCCAAGAAGACGACGGCTAAGAAAGCCACTGCCGCCAAGAAGGCGACCGCGAAGAAGTCGACTGCCAAGAAAGCAGCCGCCGACAAGTAGCGGCGCAGTCGAAACATTGCCCAAAACAAAAACGAGCGAGGGTCCCGCGATCCTCGCTCGTTTTTTAGGTAGTCATTGGGGACGTTCTTTAATGACTAGTCGTTTAAGACCGTCGCATGTGACTAGTTCACTTCGACGGGTTTGGCGCCGGGATAGCGCTCCTCAAAGTCTAGGCGGTACTTATTGTCATTGGTGCCCGCCACGTTGTCGCGCGACAGCGGCGCCACGATCTCATTCTTGTGGTCCGCAGGCTTGGCGTATTTCAGGCTGATTTCCCAGGCGTCACAGATTGCGTCAATGCGGTGGTCCAGGTCGTCGTACAAGGCGATGATGTCCTTCCAGGAGCTGTAGTTCTTGGAGCTCGTCGGGACGTCTAGGTCCTCGACGATGTCGTAATACTGATCGATGGTGTCCTCCGTGCGCTCGGCGACGTCGGCGAGATTTTGACGGGTGGTTCGATCCTCTTCCAGATAGCTGCCGTTGAAGTTCTGCGCGCAGCCACGGACGTAGTTGTCGAGGTCTTCGAGCAGGTCGTAGTATTCGCTCAGTCGGCGGTAGAGGTTCTGCTCGGAGAGCGTTGCTTCGCCGCCATCCTCGTCGTCATCGTCATCGTCGTCGTACAGGCTGTCGGGATCGCCGAGAGGCTCTAGGTCATCGTCGTCGACGTCATGGTGCAGCTTAGCTACCTCGGCAGTCGTCTGCGTGGCGGCGTTGTCGAAAGGCTTGATCACAAAGAAAACGACCAGGGCGATGATGATCGCCACCAGCACAACGATAACGGCGATAAGCGGCCCGGTGCCGCTCTTTTTGGGAGCGGGCGCTTGTGGCTGAGCGGGTGCGTATGCAGGTGCCGGCTGCTGCTGAGGTGAACCGCCCACGACAGGGATGCGCTGCGTGGTCTCGACCGACACAGCACTTGCGGCGGGGTCGGGGCGATAGGCGAGAGGGTCGTCCGCCTTGGTTTGAGGCGTATCAAGGGAGCCGGTCTGCTCAAACGCGGGCTGGTCATTGCTCGCGGCCGATTGCTCAACGGGTGCACCGCACGAGGTGCAGAACTTGGCGTCGTCTGCAAGAAGCTTGCCGCACGAGGCGCAATACCGAGACATTGCCACTCCTTTCGCCACATTTCAATGCAATACGACGATTATACCCAGCATCCAAAATTCCCCATCATACGTTGCGGTGAAATAGGGACTGTTTGGCGGTCTCAGAGCTTCAATCAGTCCCTATTTCACCGCAACTTTGGAAAGGCGCCTTTAGCCACTGGGGACGCGCCGAGCACTGGGGTATCATGGCTTGGTTGCTATAAATCGCATTTACGCGCCTTGTAGGAAGGGGCTGCGCCCATGGCTTTTGAGCCCGCTCAACATAGCTTTATCACGCTCGAGGGCGTCGATGGCGCCGGCAAGTCCACGCAGGCGCGCCTGCTTGCCCGCGCGCTCGAACTCGCTGGCCACCAGGTTGTGAGCCTGCGCGAGCCGGGCGGTACCGCCATCAGCGAAAAGATCCGTGCTCTGCTGCTCGACCCCGCCAACACGGCGATGGGTGACACCTGCGAGCTGCTGCTCTACGAGGCGGCGCGTGCCCAGCTGGTGCACGAGGTCATAGCTCCCGCCCTTGCTGCCGGCAAGGTGGTCCTGTGCGACCGCTTCTACGATTCCACAACCTGCTATCAGGCGTTTGCCGATGGCCTCGACCGTCAGATGGTACGCGATGCCAACAACCTGGCTGTCGCCGGTACGCATCCGGCGCTCACGCTCGTCTACCACATCACACCCGAGCAGGCGGCGTTACGCATGGCAGCCCGTGGCGCGGCAGATCGCATGGAGGCAAAAGGCATGGCCTTCCAAGAGCGCGTCTACCAGGGATTTTGCGCCATTGCCGCCGAGGAACCAAACCGCGTAAAGCTCATCGACGCGACCGCGTCCATCGAAGACGTCTTCGCGCAGACGGTCGAGCAGGTTCGCGCGTACGGTCTCGACATTCCGCAGGAAGCCGTCGCCGCCGCGCTTGCCCAGGAGGCCGAGTAACATGGCCCCCGCTCAGGCAAGCCTGCTGGCCAAGCTCGACACCCAAGAGCGCGTGCGCGACTTTTTGACCAATGCCGTCGCCAGCGGTCGCGCATCGCACGCCTACCTGTTTTTGGGCGCGCCCGGCGCGGGCAAGCTCGACGCCGCGTGGGCGCTCGCCCAAGCCTTCCTGTGCGAGCAGGATGGCTGCGGCTCATGCGATAGCTGCGTGCGCGTCGCCCGCCATACGCACCCCGACGTGCACTATTACACGCCCGAGAGCGCCACGGGCTACCTCATCGCTCAGACCCGCGAGCTGCTCGATGACGTGCCTCTGGCGCCCATCCGTGCCAAGGCCAAGGTCTACATCATCGACCGTGCCGAGCAGCTGCGCGCCAACACCGCC
>URIE01000037.1 GCA_900547805.1 uncultured Collinsella sp.
GTTCTATCCCGACCGTATGGCCAAGCGCATTTTGGGCATGGGCGACGTCGTCGGCATCATCGAGAAAGCCCAGGAAGCGGCCGACGCCGAGCAGCTCGAAGCTGCCGAGCGCATGTTGCGCGAGGGCTTCACCATGAACGACATGCTCGACCAGATGAAGGCCGTCAAGAAGATGGGCGGCATGAAGGGCATCCTGGGTATGCTCCCCGGCGGCCAGCGCGCGCTCAACCAGATGGGTGGCAACCTGGACGAGGGCATCTTCGATAAGAACGAGGCCATCATCATGTCGATGACCAAGGAGGAGCGCCTGCGTCCCTCCATTATCAACGGTCAGCGTCGCGCACGCATTGCCAAGGGCGCCGGCGTGACCCCCACCGAGGTCAACAGCCTTATGAAGCAGTGGGGCGAGATGAATAAGATGATGGGCCGCATGCGCACGATGGCCAATCAGGCGCAGGCCGGCGGCAAGAAGGGCAAAAAGGGTAAGAAGGGCAAGAAGATGCGCATGCCCAATATCCCCGGCCTGGACGCCATGGGTCTGGGCGGTATGGGCGGCCTGGGAACGGGCGGCCCCAAGTCCGATATGGACCTGCTGCGCCAGATGGAAGCGCAGATGCGCAATAAAAAGTAGAGCTGTACGTGTAGCTTGATATGGCGAAGGCCGCCCGGATTGAGTTCCGGGCGGCCTTCGCTGCTTTTGTTTAATTGGGCTGTCCGAGGTCGTGGTGTCGCGTCGTTAGTGACAGCCGCAGCCCTCGTGACCCTCGTGCTCGTGGTGGCCGTGGCACCCGCAGGACTCGCCATGCACGTGGGTGTGCTCGTGGTCGTGGCCATGGCAGTCGCAGGTGGCCTCGCCGGTCTGTGCGAGCGTGCCTGCGATGAGCGCCTCGACGCAGGCGTCGCAGCTGCCCTGGGCGCCTGCATAGACCGTGATACCGGCCTGGGTAAGCGCGTTGATGGCGCCGCCGCCGATGCCGCCGCAGATGAGCGTGTCCACGCCGCCGTTGGCAAGCAGGCCCGCAAGAGCGCCGTGGCCGGTGCCGCCGGTGCCCACGACCTGCTCGTTGAGCACCTTGCCGTCCTGAATGTCATAGATCTTGAACTGCTCGCTGCGTCCAAAGTGCATAAAGATGTTGCCGTTGTCGTATGTCGTTGCCACCCTCATGGTGCCGACCTCCTTTGCTGGCCATGCGGCCGTCGTTGTGGTGATGGGGGAGTACGCGATATTGCCGCCCTCGATGACGAGCGCTCGTCCGTTGACCAGCGCATTGGCCACCTTGCGATGCGCGCGGCTGCAAATTGCCGCCACCGTGGCGCGGGCGATTCCCATCTGCTGGGCGACCGCCTCTTGGTTGAGACCTTCCAGGTCGCACAGGCGTAGCACCTCGAGCTCGTCGACGGTCATGTCGATGGCGTCTCCGCTGGCCAGGCCATCGGGGGTAAAGCCGCGGTATTCGGGGATGATCCCGACGCGGCGTAGTTTTTCGCGTCTTCCTGCCATGCACACTCCTTATCTGACATATGTCAACAATAGAATAGCGCGTTACTCGTTAGGCGCAAGGTATTTTTGGCATATGTCAGAAAATGACGGCTTATGTTAGGGCTGTGGGGTCGAGTATGCCTGGGCTACAATAAATCTCGCTTATAGGCGACTGACAGGAGGGTCAATGAGCAAAGCTGATCAACAGTTTGTAACCATGTGCCGCGATATCTTGGACCATGGCACCACCACCGAGGGCCAAAAGGTCCGTCCGGTGTGGGAGGACGGCACCCCTGCCTATACCATTAAAAACTTCGGTGTCACGGCGCGCTATGACCTGCGCGAGGAGTTCCCCGCGCTCACCCTGCGTCGTACGGCGCTTAAGTCTGCCATGGACGAGATTCTGTGGATCTATCAGAAGAAGTCCAATAACGTGCATGATCTCAACAGCCATATCTGGGATGAGTGGGCCGACGAGACCGGTTCCATCGGCAAGGCTTACGGCTATCAGATTGGCCAGAAGAGCCATTACGCCGAGGGCGACTTCGACCAGATGGACCGCGTGCTGTACGACCTCAAGCACACGCCGTACAGCCGTCGCATTATGACGAACACCTATGTGTTCAGCGATCTGTCCGAGATGCACCTGTATCCGTGCGCCTATAGCGTTACCTATAACGTGACGCAGCGCCCGCAGGATGATAAGCCGACGCTTAACATGATCCTCAACCAGCGTAGCCAGGATATTTTGGCCGCGAATAACTGGAATGTTTGCCAGTATGCCATCCTGTTGATGATGGTGGCGCAGTCGGTCGACATGATTCCCGGCGAGCTGCTGCACGTGATCGCCGACGCTCATATTTACGACCGTCATGTTGATATCGTCCGCGAGCTTATTGAGCGCCCGCAGTTTGCGGCGCCTAAGGTAACGCTCAACCCCGATGTCCATGACTTCTATGCGTTTACGACCGATGATCTGATCGTCGAGGGCTACGAGCACGGCCCTCAGGTCAAAAACATTCCCATTGCTGTGTAGGTGACGAGCATGACGTGTGAGCTTTCTGCCATCGTCGCTGTGTGTGACGATTGGGGCATTGGCTGCGAGGGCGATATGGTGGTGTCCAACCGCGCCGACATGCGCCATTTTGTGGCGTGTACCAAGGGCCATCCGGTCATCATGGGGCGGAAGACGCTGCTGAGTTTTCCCGGCGGGCGTCCGCTCAAGAACCGTCGCAACATTGTGCTCACGCGCGACGAGGACTTTGCGCCCGAGGGTGTCGACGTAGTGCATAGCATTGACGAGGCGCTGGCTGTTGTTGCCGATGAACCCGTTGCGTGGGTGATTGGCGGCGGCGAGGTGTATCGGCAGTTTCTGCCGTATTGCATCGAGGCCGAGGTCACGCATAACCACTGCGTGCATGACGTGGATACGTACTTTCCCGATCTGGATGCCGATCCCGCGTGGGAGATTGCGAGGCGTGGCGGTGTTGCCACGATTGCCGCGGGCGAGGGTGACGAGGGTCTCGATTATGAGTTCGTGACGTATCGTCGCGTTGAGGCGTAAATCGTCTGGCGTGAACGGTATCATCGGGTTATTTGAATGCAGGGGGCGGCGCTTAGCGTCGCCTCGTTTGGTATAGATCTGCTGTAAAGAAAGGTGCGGGCAGGCTGCTATGACTGATGCCGTTGAGGTGCTGCGAATCGATTCGCTCGAGGACGAGCGGCTCGATGCCTACGTGCGACTGACCGAGCGTGAGCTTCGCTGCGTGCTGGAGCCGCAGAAGGGCATTTTTATCGCCGAGAGTGCCAAGGTCATCGAGCGTGCAGTGCGCGCCGGATACGAGCCGGTGAGCTTTCTTTTGGGCGAACGCTGGCTCGACCAGATGATGCCGCTGTTTGAGCGCCTGGCGGTACGCGAAGGTGCGGGCCCGGTTCCCGTGTTCGTGGCCTCGATGGAGCTTATGGAGCAGCTGACGGGCTTTAACGTGACGCGCGGTGCGCTCGCGGCTTTCCGTCGCCCGCGTCAGATTCCGGTAGCCGAGTTCTTGGGCGGCGTCGTCGAGGCGGCGGGGGAGCGCCCGGTGCGCGTGTGCGTGCTCGAGGGCATTGTCGACCACACCAACGTCGGCGCGATTTTCCGCTCGGCGGCTGCGCTGAACGTCGATGGCATTTTGGTGAGTCCTACGTGCTGTGACCCGCTGTATCGTCGCTCGGCCCGCGTGAGCATGGGCACCGTGTTTCAGGTGCCGTGGACGCGTATTGGCAGTGAGGCGCGCGTATGGCCGCATGATGGGCTGGCGGCGCTGCACGATGCCGGCTTTTCGTGTTCCGCCATGGCGTTGACGGATGATTCGGTGTCGTTGGACGATCCCGTGCTGCAGGAGATTGATCGCCTGGCGATCTTTATGGGTACCGAGGGTGCCGGCCTGGGAGCCAAGACCATTGAGGGCTGTGACCGCGCCGTGCGCATTCCGATGGCGCACGGGGTCGATTCGCTCAACGTGGCCGCGGCGAGCGCCGTCGCCTTTTGGCAGCTGTGCCCGCACGTGAGCAATGAGTATCACTACCAGCCGGGACTGTACCACTAGGTGGGTGCTCTCGGGCTTTGCCACCGGGGATGTTTCTACTGTCCTCGCTCGGTGCTAAGCTGGTAGTGGCTTTGCCATTCAATTGAAGTTCTGTTGACTGACGTACGCTTGTGGGGAGGGCGTGTGGCTAGGAAATCTACGGCTATCGATGTAACGCAGGGTGTTATTTGGCAGCAGCTGCTTTCGCTGTGCGTTCCCATCTTTTTTAGTTCGTTTTTTCAGCAGGCCTACACGCTTATCGGTACCTATATTGTCGGTCAGTTTGGCGGCAAGCTCGCGCTGGGCGGCATTCAAGCCACGATGGTCCTCACCGAGCTCTGCATTGGCTTTTGCGTTGGCGTTGGCGCTGGTTGTGCCGTTATCACGGGCCAGTTTTTTGGCCAGCACGATGATGAGCGTCTGAGCCGTTCGGTCCATACGGCCATGACGCTTGCGCTGGTGGGCGGTATCGTTTTCTCGATTCTTGGCATAGTGTTCGTTGAGCCCATGCTGGTGCTTATGAACACGCCGCATGAACTATTGGCCGAGGGCGTGGCCTATGCTCGCTGTTATTTTGCCGCGATGGTTGCGGCACTGCTGCTTAATATGGGAACCGCACTGCTGCGTGCCGTGGGCGACACACGCGGGCCCGCCGTGATCATTGCCTCTGGCTGCCTGGTTAACGTGGTGCTGGATATCATCTTTGTCGCTGTGTTGCATATGGAGGCGCTGGGCTGTGGCATCGCAGTGGCGCTGACCATTTGCTCCAATGCAACGATGATCGTGTTGCGCATGATGCGCGCTCCGGGTGCATGGCGTCTTTCGCTGTCTAGGCTCGGCATCGATCGCGGTATTTGCAAGAGTATGATCTCGTGTGGTCTGCCACTCGGTTTTCAATCGGCTGCCTATTCGATCTCGAACGTGTTGATCCAGGTGTCGGTTAATTCGTTTGGCGCCGATGTCACGACTGCTTGGGGTCTATCTGGGCGCCTGGATGGCATTATCTGGATGGTTACCGAGGCGCTCGGCGTGTCGATCACCACGTTCTCGGCACAGAACTTTGGCGCGCGCAACTACGAGCGCATGCGCAAGGGCTACCATACGTCGCTCGTGCTGTCGTTTATGCTCATTGGTGGCCTGTCTGCCGTGCTGCTGGTGTTCTCGGGTCCGTTGTCGCGTCTGTTTGTCGACGATGCTTCGATTTCGGCGTACACCACGACGATTCTTCATTTCATCGCGCCGTTCTACGCGATCTTCTCCATTATCGAGAACGCGTCGGGCTCCATTCGCGGCGCCGGCGTGAGTCTGCAGCCTATGATGCTCACCATCTTTGGCACCGTTGTCTTGAGGGTGATCTGGGTGTTTGCGATCATGCCCTTCGATCCGTCGCTCGAGCATCTACTACTGGTCTACCCCGTAACCTGGCTCATTACGGCCACGATGTTCACCATCTACCACCACAGCGGCAACTGGCTAGGCCGCGCCACCGCCTAGCTCATCCGTCGGTTGTCCCTGATAAGTTGCGGTGGAATAGTTCCTAAAAAGCCCTTGCGGACCGTCAAACAAGAACTATTCCACCGCAACTTCCTTATGAGCTGTAGGTGTTGGCGGAAAACGAACCAATTAGTATTCGATGCCTTGGCGGGCTAGGAGGCCTTCGTCGAAGTAGTGTTTGACGGGGCGCATTTCGGTGACTAAGTCCGCGAGGTCGGCCAACGGCAGCAGCCCGCGGCCGGTGAGCACGAGTTCCGTGGTGGCGGGCTTTATCGCGATCAGCGCTTCGACATCCTCGCGTGTCACGAAGCCGCGGCGCATGGCCTCGCCGAGTTCGTCCAAAATCAGAACGTCGACCTGTGATATCTGCTCGCATGCGAGCTCCATGATCTGTGCGGCGCAAGCCTCGGGCGCGTCGCGGTCAGCTTGTACGATGCGCAGCCCCAGGCGCGGCGCGGCATCGTGTTCGGCGCAGTGCAGTTTCTTGGCAAACTGCAGCCTAAGAACGTCGAGCCCGTAGCCCGTCGCGCGCAGCGCGAGCCCCAGCGCAGCCGTCGTCTTGCCCTTGCCGTCGCCTGTATAGATTTGAACCTTGCCGACTTACAGTGATGCCATCTCTGTCCTTTCGTGCCCGGCGTCGGTTTATCGCCGTCCGGGTTGGGTATTCTAGAAAGCATTATCAACCCCAGTAGATGGAGTTCAAGCAGATGGAGATGGATGACAACAAACGTAGACGGAATATGATTCTCTACGTGCTCATCGCCTTCGTCGTCTACCTCGTGCTCTCGACCGTTCTGTTCCCCAACATCGGTCACACGCAGCAGATTACGAAGACCGATTACTCGACGTTTGTCAAAGCGCTCGATAAGAAGAGCGTCGACAAGGTCGAGTACAACACGGACGATTACTCGATTTATTACACCAAGAAGGGCGAGGACGAGAACATCGCCTACAAGACGACCGGTGTGCCGAATGACGCGGGCTTTACCGATCGCGTGCTTGAGTCTGGCGCTTCGCTGGAGTCGGTCGTTCCCGATAAAAACTCGGGTTTGATGACCTACTACCTGCTCACGCTTATCCTTCCCATGGCCATCTTCTTCCTTATCGGTTGGTGGCTCAACCGCCGTATGAAGAAGGCTATGGGTGATGACGGCCCGTCGATGAACTTTGGCGGCGGCGGTTTTGGCGGCGGCGGACTGGGTAAGTCCGGCGCGCGCGTGATCGCCTCCAAGGACGTGGGCGTGACCTTTAAGGACGTCGCCGGTCAGGAAGAGGCCAAGGAGTCTCTCAAGGAGGTCGTCGACTTTCTGGAGAAGCCGCAGCGCTACGAGGAGATCGGCGCCAAGCTGCCGCGTGGTGCTCTCCTTGTTGGCCCTCCGGGTACCGGTAAGACCCTGCTTGCCAAGGCTGTTGCCGGCGAGGCCGGTGTTCCGTTCTTTAGCATTTCGGGCTCTGAGTTCGTTGAGATGTTTGTCGGTCGCGGCGCTGCTAAGGTTCGTGACCTGTTTAAGCAGGCCAAGGAAAAGGCACCGTGTATCGTCTTTATCGATGAGATCGATACCATCGGTAAGAAGCGCGATGGCGGCGGCTTTAGCGGCAACGACGAGCGCGAGCAGACGCTCAATCAGTTGCTGACCGAGATGGATGGCTTCGATAACCATAAGGGTATCGTTGTCCTTGCCGCAACCAACCGCCCCGACAGTCTCGATCCCGCTCTACTGCGCCCCGGTCGTTTTGACCGCCGCATCCCCGTCGAGCTGCCCGATCTGACCGGCCGCAAGAACATCCTCGAGCTGCATGCCAAGAGCGTGAAGACCGAGCCGCCGATCGACCTGACCGCGATTGCCCGCGCCACGCCCGGTGCCTCGGGCGCCGACCTGGCCAATATCATCAACGAGGGCGCCCTGCGCGCCGTTCGCGAAGGTCGCAAGCGTGCAACCCAGGACGACTTCGAGGAGTCGGTGGAGGTCGTCATTGCCGGCCAACAGCGTAAGTCCACGGTGCTTTCCGACCACGAGAAGCAGGTCGTTTCCTACCATGAGATCGGTCATGCCATTGTTGCCGCTCGCCAGAAGGGCTCTGCGCCGGTCACGAAGATCACCATCGTTCCGCGCACGAGCGGTGCCCTGGGCTACACCATGCAGGTCGAGGAGGACGAGCGCTTCCTGACCACGCGCCAGGAGGTCCTGGATAAGCTCGCCGTCTACTGCGGTGGTCGCGCGGCCGAGGAGCTCATCTTTGGCGAGATGACGACCGGCGCCGCCAACGATATCGAGCAGGCCACCAAGCTCGCCCGTAATATGGTGACGCGCTTTGGTATGTCCGACGAGTTTGGCATGATGGCGCTCGGTACCGTGCAGAACGCGTATCTCAATCAGGACACGTCGCTCACCTGCGCCCCCGGTACGGCCGAGCGTGTGGACGCGATTGTCGCCAAGCTGATCGAGGATGCGCACGACCGCGCTTTGCAGATTCTGAAGGAGAACAAGTTTAAGCTCCACGAGCTGGCTCGTTATCTGTATAAGAAGGAGACCATCACGGGCGAGGAGTTCATGAACCTCCTCACGCGCGAGAATCCGCTGATGCCCAAGCAACAGTAATACTAGTTGCGCAGTGTCAATCGCCCCATTTGAGTGTCCATCTCAAATGGGGCGTTTTGCGTGGGGAGTGTTGTATATGAAGATCGTGGTGAGCGCCTGCTTGATGGGCGAGAGCTGCAAGTATAACGGGCTCGATAACTACCACCGCGCGTTGGTCGAGGCTTGCGAGCGCACGGGGACCGAGGTCCTCCTCGTGTGCCCCGAGGTCTTTGGCGGCCTGCCCACGCCGCGCAAGCCGTCCGAGATTGTGAACGGCGAGGTTCGTACCTGCGAGGGCATCTCGGTTGATCGCGAATTTCGCCTGGGTGCCCAACGTGCGCTCGATATGTGCGAGCAGGCGGGCGGCCCGTCCGAGATTGCTGCGTGCGTCTTGCAGGACCGCAGTCCCTCGTGCGGCGCGGGTCGCATCTACGACGGTACCTTTAGCGGTACGCTCACCGCGGGCAACGGCGTCTTCGTTGATCTATTGCTGCGTCACGGCTATCGCGTTATACCAGCTAGCGAGTTCGACCCCAGCATGCTGGAGCAATAAAAAACCACCACAAGGGCACTGCTCCCTTGTGGTGGTTTTGGGCTAGGCCTAGAGCGTGTGGCCGTAGGCGTTGGCGGCCTTGATGGCGGCGGCGAACTTTTCGTCGGTGAAGGGCTCCGGGTTGCCTTGCTTCCACTCGTTGGTGGCGTGTGCGTATTCGCACAGGGCAGGGATGTCGGCCTCGGAAAGTCCGACCTGCTCAAGCGTTACGGGCAGGCCCATCTGCTTGTTAAAGGCGGCGTAGCGTTCAAGGCTCTCGGTATCGCCCGTATAGGCAAACAGCACGAGCACGCCCAGGCTCACGACCTCACCGTGCAGATAGGTTCCCTCGCGCGGAATGCTGCACGTCGCATTGTAGAACGCGTGCGCCACGCTCGAGTTGTAGTAGTAATCGTTTTGGTTGGTCAGGTTCGAGACATAGCCCGTGTTGACCACGATGTCGAGCGCGATCTGCTTGACGGCCTCGCTCGACAGATTCCGGCGCACGTCCTCAAGACCCTGGACGCCATAAGTAAACAGAGGCTCGGAGCAGGTGTGGGCGAGTGCCAGGCCAAGGCCGGCGGTGTGCTCCAGGTTGCCGGCGCTCGTGGCGTACTCGACCTCGGGCTGCTTGGACAGGGCGTCGCCCACGCCGGCCCAAAAGTACTCCGCCGGAGCTTCGGCGATAATCTTGGGGTTGATGAAGATATGCGCAGGTCGGTTGGGGTACGAATATCCCTCGAGCGAGCCGTCGTCGTTGTACACGACGGCAATGGCGGTCGCGGCCGAGCAGTTGGAACAGATCGTCGGGACGGTGAAGACGATCTTCTTGAGCTCGATGGCTGCGGTCTTCACGGTGTCGAGTGCCTTGCCGCCGCCACAGGCGATAAGCACGTCTGCCTGCTGGCAAGCGGGGGAGTTCACGACCTTGGCGATATTGGCGCGCGTGCTGTTGGTGCCGTAGACGCGCGTCTCCAGAATCTCGACGTCGGTGCCTGCCAGCGCAGCCTCGATGCCCGGCAGCGCCGCAGCCAGGGCTCGCTTGCCGCCGATGATGGCGACCTTGGTCGTTCCGTACTCTGCCAGCGCGGCGGGCAACTCGGTAAAACAATCCTCGCCAACGGTGTAGTCGCTCATTCCAATCGTGCGCATAGCAACCTTCTTTCGTTCGATAAAGTGCTTTCAGGTATTTTGCTCCAAGAGAAGGTCCACAGCCGCGAGAAATTTCGAACGTATAAAACCAGTGTTGAGGGTTTTTCGCCGGCGCTGAACGTGCTAGCATACTCCGCATAAGCGTTGATGGGGACGAGTAGTCGGCCGTCCGCATGCTACAGAGAGCGGGGAGCGCTGAGAACCCGTGCATGCGACCGATGAAAATCACCCCGGAGCTGCGGTCCCAACGGACGTGCCGCGCAGGTTCGTCTTAGTAGACATCGCCGAGATGGTCGTCGATACAGACCAGCCGAGTAACGGATGCGAGCGCGCGGCGACGCGAGCGAGGGCATCTAAGCTGGGTGGTTAAGCGAAGAGCTTTTACGGACAGACTGTCCGTTTTGTGGCGCTTCGTCCCAGCTTGTAGGGACGGGCGCTTTTTTGGTGCCCAGAGGGCGTGCGCGCCCATGACAAGAAAGGGGTACCGTGGCAAACGAGTACAAGCAGACGATGAATCTGCCCAAAACCGGATTTCCCATGCGTGCCGGTCTTTCCAAGTCCGAGCCAAAGCGACTCAAGGACTGGCAGGACAACAAGGTCTACGAGCAAGTTCTAAAGAAGAACGAGGGTCACAAGAAGTTCGTGCTGCACGACGGCCCTCCGTACGCCAACGGCCCGATCCACATCGGCCACGCCATGAACAAGATCTCCAAGGACATGATCAACCGTTACTGGATGATGCAGGGCTATGAGGTTCCCTATGTTCCCGGTTGGGACTGCCACGGTCAGCCGATCGAACATAAGGTCGAGGAGAAGCTCGGCACCGAGAAGTTCAACCAGACCTCCACGGCTAAGATCCGCGAGCTTTGCAACAAGTTCGCTGTCGAGAACATCGAGCTCCAGAAGGCTGGCTTCCGTCGCCTTGGCGTGCTTGGCGACTGGGACAACCCGTATCTGACGCTCTATCACCAGCATGACGCCGCCGACATTGAGGTCTTCAAGGCCATGTTCGACAAGGGCATGATCTATCGCGGCCACAAGCCCGTCCACTGGTGCAAGCACTGCCACACCGCGCTGGCCGAGGCTGAGATCGAGTACTCCGACGAGACGAGCCCGTCCATCTTCGTGCGCTTTGAGATGACCTCCAAGCCCGCCGGTCTCGAGAACTTCGACGGCCCGGTCGACTTTATCATCTGGACGACCACGCCGTGGACCATCCCCTCCGACCAGGCAGTTTCCCTCAAGCCCGGCGCCGCCTACGTCGCCGTTGAGCACGACGGCCGCGCCGAGGTCATGCTCGAGGACCTGGCTCCTAAGTGCTGCGAGGAGTTTGGCTGGGAGTACACTCCGGTTATGGTCGACGGCAAGCCCTATGTGGTTCCCGCCGAGACCTTCCACCACATCCACTACAAGCAGCCGATCTTCGACGGTGTCGAGGGCGTGGCGCTGCTGGCCGATTACGTCGGTGTCGATGACGGTACCGGTATTGTCCACAACTCGCCCGGCCACGGCGTCGACGACTACTTTGCCTGCCTCAAGGAGGGCATCACCGACATCTGCATGCCGGTCGATGACGACGGCAAGTTCTACACCGGCGAGGAGTTTGGCACCGGTGGCCCCTTCAGCGGTATGGACACCGATGAGGCCAACCCGCACATCATCGAGTTCCTGCGCGAGCGCGGTACCCTAGTCCTCGAGAAGAAGATCACGCACAGCTATCCGCACTGCTGGCGTTGCAAGCACCCGGTGCTCTTCCGTGCTACCGACCAGTGGTTTGTCTCGATGGACAAGACCGGTTTGCGCGAGCAGGCTGGCAAAGAGGTCCGCGAGAACGTCAAGTGGTATCCGGCCCACGCGGCCAACCGCATCGGCGCCATGGTCGAGCAGCGTCCCGACTGGTGCATCAGCCGTCAGCGCAACTGGGGCGTGCCTATCCCCAGCTACACTTGCGCCGACTGCGGCGAGAAGGTCATGAACGACGCCACGCTCGACGCCGTCATCAAGCTCTTCCACGAGAAGGGCTCCGACGCCTGGTTCACCGACGCTCCCGAGAGTTACCTGGGCGAGGCTTGCGTTTGCCCCAAGTGTGGCGGCCATCACCTCAAGGCTGATAAGGACATTCTCGACGTGTGGTGGGACTCCGGCGTGTCCTGGAAGGCCGTCTGCGAGTATCGACCCGAGCTTGAGTACCCGGCTGACGTGTATCTCGAGGGCTCCGACCAGCATCGCGGTTGGTTCCAGAGCTCGCTGCTCACCTCGGTGGGTGCCAACGGCCATGCTCCGTACAAGGCGGTCGTCTCGCAGGGCTTCACGCTCGATGGCCAGGGCCGCAAGATGTCCAAGTCGCTCGGCAACGTCATCGACCCCAACAAGGTCTGCGACGAGATGGGCGCTGACATCATCCGTCTCTGGGTTGCCTCCGTCGACACCAGCTCCGACGTCTCCATCGACCATGAGATTCTCGCTCGTACGTCCGATGCCTATCGTCGTTTCCGCAACACGCTGCGCTTCTTGCTCTCCGAGCTCGAGGGTCAGTTTGAGCCCGAGACCGACGGCGTCGCCTTTGCCGACCTGCTGCCGCTCGACAAGCTCATGGTTGCCCGTCTGACCCAGGTCCAGGCCGAGGTCGACGACGCCTACGCCAGCTATGAGTTCCCGCGCGCCTACCGTGCGCTCTATGACTTCGTGGTTACCGAGCTTTCCAACGTGTATCTCGACGCCCTGAAGGATCGTCTGTACTGCGACAAGCCCGGCTCGCTCGAGCGCCGCAGTGCCCAGACCGTGCTGGCCGAGCTCTTCTCGATGCTCATGCGCGACCTGCAGCCGATCCTGTCCTATACCGTCGACGAGGCCATGGCATATGCGCCCGCCGGCTGCGTCGATCACCAGAAGTACGCCGCGCTGCTCGATTGGTACAAGTCGCCCATCACGGTCGACGAGGCCAATGAGTTTGAGGGCGTGCTCGAGGCTTCGCTCGAGCTCCGTAGCGCCGTGACCAAGGCCCTTGAGGATGCCCGTTCTGCCGGCACCTTCACTAAGAGCCAGCAGGTCCGCGTCAAGGCGGTCGTTCCCGCCGAGATGTACGCGCTGCTGACCGGTGATAAGGCCGTCGACCTGGCCGAGTTCTACATCGTCTCCGATGTTGAGCTGACCCAGGGCGAGGAACTCTCCGTTGCCATTGAAGCTGCCGAGGGCGAGTGCTGCGACCGTTGCTGGAACTACCGCACCACCGTTGGCGAGTCCAACGGCCACGCTCATATCTGTAAGCGCTGCGCTGACGCTTTGTAGGTTACGGCGTTCGTAGAACGCCGTAACCTACCGACGCTGCAAACGCCCCTAAGCGGCAATCTGACGTTCAATCGTCGGTCGCGTACCAAAGTACGCTTCCCTCCTCTTTCACGTCACCTTGCTCGCTTAGGGGCGTTTTCGCTGACTTATGCTCAACCTGCGGGGTTTCCAAGGTAGTCATTGGGGACGTTCTTAAATGACTAGGTTGGGTACATTGCTTTGAGATGTTATTCAGTCGGCTGTTATGGCATTTGAGCTGCTTACCTGCTTAAGGTAATTGACGGCATATATCTGCTATCGAAAATATTGCTCGAAAAATTGTCCAAGAAGTCGCGGGGCGATTTTTGATGGGTCGCGCGTCAAGTGATTTGGCAAGTTCTTGGTTAGATATTGGTCAGTTTTGGGGCAACCTTGCCAAAAGCTTGACGGATGCAGATTTAGACGTCGACGAATGAACGCTCTAGGCAGGCTCCAAGCAAAATTCTGGGCTGATTATCGATAATCGCCTTCAATCGTCCCTTGCCAAGCGCTGGCCTCGCGTACAATCTGCTCCGACATTCGCGCGCCGCCCGGCGCTTAAGAGGGGAGGACCCCATGGCAAACGAGATCTGGACCATCAAGCGTTGTCTCGAGTGGACCAAGGAGTACCTAGCCGAGCGCGGCGAGGAGCACCCCCGTCTTTCTGCCGAGTGGCTGCTGTGCGCAGCTACGGGTCTGGCGCGCATCGACTTATATATGCGCATGGACGAGACGCTTAACGCGGCCCAGCTCGAGACCATGCACGCGGCCGTCGTTCGTCGCGCCAAGGGCGAGCCGCTGCAGTACATCACCGGCAGCACGCAGTTTCGCATGATCGACGTCGCGTGCGCCCCCGGCGTGCTCATCCCGCGCCCCGAGACCGAGATGCTCGTCGAAGAAGTCCTGAACTATCTGGATACCGAGGTGCTGAGCCCCGAGGCTGCTGCCCGTCAGCGTGTTGAGCTGCCTTGGAACGATGAGGTCGAGCAGGCCCGCAAAGCCGAAGCGGCGCTGGCCGACGAACGCGCGACCGCCGAGCGCCGTGCTGCCAACCTGACGGCCGCCGATGAGGCTGCGCTGGGTAGCGACGTGCTCGGTAGCCGTGCCTATGCCGAGGAGCTGGCCGACCGCGAGGCAGAGGAAGCCGCCGCGCAGGCAGCAGAAGCCGAAGCCGCAAAAGCCGCCGAGCCCGAGCTCGACGAATACGGCATCGCCATCGAGTGTGCCGATCAGAAGATGGCTTCAGCTCAGGATGCCGCTGCGCCTGCTCCAACCGAGCCCCGCATCGCCCGCGTTCTCGAGGTCGGCTGCGGCACGGGCTGCATCTCGCTCTCGCTTGCCTGGGAGCGACGCGGCCACGTTACCTGCACCGCTACCGATATCGAGCCGCGCGCCATCGATCTGGCCACCAAAAATCGCGATGCGCTCGGGCTCACGTCCGACGAGGTCGCCTTCAGTCTCACGAACCTGGTGAGCTCCATTCCCCGTGAAGAGTGGGGCACCTTTGACGTACTCGTCTCCAACCCGCCCTACATCCCCACCGATGTCATGCGCTCGCTGCCGCACGAGGTCAAGGACTTTGAGCCCGATCTGGCGCTCGAGGGTGGCGCCGACGGCCTCGATATCTTCCGCCGCTTGCTCAACGCGGCGCCCTACATGTTGCGCGCCGGCGGCCTCTTTGCCTGCGAGCTCTACGAGGGCGCGCTCGACGCTGCGGCCGAGCTCTGCCGCCAAGCGGGTCTGTCGGACGTGCGCATCGTCCACGACCTCACCGATCGCCCCCGCATCGTCCGAGCCATCGTCACCGAGCCCAAACAGCGCCAGTAATATTTATTAACTGGTTAGCAAAAATTATAAATTAGTTTATAATTAGGACGGCTGAAAGAGGTCGGCCCATGCAACCCCCTACCTTTCGGGAAATCATTGCCCTACTCAAGCACGATGGATTCGTGAAGGTCGCGCAAGTCGGTAGTCATGCTAAGTATGTTTCTGGTGACCGTGTTGTCACCGTGAACGGCTCTGGTGGCGATCGACCAAAGAAGGGCACATGGGCAAGTATTCGTCGCCAAGCTGGATGGTAGTTGGAGGCAAAATGAGGCAGCGATTTACCTATGACTGCGTTCTCATAAAAGAAGACGACGGTTACTGCGCTAGCTTCCCGCAGATTCCCGGCGCCTTTGCCGATGGCGATACGCGCGAAGAAGCGATTGCCCATGCCACCGAGGCACTGATGGCGTTTTTGGCCGACGACCTCAACAACGGTTTGACTCCGGCAGGGTACGAACGCTCGGCCGAGGTCGTGGCCCTTTCAGTCGAAATCGACCACGAGGACGCTCGGGAAGCGGCGTGCCGAACATTTAAAGACGCAGCGCTGGACCTCAAAGTCTCCGCTCCGCGGATTACCGCGCTGGTCAAAGCCGGAAAGCTCGATGTTGAACTCGTCGACGGCCGTCGGATGATAACGATAGACAGCATCGAGCGCTACGCCGCCCAAGAACGCCACGCCGGCAGGCCAAAGAAGTTCGTCGCAGTCCAATAACCCCCTCACTTTCACCGACTACTAGAGCCGCTCACCAAACCAACATGCGCTCTGGGCAAATAGGTTGAACGTTTCGTGCGAGAATGCCCCACAGTAAACAAACTTGCACCAGAGCGTAAGGGGCTGGCA
>URIE01000038.1 GCA_900547805.1 uncultured Collinsella sp.
GATTTCCAATCGTGCTCCTTCGGCCACTCGGACAACTCTCCGTTAAATGCGAAAGTCAGTATACACGAGGAATCGCAAAGTGCAAACAGAAAAGTTGGCATTTTTTAAAACGCTTGGCCGCGCTTGGCGCTGCAGTGGGGTTTGAGGTGCCAAAAAACGGCTTCCGACCAGCGTGGTTGATCAACTCAATTGTTCAAAAAGGGTATTCATAAGCGACTTGGCAATGAATTTAAAAATCTTTGGGTGGTGCTGTGGGCCACTGGTATGCATTTTGCGACCACAGCCTTGTGTCCGTTGACCTGCGGCTTGGCTCAGCTTGTCCCCGCGGCATCGTATCTTGTCCACAAATCCGTCAAGCTCTTGGTCGGCATTTGGTTGGAATGCGCATGAAACGTCGTGCGAGTATGGACATATGTGGAGGTCATGAGGTTGTAGCTGCATATTCTTGCGGCCTGGGAGGTTGAAAGATATTATTACCAAGTCTTTTCCTGCTTCAGGCGCACCTTCACGACCTGAAGCCACATTTGCCCAGAGGAGGTGACAATATGAAGGCTTATGAACTGCTGTTCTTTGTTGACCCGTCGCTCGACCCCGAGACTCGTCTCGCTGTTATGAAGCGTATCGATACCACGATCGCTGAGGGCGCTGGCAAGGTCGACTCCGTTGACGAGTGGGGCAAGCGCAAGCTCGCCTACGAGATCAACGACCTCACCGATGGTGACTACACCCTCATCAACTTCCACGCAGATCCTACCCAGATCGCCGAGCTTGATCGCGTCCTGCGCATCACCGACGCTGTGGTCCGCCACATGATCGTCCGTCGCGACGACCAGGAGTAAGACTGTCGTTTTGGACTGGGCTTGTGCCCCAAGAGGAAGTAGTGAGTTATGAGCATCAATCGAGTGAACATCACCGGTAACCTCACCCGCGATCCCGAGCTGCGCGCCACCGCCGGCGGAACCCAGGTTCTGTCCTTTGGCGTTGCCGTGAACGATCGTCGCCGCAACCCGCAGACCGGCGAGTGGGAGGACTATCCCAACTTTGTGGACTGCACCATGTTCGGCACCCGCGCCGAGGCCGTGAGCCGTTTCCTGGCAAAGGGAAACAAAGTCGCGATCGAGGGCAAGCTGCGCTACAGCTCTTGGGAGCGCGACGGTCAGCGCAGGAGCAAGCTTGAGGTCATCGTCGATGAGATCGAGTTTATGAGCTCCCGTGGTGGCCAGGGTGGCTACGACCAGGGCGGTTACGCCCCCGCAGCTCCCGCGCCCGCAGCACGTCCTGCCGCGCCGGTGGCTACGCCGCCCGCGGTCGACGTCTACGATGAGGACATCCCGTTCTAAGGGTTGTTCACCTATTTTTGAGTGAGAGGCGGCTTCGGTTCGCCGAAGTTGCCAAATGAAAGGTATTTTGACATGGCTAATGATTTTTCTGCACGTCAGCCGCGTCGTAAGTACTGCCAGTTCTGCAAGGAGAACACTGAGTTCATCGACTATAAGGACACTCAGCTTCTCCGTAAGTACATGACCGACCGTGGCAAGATCAAGCCCCGTCGCGTCACTGGCGCTTGCACGCAGCATCAGCATGACATCGCCAACGCCATCAAGCGCGCCCGCGAGATGGCTCTCCTGCCGTACACCGTCCCCGTGGTTTCCTCTCGTGGCAACCGCGACCGCGGCTAAGAAGGGAGACGCATCATGAAGGTTATTCTTCTCGATGAGATCAAGGGCAAGGGCGGCGAGGGTGACGTCGTAGAGGTCGCTCAGGGTTACGCTGAGAACTTCCTGTTCCCCAAGAAGCTCGCTGTTGCCGCCACCAAGGGCAACCTCAAGCAGCTTGACGAGCGTCGCAACAACATCGCCAAGCGCGAGGCCGTCCGTCTGGCTACCGCCAACGAGACCAAGGCTGCCTTCGAGGGCAAGACGGTCACCGTTGACGTCAAGGTCGGCGACGAGGGCATCCTCTTTGGCTCCGTTACCGCCGCTATGATCGCTGACGCCATCAAGGCTCAGCTCGGTATGGACATCGACCGCAAGCGCGTCGAGCTCGGTAAGCCCATCAAGGTTGCCGGTGCCCACACCGTTGCCATCTCGCTGTACCGCGAGATCAAGGCCGAGGTTGTCGTTCTCGTCGGCGTTACCGCCGAGGAGCTCGCTGCCGAGGCTGAGGTCGAGGAGGCCGCTGAGGTCGCCGAGGCCGAGACCGCCGAGGTCGAGACTGAGGCTGCTGCCGAGTAGCATTTGCTGCAACGCAACAATCTTGTTCTAAGAAGGGCGCTCTGGGAAACCAGGGCGCCCTTTTGTTTTTTGCGCTGAGTGAGTGTCATGGTGAACGTTGCGTCGAAGTCCTATATACAGGACCGTTCATCCGTTTGGTTCGGTGATGATTGGCGGCGCGCGGCGCGTTTTGGGACCATGGCTGATACTATGGATGCTCGCAAGCGATATGAATGAGGATGCTCATGGCATATGACGATAGGGAGACCGGGCTGACGGTTGAGGACCGCGGCTCAAAGTTGGGTCTTCCCCAAAACCAAGATGCAGAGGCCAATGTACTGGCCGCTATGCTGCTATCGCCCGAGGTGGTCGAAGAGGCCCAGGTCGAGCTGCAGCCCGATGACTTCTACCGGCCCATTCATAAGACCATCTATACCGCGATGGTCGATATGTACAACAGCCGCATTCCCATCGACTCCATCTCGCTGATTGATTACCTGCGAAGCATCAACAAGCTCGATGCCGTGGGCGGCGAAGCGTACATTCTGGAGTTGATGGGTCAGACTCTGTCGCTCGTCAACTGGCAGCACCATGCCGCCATCGTTCGCCGCGATTCGATGCTGCGTGAGCTGATCGGCGCCACCAACGAGATCAACGCGCTGGCATATAACGCCCCCACCGACACCAAAGAGGTTGTCGAGCTGGCCGAGAGCAAGCTGCTCAAGGTCACGGCACGCGAGGTCAAGTCGAGCTACAAGACGCTGACCGAGTTTATGGTCGAGGCCTATAACGAGGCCGAGGAAGTGTGCCAGGCCGGTGGCCAGGCGGCGGGCGTGCCCACGGGCTTCCCGTCGCTCGACCGTATGCTCATGGGCTTCCGCGAGGGCCAGCTCATCATCATCGGCGCCCGTCCTGCTGTAGGTAAGACGTCGTTCGCTCTGAATCTGGCGCTCAACGCTGCCGCTGCTGGTTATACCGTCGGCTTCTTCTCGCTGGAGATGTCGGGCAAGGAAATTGCCCAGCGTCTGATTTGCGCCTACGCCATGATCTCGATCAGTGACTTCCGCATGGGCCGCATTAGCCCCGAGCAGTGGGCCAATATCAACGAGGCCACGCAGACCTTGTCCAAGCTCGATATTCTGATTGACGATACGCCCGGCACCACAGTGACCGAGATTCGCGCCAAGAGCCGCCGCATGCTCCATAACAAGGAGAAGGCAATCATCATCCTGGACTACCTGCAGCTGGTGAGTCCTCCGCCGGGACGCCGCTCCGAGAGCCGTACCGTCGAGGTTTCGGAGATGTCGCGTGGTCTGAAGATCATGGCCAAGGAGCTCAAGATCCCGCTCATCGCGCTGTCGCAGCTCTCGCGTCAGGTCGAATCCCGTACCGGCAAGCGCCCGCAACTTTCCGACCTTCGTGAATCGGGCTCCATCGAGCAGGACGCCGATATCGTTATGTTCTTGGACCGCTCCGCCGACGAGGCCGAGGCCTCGCGCGACGATCGACCCGACGAGGGCGTTACGCGTATCGTCGTGGCCAAGAACCGTTCGGGCCCGATCGGCGACGTCGACCTGATGTTCCTGCCGGCATCCACCAAGTTCTATGAGCTTGATGGGGCACATGCCGAGGAGTAGGACAGGCGCCCGTTGCACGGGTATACTGGGAATGTTTTGTGCTTCTGCGTGCCGGCGTGGCGCGTAGACAGTCCATGAATGTAAGGAGTAAACATGCCGTCAACCGTTTTGGTCGGTGCCCAGTGGGGCGATGAGGGCAAGGGTAAGATTTGCGACCTGGTCGCCGGCGACTTCGATGCCGTCGTGCGCTACTCGGGCGGCAACAACGCCGGTCACACCATCGTCGTCAACGGCAAGAAGTACGGCCTGCACCAGGTGCCCTCCGGCATCATGTATTCCGACCACGTGTCGGTGATCGGTAACGGCTGCGTCGTCAACCCCAAGGTTGTCCTTGAGGAGATCGACATGTTCGAGGCCGACGGCATCACCACCAAGAACCTCAAGATTAGCGGCAACGCGCATGTCATCATGCCGTACCACATTGATCTGGATGGCGCCTTTGAGCAGAAGCTCGGCAAGAAGAACATCGGTACCACCAAGCGCGGTATCGGTCCGTGCTATCAGGACAAGATGGCCCGCATTGGTCTGCGCATGCAGGACATGCTGGACGAGACGCTGTTCCGCGACAAGCTGGAGACCGCTCTCGCCCGCGTGAACCCCGAGCTCGAGCTCATCTACAACCTGCCCACCTACACCGTGGACCAGATTTGCGACGAGTACCTGCCGATGGCCGAGCGCCTGCGTCCCTACATCACCGAGACGAGCCTGCTGCTCAACAACATGATCGATGAGGGCAAGGACCTGCTGTTTGAGGGCGCCCAGGCGACGCTGCTCGACATCGACCACGGCACCTATCCGTACGTGACGTCTTCCAACTGCACCGCCGGCGGCGCCATCACCGGTTCCGGCGTGGGCATGAAGAACGTCGACCGCGTGCTGGGCGTCATGAAGGCCTATATCACCCGCGTCGGTTCGGGCCCCATGCCCACCGAGCTTTCCTATGAGTCCGAGGCCGGTCACACGCTGACCGAGGAGGGCTATGAGTACGGCGTGACCACCGGTCGCCGTCGTCGTTGCGGCTGGTTTGACGGCCCTATCGCCAACTATGCCTCGCGCGTCAACGGCCTCACCGACATCGCCGTGACCAAGCTCGACGTGCTTTCGGCCTTCGACACCATCAAGGTGTGCGTGGCCTACGACGTCGATGGCGAGCGCTACACCAGCGTGCCCGAGCATCAGGTGCGCTTTGAGCATGCCAAGCCCGTCTACGAGGAGCTCCCTGGCTGGAAGTGCGATATCACCGGTTGCCGCAGCTTTGACGAGCTGCCGCAGGAGGCTCAGGACTACGTGGCGTTTATCGAGGATCTGGCACACACCCGCGTGACGTTCATTGGCGTTGGCGCTGGTCGCGAGCAGATCATCAACCGATTCTGGAAGTAATCGGGACTATTTGGTTATTGCGATATACCCCTTTGCAGCCCGGACGGGCGGCCGAGGGGTATATTTGCTTGCAAAGGGCTCGCGCGGAGCGGGCCGTTCATCCATAGAGGAGGCACCCTTGAAGGCGGACACTCAAACCATCGACATCCTGTTGTTGGGCAGCGGCGGCCGTGAGCATGCTTTGGCAGCTAAGCTCGCAGCATCACCGCGCGCCGGCAAGCTCTACATCGCGCCGGGCAACGGCGGCACCGCGAGCTGCGGCGAGAACGTTGTTCTCGACGACTGCGATCCTGCGGCCGTGGCGGCATTTGCGCAGAGCCACGGATGCGGACTCGTGGTAATTGGCCCCGAGGCTCCGCTCGTGGCGGGCGTGGCTGATGCCGTGCGCGCGGCGGGTATTCCCTGCTTTGGCCCGGGTGCCGAGGGCGCCCAGATGGAGGGCTCCAAGCTGTTCTCCAAGCAGCTCATGGAGCGCGCCGGTATCCCGACGGCAGCCTATGGTTCGTTTACCGACGAGGCTTCGGCTCTCGCCTACGTGCGCGAGCAGGGCGCCCCGCTGGTCGTCAAGGCCGACGGCCTTGCCGCGGGCAAGGGCGTTATCGTGGCGACCGAACTTGAGCAGGCCGAGGAGGCCGTGCGCGAGTGCTTTGGCGGCACCTTTGGCGATGCCGGCAACACCGTGGTCATCGAGGAGATGCTGACCGGTCCCGAGTGCTCGCTGCTGGCCTTTACCGACGGCAAGACCGTGCGCCCCATGGCCACCTCGCAGGACCACAAGCGCGCGCTCGAGGGTGACAAGGGCCCCAACACCGGCGGCATGGGCGTCTACAGCCCGGTGCCCATCGTGACCGACGAGGAGCACGCCACGATGGTGAAGGTCATGGAGCAGACCGTGGCCGAGCTTGCTGCCGAGGGCATCGACTACCGCGGCTGCCTGTATGGCGGCTTTATGCTCACGCCTGCCGGCCCCAAGGTGCTGGAGTTCAATGCCCGCTTTGGCGACCCCGAGACGCAGGTCGTGCTGCCGCGCCTTAAGAACGACCTGGTCGAGGTCATGCTGGCTTGTGCCAACTGCGAGCTCGATCAGATTGAACTCGACTGGCGCGACGAGTGGGCTGTGGCTGTTGTCCTGACGAGCGCGGGCTATCCCGGCAGCTACGAGAAGGGCAAGGTCATCACCGGTATCGCCGATGCCGAGGCCATGGAGAACGTGACTGTGTACCACGCGGGCACTGCCGTGGTGGACGGCCAGCTCGTGACCAATGGTGGCCGCGTGCTTGCCGTGACCGCTCTGGGCGACACGTTCGAGAACGCTCGCAACCTTGCCTACGAGGCCTGCGAGAAGATTGATTTTGAGGGCAAGACCCTGCGTCACGACATCGGCCTGCGCGCGCTGCGCGGCCGCGATGCCTGGGATGCCTAAAATCCGAGAGGAATGAGACGGATGGACGAGAAGAACGAAGAGCTCGTGGACGCGCAGATCGTCGAAGAGGACAGCCGCATGTATGGGCACGCCGAGGGCGAGCCTGGTGGCGAGGTCGCTGACGAGCCGGCACTGGTGCTGGGCGACGACGACCCGCACGATGCCGAGCTGCACGAGAAGATTCTTTCGGAGGAGTGCGCCTGGAAGGGCAAGATCCTCGACGTCCACCGTCTTGAGGTTGAGCTGCCCAACGGTCACCGCAGCGCCCGCGATATCGTTCGCCATCCGGGTGCGGCGGCCGTTGTGGCACTGACCGAGAGCGGCAAGATCGTACTGGTGCGTCAGTACCGCACCGCCATCGACCGCGTGACGGTCGAGATTCCCGCCGGCAAGCTCGATCCGGGCGAGGACCCGCTCGATTGCGCCAAGCGCGAACTGCATGAGGAGACGGGCTTTAGGGCCGGTCGTATTCGCTTTTTGACGTCGATTGTCACGTCCTGCGGTTTTTGCGATGAGATCATCCACATCTACTTGGCTACCAAGCTCGAGTTTGATGCGCCCAACCCCGATGATGACGAGTTTGTCAACGTGGACCTGGTGCCGCTGCACGAGCTGATCGACGCCGTGCTCGACGGCAAGATCGAAGACGCCAAGACCGTCGTGGGCGCGCTTGCCTGCGATAGCATCGCGCATCGCCTTGGGGGCGCGGAGCTTTAACGAGTGGGGATAGCCCTGGGACAAGTACTACTGATTGCTTTGTCCCAGGGCCTTGCGTTGCTGATATTTCTTTGAGGATCACATGCTGAAGAGGTTTTTGTCTTATTACAAGCCCCAGATGGGGCTTTTTGTTGCTGATACTGTTTGTGCTCTGGTGCTTGCCGCCATTGACTTGGCGTTCCCCATTATCCTGCGCAATTTGACCGGTGGGCTATTTACTCAGGGTCAGGCTGCCATTACGCAGGCGCTCGGTATGATCGCGGTGGGCTTGGTGCTGATGTATGCCGTCCGCTGCGCCTGCCGCTACTTTGTGAGCTATTGGGGTCACGTGATGGGCGCGCGCATGGAGTCCAAGATGCGCGAGGACCTGTTCGACCAGTATGAGCGCTTTAGCTTTGCGTACTTCGACCGCAACAGCTCGGGGGACATGATGAGCCGCGTGGTCAACGACCTGTTCGATATCTGCGAGGCGGCGCATCACGTGCCCGAGTGGATCATCATCTGCGGCATCGAGATTATCGGCTCGTTTGTGATTCTCTTTACCATCGCCCCGGTGCTGGCGCTCGCCATGGCCGTGGTGACGGCGGCGTTTGCGGTCATCATGTTTTGGCAGAACATGCGCATGCGCGAGGTCTTTAGCGACAACCGCAAAAAGATCAGCGGCATCAATGCGCAGCTGCAGGATTCGCTGGCGGGCATGCGCGTGGTCAAGAGCTTTGCCAATGAGGAGACCGAACGCTTCAAGTTCCGCGCCTCAAACAATCGCTATCTTTCGTCCAAGGAGAACATGTATCACGCCATGGGCGTCTATACCGCGACGTATGGCCTGCTCTCGGGTGTGCTCTATGTGATCGTGGTGCTGCTGGGCGGCTGGCTGGTCGCTCAGGGACAGCTGCAGGCGGTCGATATGGCGACCTTCGCGCTCTACATTTCGCTGTTCTGCACGCCGCTCGAGACACTCGTCAATTCGGCCGAAACGTATCAGAAGGCTATCGCCGGCTTTAAGCGTATGGACGAGGTGCTCTCGACCGCGCCGGATATCCAGGACAAGCCGGGCGCCACGGATCTGCAGGTGACTGCCGGCGCCGTGGAGTATCACGACGTGTGCTTTAACTACGAGGATGTTGAGCTGGGCGAGGGCGATGCCGACGAGCGTCCCGTTATCGACCATATGAACCTGTCCATCAAGCCCGGGCAGACCATCGCTTTGGTTGGCCCTTCGGGCGGTGGCAAGTCCACGACCTGTTCGCTGCTGCCGCGCTTTTATGACGTGGCTGCCGGATCCATTAGCATCGACGGCCAAGACGTGCGCGATGTGACGCAGCAGAGCCTGCGCCGTGCCATCGGCCTGGTGCAGCAGGATGTCTATCTGTTTGACGGTACGATTGGCGAGAACATCGCCTACGGCAAGCCGGGCGCTACAGCGGAAGAGATCGCCGAGGCCGCCCGTCGCGCCAACATCGATTCCTTTATCGAGTCGCTTCCACAGGGCTACGACACCGTGGTGGGCGAGCGTGGCAGCCGTCTTTCGGGCGGACAGAAGCAGCGTGTTGCCATCGCGCGCGTGTTTCTCAAGAACCCCAAGATCCTGATTTTGGACGAGGCGACGAGTGCTTTGGATAACGAGAGCGAGGAGGCGGTCCAGGAGTCGCTCGAAGAGCTGGCACGCGGCCGCACCACGATTATCATCGCCCACCGTCTTTCGACCATTAAGCATGCCGATGAGATTGCGACCGTTGAGCATGGTCGCGTTGTGGAGCGTGGCACGCACGAGGAGCTTCTCGCCCGTGGCGGCACCTATGCCCGTTACTATCGAATGCAGTTCGAAGGTGCGCGTGCGCACGAGCTCGACTGATTGATATGACAGGAAGTTTATGGCTGACAAGAACCCTTTGACTCCGGAAGAAGTGACGGAGTTATTCTCCGAAATCGATGCATCCGGTGTCTTGGATCCCACGCTTGCCAAAAAGCGAACCGAGCGCATGCGTGAGAAGGAGGCTGCGGCCAGGCGCGGTGACAAAGCGGCGCTAGCGCAGCTGCGCAGCGAGGACCGCGCGAGCCAGGCAAAACATATCGACCCGCTGTCCGAGGACGATCCTTCGGGTTCGCAGGTGAGTCATACCATTACGAAGACCGCGATGGCCGTGGTCATTGGTATTTTGGTGCTGATCGTGGGCATGCAGATTGGCTACGGCGTGATGCGTCGTCTGAACACCGCCAACCTGTCCGAGAGCGTTTCGGTCGATACCGTTTCGACGGCGCTGAAGGGCGGCCTTGAGTGGGGCAACGGCTTTACGCAGTTCCCGCTCGACTTTACCGTCGATGAAGCCGATGAGCGTACGGGCACGGTCGAGGTGACGGTGTTGGACACATCGTCTGCCAACGAGCTCGAGCTGCTGTCCAACGGGCAGATCCAGGCCGCGGCGCTTGCGACCAACGCGCTGCTCAACGATAAGATCGACCGCGTGGTGTATAACGTTCACGCCTATATCGACGAGAATAGCAACATTCAGCACGATTCCTTCTTTGGCATGTTCCCCGCGCGGGGCCACCAGAGCGCCATTTTGACGTTCGTGTGGACCAAGAGCTCATCCAACGCCACGAGTATCGACTGGAAGATGCGCATCGTGAGTATGGATGACACCATCGCCGAGCGCATTCAAAAACAGGTGAACTCGGTGTCGTCGTTGATTGAGGACCCGGTGGTTAGCCAGACCAAGATTGACGAGGAAAAGGCCGAACGTGACCTGGAGCATCGTCTGCATGGCCGCGAGATTTTCCGCGGCGGCAAGCCCGATCGCTCACCGTCCGATTTGCTGGAGCAGGACAAGAGAAAGTAAGACGTCATCATCCCGCGTGAGCAACAAGCCTCGCGGGATGATTTTTCTGGGACGGGGATTAAAAAATCATTATGCATAGAAAGTCATAATTATCATTTCGTAAACATTTCGATGAAATTAACGCCATGAGGCATACTTGCGGTTACAATACCGCGAGGCCTAACTACACACCTTTAAGCCGGTCCTGTGAGACCGGGAAGGAGAATTATGGCGAACAACCATACCGCGGGCGCTGTCGCCCGCACCTTCGCGCCCAGCGAGCTTTGCCAGCGTATGCTGGCCAAAACCAGCAAGGGCACCTGCGGTCCCTGCATCCTGTATCTTGAGGATGGGACCATTTTTTATGGACGTGCATGCGGCGCCGAGGGCACCGCGACCGGCGAAGTCTGCTTCAACACCTCGCTCGAGGGCTACTTTGAGGTCATGACCGACCCGAGTTATGCCGGCCAAATCGTAACCATGACCTATCCGCAGATCGGCAACTACGGTATCGACGAGACCGACGTCCAGTCGGCCTTCCCCGGCGACGACGTGCGCCCCGCGAGCGCTCCGGCTATGCGCGGCATGATCGTTCGCGACATGTGCGCCACGCCTTCTAACTGGCGCTCGGCCGTCAGCGTGCCGGAGTACCTGCGCGCTCACGGCATCGTCGCTATCGAGGGTGTCGACACCCGCGCTCTGGTGCGCCATCTGCGCGACAATGGTTCCAAGATGGGCATTATCTCGACCGAGATTTTCGACGTCGACGAGCTTGCCGAGCGTCTGGCCGCAGCGCCCACGCTGGTAGGCGAGAACCTGGTCAAGACCGTGAGCTGCCCCGCGCCTCACGAGTTTGTGGCCGCCGACCTGCCTGCCACGCATGACTTTGCACTTGCGGTTGCCGCTCCTGCCCGTCACAAAGTGGTCGCCTACGACTGCGGTGTGAAGTGCGGCATTCTGGAGGGTCTGGTCCGCGCCGGCTGCGACCTTACCGTCGTGCCGTGGGACACGCCCGCCCAGCAGGTGCTCGACATGAATCCCGACGGCGTCTTTTTGTCCAATGGCCCCGGCGACCCCGACGCCGTGGTGGAGACCTACGAGCAGGTGCAGCAGCTGATCGGCAAGGTGCCGGTCTTTGGCATTTGCCTGGGTCACCAGATGATCAGCCTGGCCTGCGGCGCTCAGATGGAAAAGCTTAAGTTCGGCCACCGCGGTGGCAACCAGCCGGTCATGAACCTGGTAAGCCGTCGCGTGGAGATCACCGCGCAAAACCATGGCTTTGGCCTGCTGTTCCCCAGCTTGGGCAAGCTTGTCCCCGAGCTTTCCGGCGGCGAGACCGAGCATGCGGCCGACGGCGACCTGCGCGTCTGGGTGCGTCGCGGAATCGCGCCGGTCGTGATGAACGAGCGCTTTGGCCGCATTCGCCTAACACATGTGAACCTCAACGACGGCACCGCCGAGGGCATCCAGCTGCTCGACGCCCCGTGCTTCTCGGTCCAGTACCACCCCGAGGCTTCGCCTGGCCCCACCGATGCCCACTATCTCTTTACCGCCTTTACGCGACTCATGGACGGCGAGGAGAACTACCTGGACATCGACACCGCGAAGGACCGCCTGGCTGGCTGGAATTTCGCCGAGACCGCCGCGACTGAGACCGAGGAGAACTAACATGCCGAAACGTACTGACATCAAGCGTATCCTCGTCATTGGTTCGGGTCCCATCGTCATTGGTCAGGCTTGCGAGTTCGATTACTCCGGCGCCCAGGCCTGCAAGGTGCTCAAGGAGGATGGCTTTGAGGTCATCCTGGTCAACTCCAACCCGGCGACCATCATGACCGACCCGGGCTTGGCCGACCGCACCTATGTTGAGCCCATCACCGCCGAGTTTATCGAGCGTGTGATCAAGAAGGAACGCCCGGACGCGCTGCTGCCCACGTTGGGCGGTCAGACCGGTCTGAACGCCGCCGTCGAGCTGGCAAAGGACGGCACGCTCGACAAGTACGGTGTCGAGATGATCGGTTGCGACCTTGCCGCCATCGAGCGCGGTGAGGACCGTAAGCTCTTTAACGAGGCCATGGCCGAGATCGGCCTGGAGGTCGCGCGCTCGGGCTATGCCTACAGCGTGGCCGACGCCGAGGCTATCGCCGAGCGCGTGGGATATCCCTGCGTACTGCGCCCGAGCTTTACCCTCGGTGGCGCCGGCGGCGGCATCGCGCATACCCACGAGGAGCTCGTCTCCATCGTGAGCCAGGGCCTTGAACTCTCGCCTGCCCACGAGGTGCTGGTCGAGGAGTCCATCGAGGGTTGGAAAGAGTACGAGATGGAGGTCATGCGTGACCACGCCGGCAACGGCATCATCGTGTGCTCCATCGAGAATCTCGACCCCATGGGCGTGCATACCGGCGACTCCATCACCGTGGCGCCGGCGCAGACCCTCTCCGACCTTGAGTATCAGCGCATGCGCGTGGCCTCGCTCGCCATTCTGGAGAAGATCGGCGTCGAGACCGGTGGCTCCAACGTGCAGTTTGCCGTGAACCCCAACACCGGCCGCCTGATCGTCATCGAGATGAACCCGCGTGTGAGCCGCTCGTCCGCATTGGCCTCCAAGGCCACGGGCTTCCCCATCGCCAAAGCTGCTGCTCGCCTGGCCGTGGGCTATACGCTCGACGAGATCGTCAACGACATCACCAAGGCAACGCCCGCCTGCTTTGAGCCCACGATCGACTACTGTGTGGTCAAGGTGCCGCGCTTTGCCTTCGAGAAGTTCAAGGGTACCGACCCCACACTCACCACGCGCATGAAGGCCGTGGGCGAGATCATGGCGATCGGCCGCACCTTTGAGGAGGCCTTTGGCAAGGCTATGCGCTCGCTGGAGGACGGCCACCAGGGTATTTGCGCCGGTGGCAAAGAGGGTGCCGATAAGCTGAGCGACGACGAGCTTGCTCAGGCCGTGGCAACCCCGACCGAGCATCGCATCTTCTTTGTGGTCGAGGCCCTGCGCCGTGGCTGGGACATCGCTCGCATCCATGCCATCTGCGGTATCGATCCGTGGTACCTCAACCGTATCAACGACATGGTGCAGGTCCAGGAGAGCATCCGCGGCCTGCGTGTGGAGGATATCGACGCCGACGCGATGCGTCTGCTTAAGCAGTACGGTACGAGCGACGCCGAGATCGCCGCGCTGACCGGCTCGGACGAGCGCTTTGTGCGCGCCTATCGTAAGGGTCTGGGCGTGGTTCCCAGCATGAAGACGGTCGATACCTGCGCTGCGGAGTTCTCGAGCGCCACGGAGTACCACTACAAGACGTACGAGAACATCTACCGCACGAGCCCGGATGCCAAGAAGTGCGTGGCTCCCGACGAGACCACGCCGGCGGACAAGCCCAAGGCGATGATCCTGGGCGCCGGCCCCAACCGCATTGGCCAGGGTATCGAGTTCGATTACTGCTGCGTGCACGCGAGCTACGCGCTGGCAGCCCGCGGCTTCGAGACCATCATGGTCAACTGCAACCCCGAGACCGTTTCGACCGACTACGACACGTCCGACCGCCTGTACTTTGAGCCGCTCACCTACGAGGACGTCATGGATGTCATCGATGTTGAGCGACCCGACGGCGTCGTGGTGACGCTCGGCGGCCAGACTCCGCTTAAGCTGGCGCGCATGCTCGAGGAAAGCGGCGTGAACATCATGGGCACCAAGCCCGATGCCATCGACTTTGCCGAGGACCGCGAGCGCTTCGCCGCTCTGCTCGACAAGCTGGGCATCATGTACCCGCCGGCGGGCCAGGCCACCTCGTTTGAGGAGGCCGAGGCCGTGGCCGCGCACATCGGCTACCCGCTGCTGGTGCGTCCGAGCTACGTGCTGGGCGGCCGCGGCATGATGATCGCCTACGATGCCGAGCATCTGCGCGATTACATGGCCGAGGCTGCACGCATTAGCCCCGACTACCCGGTGTATCTGGATCGCTTCTTGGAGGGTGCGATCGAGTCCGATGTCGACGCCCTGTGCGATGGCGAAGAGGTCTACATCGGCGGCATTCTGGAGCATATCGAGGAGGCCGGTATTCACTCCGGCGACTCTGCGACCTGCATCCCGCCGTTCAGCTTTAGCGAGAGCCTGCAGGCAAAGCTTCGCGAGACCACGCGCCGCATCGCGATGGCGCTGGGAGTCCGCGGTCTGGTCAACGTGCAATATGCCATCAAGGGCGAGACCGTCTACGTGATCGAGGCCAACCCGCGCGCCAGCCGTACCGTGCCGTTTATCTCCAAGGCCACCGGTGTGCCGCTGGCCAAATGCGCGGCGCGCATCATGGCAGGCGATTCCATCGCGAGCTTGGGCCTGCCGAGCGACGAGCGTCAGCTGGACTGGTTCTGCATGAAGGAAGCCGTCATGCCCTGGGGTCGTTTCCCGGGCGCCGACGTCATCCTGGGGCCCGAGATGAAGTCGACGGGCGAGGTCATGGGTATCGCCAAGAGCTATCCCGAGGCATACGCCAAGACGCAGCTGGCGATTGACTACAAGCTGCCCGACCCGAGCGCCGGCAAGGTATTCATCAGCGTGTGCGACCGCGACAAGCGCCACATCCTTTCGGTCGCGCGTATCCTGCGTTACCTGGGCTTTGACATCTGCTCCACCGAGGGTACGGCGCGCGTGCTGCGTGGAGGCAACGTGACGTGCGAGCTCGTGGAGAAGATTAGCGGCCCGCACGACGGTGAGCGCCCCAACATCGGCGACCTCATCGCCGATGGCAAGATCGCGGTGATCATCAACACGCCGTACGGTCCGGGCTCGCGCGGCGACGGCTATCTGCTGCGCACCGAGGCAGTGCGACGCGGTGTGACCTGCGTGACCGCGATGTCTGCCGCCAACACGTACGTGAGTGCCATCGAGGCGGTGCGCGAGGACCAGCAGGGTCACGGCAGCGCCAACGACATGGGCATGGACGTCATCGCCCTGCAGGACCTGCCGCAGCACACGGTGTAATGTGACCTGGTCGGCCGGGGCGGCAGCCGGACACTTTCTCTCGGAAACTGGGCTTCGCGAAGTTTTCCGAGAGAAAGGTCCGCCTCCCGCCCCGGCCTGCGGTAACTCGGCTGTGCCGTGTGCTGCCGAAGGGGCTTTGCGCGATGACTAGGGCTGAGAAATAAGGTGCGCGTGGGCTCTGTCGTTCGTTCGAACGACAGAGCCCACGTTTTGTATGGGGTCTCCTGGCGAATTTTCATTCGCCAGGAGACCTTTTGCCGGGGATGAGATGTGTCCTTGGACAGTTAGTTCAGATACGTATTTTTTAGAGGACGCATAAAGGCCGACCTGAGCCCAATTGGACTTAATTTGACTTTCTGAACCGATGGGGACGTTCAGAAAAGGGCGAGAAAGGCCGTTATTGGGCTCAAAGTGGCTTCAAACCAGTCTGTTAGCGCCAATAGGCACAGCCAAAAAATACGTATCTGAACTAACTGTCCACCGCCCTCCGTAAACCTCTCATTCAAGCAAAATTCAGCCAACGTACGTCATAGCAATTCCCGGTAGGTCCCCGGGTGCCCCGCGGCACGCTGGGTTATTTATCTGAGCGACTTTGCGAAG
>URIE01000039.1 GCA_900547805.1 uncultured Collinsella sp.
GGCGAACATTGCCAACAGAAAGGCCTTAGCGACCGGCAGGTTAGCCTTGGTCACGCCGGCGGTCTCGGTCTTGGACTCGATCGCGGCGGGCGCCAGGCAATCGGGAGCGGGGTACTCCACCTTGGAATCTGCCATGTCAATCACTTCTTTCCTATTCAGCAGAGGCAAGCGCTGCTATAGCTCCTGCCCCAAGCGGACAAAGTGGGAAAAGTCGTTGGCGGCCACGGCGTCGTACACGGCGTCGACGGCCTCAAAGACCTCCGGGGACATGGGGTTATAGAACTCCGTATCGCCCGGCTGAATCCCTACGAAGACGATACCTTCGCACGATTGCTCGATTTCTTCGATCAGAATCGACAAGGGAAGCGAATGCGTGGTAAACATCGACTTGCGGGCCACATCGCGTTTGTCGAGCAGGCGGATGGCGCCGACGGGCAGCGCCATGTCGGCGGCATCGACCAACACCAGGCGCGGCGGACGCTCGCGCTTGACCTCGATGATGTCGTCCTCGGGCGTTTGCCCACCGTCGATGGTGTACCAACCGGCGATGGGCGTGTCCTCCATCTTTTTGGAGAGCACGGGGCCGGCGGCATCGTCGGCGCGCAGCACGCTTCCCGCCGTGAGCACAATGCCCGCAAACGGGGCGCCGTTCACACGGCCATCCACAACGCGACCCATTACTGTAGCCTCCCCGTCAGATACACGCCCGACACATCGCGCACACGCTCAACCAGATCGCGAAACTTCATTAAGAACGCAACCTGCTGGGCATGCAGGCCAAAGTCGTCATCGAACACCGAGATGCCGGCCTTGGCCGAACCGCGAAAACCGCGCTCGTCGAGCAGCGTGTCGCAGGCCTCGAGCAGCGACGGCACCGCCGCCTTGTCGAGCTGGCACTCGCCAAAGGAGCGGATGGCCTCAAACTTAGTCCGAGCCTCCCCCTCCGGCAACGCGTCGACGAGCGAATAGAACACGTTCACCGGCACCGACAGGCGCGGCTCAAAGCAGTCGAGCACGCCGGTGTGGTGGCCCACGGCGAGCGTGTAGTACAGCACGTCGCAGGCCTCCTGGGGAACGTCTTCCTCGGTCTCCACAAACTTACGCGTGAGCTCGTAAAAGACCACCTGGTCGGGCGCATGTCCCAGGCAGGGGTCGGCGACGCCCTCGGCGGCCTCGTCGCTTGCGCGCGAGGCATCGCCAAAGGAGCCGCCGAGCATGCCGGGGCCCGCAAAGTAACCAGAGCGGTCCGTGAGCTCCATCTAGCGACCTCCGGCCAGCACCAGATCCTGTAACGCCGAGTACACCTCAACGCGGCGAGGATCATCCTGCTTGTCGATGAGCAGCGCCATGGCACCGCGGATATCGCCCTTGGGCGCGCCCTCGAGCGTATCCATAAACTCGTTGGCCAAGTCGCGGCCGTAACGGTAGCCGCTCATGGCGCGAGCTTCGCGCTCAATGGCAACGCGCAGCTTGTACGGCACGCCGGGGTGCAGGATATCGGCCTGCTCGCCGGCGGCCTCCACCGTGGTCTCGGCATGGAGCTTTTGGTCCAGCAGGCCAAGTGCCATGGCAAAGCCGTAGACGGTCTGCGCGGGGCTGGGCGGGCAGCCGGGGATGTAGACGTCGACCGGCAAGATCTTGTCCGTGCCGCCCCAGACGCAGTAGTTGTCGTAGAAGATGCCGCCGGTGCAGCCGCACGCGCCATAGGACACCACGATCTTGGGATCGGGTGCAGCCTCAAAGGCGCGCAGGGCCGGCATGCGCATGGCACGCGTCACGGCGCCGGTGTACAGCAGCACGTCGGCGTGACGGGGCGAGGGCACGACCTTGATGCCAAAGCGCTCGACGTCGAAGACGGGCGTGATGGAACCGAAGATCTCGATCTCGCAGCCGTTGCAGCCGCCGCAGTCAACACGGTAGACGTACACCGAGCGCTTGATCTTCTTAAGAAGGGTCGCCTTGGCCTTCTCGATGCTCTCGTCGAGCTCGATCTTGGTCGGGCGGTACTGAAGCCGCTCGGGCAAAAGCGTGGGTTCGGCCATGGTTACTCCTCCTTCGTTTCAAAATCCATGATGATGCCCTCGACCGGCGCCGGACCGGCGGGAATCTCGGGCGCATCGGGGTTGAGCTCGCGGTCGATATACTCCGGGTTCACGCCGTGGCCGCCCAGATACTCCATGCCGGGGCCCTGGGGCTCACCGGACGCAAGCGTCTCGTTGGCAGCCATGCCGTGCGCGTTGCCGGTCTTTACGGCCGAGGCGGCGCGCAGGGCGTCGAGCTCGCGCTTGCACTCCTGGCACATACCGACGGTACGGGCGGCCTGCTCGGCCTCCATGCCGCCGGCCTTTTGCAGCAGGCGCTTGGCGTAGTCAATCTCCTTGTGCGGGGCAAACGGCTTGCCGCAGCGCGAGCAGCGCTCGAGCGTGTAGACGCTCTTGCTGGTGAGGTCGTCTTTGCTCATGACGGCCAGCTCAAACTCCTCGGTGAGCTTGATGGCCTCCATGGGGCAGGCTTCCTCGCAACGGCCGCAAAAGATGCAGCGGCCGTAGTCGATCGACCAGGTAATGGTATCGGCCGCAAGGTCGGTGTCCATGCGAATGGCATCGGCCGGGCATGCCACGCCGCAGGCACCGCAGGCGATGCAGAGCTCGGCATTGTGCTCGGGCTTGCCGCGCATGTCCTTGTTGGTGGGGAACGGCGCAAACGGGTACTTGACTGTCGCGTCGCCGGCCTTGGCGTTAACCTTCCAAAGCTTCAGCATATTAGAGCGCCTCCTCATCGAGCGGAGCGGCCATGGTGCCCTCGCCCGCGAGCGGCGACTTGTCGCGCCAAACGTTCTCGAACTGCTCCTTGTCGAGCACGTGGTCGCGCTTGGCGGCGACATCGGTCACCGTCACGCGGTCGGTGCAGGAGTAGCACGGGTCGAGCGAGCCGACGATCAGCGCTGCATCGCCCACGGTGTTGCCGCGGAACATGTAGCGCAGGACCGGCCAGTTGCTGTACGTGGCGGCCTTGGCGCGCCAGCGGTAGCACTTCTGGTTATTGCCGAGCATGGCCCAGTGCACGTCCTCGCCGCGCGGCGCCTCGGTGGCACCGATGGCGTACTTGTGCGGGGTGTACTCCCAATCCGTGGTGAGGATGGGGCCCGACGGGCAGTTCTCGAGCATGGTCTCGATCATGTCGATCGAATCGTAGACCTCCTGGATGCGAACGGCAGTGCGGCCGAAGGCATCGCAGGTGTCGGCCGTGGCGGCGTGCATCTTTTGGACGTCCGGATCGGCGTAGCCGTCGAAGGGATGGTCGAAGCGCACGTCGCGGGCATAGCCCGAGCCACGCATGAGCGGGCCGACCGGCGAGAAGTCGCGGGCGATCTTGCGGTCCAGGATGCCGATGCCGCTCGCACGCTCGATAAAGTTGGGCGTGGAGAGCAAGACGTCGACGAGCTCCTGAACCTCGGAGCGCAGCTGGTGGATGGTCGTGAGCGTGGAAAGCTTCTGCTCGGCCAAAATGTCGCGACGCACGCCGCCGATCACGTTGAGGCCGTAGGTCTTGCGGTGACCGGAGAGCTTCTCGGCCAGGTCCATGGACTTCTCGCGGACGCGGAAGAACTGCTGGAAGCCCGAATCGAAGCCGGTGTAGTGCGACGCCAGGCCAATGTTGAGCAGATGTGAGTGCAGGCGCTCGACCTCGAGCATGATGGCACGGATGTACTGGGCGCGCGGCGGGACATGGATGCCCTGGGCGCGCTCGACGGCCTCGGCATAGGCCACCGAGTGGGCGCAGCCGCAGATGCCGCAGATGCGGTCGGCGAGGAACGTCACGGCGTCATAGTTCAGGCGCGTCTCGGCAACCTTCTCCATGCCGCGGTGCACGTAGAACAGACGGTAGTCGGCGTCGACGATCGTCTCGCTCTCAACGAACAGGCGGAAGTGGCCGGGCTCGTCGGAGGTAATGTGCAACGGGCCCATGGGGACGAGCGTCGTCTCCTTGCCCTTGGTATCGGCCAAGAACTCGTAGTTTTCCATGTCGCTCGCGGGAGCGGGACGGAAGCGGTAGTCCATGGAGTCCTTGCGCAGCGGGTACAGGCCGCTGGGCCAGTCGTCGGGAAGCACCAGGCGGCGGCGGTCGGGCAGGCCCTCGGGGATCAGGCCGAACATATCGCGCAGCTCGCGCTCGCCCCACACGCAGGCGGGGACGAACGGCGTCACGGACGGGAACGTCATCTTAGCGGGATCGACCTCGGTGCGCACGGTCACCCAGCCGGGGTCCTCCCCCTCCATGGAGATGACGTAGTACACGGCGTAACGGCCGCACAGGCTGCGCTCGTCGTTGCCGATGATCACAGGAATCCAGCCGTAGCGCTCGTAATACAGGTAGTGGACGGCCTCGGGCAGCTTGTCCTGCTTGACGGTAATCGTCAGCTGGTCCTCGCACTGCCACTCGACCTTCTCGATGCAGCCCGGAACGGCGCGGCGCAGGGCCTCGACATGGCTCTCGCAGCGACGGGCATACACCTTGTTCTCAGTTTCAATCATTCGTTACTCCACCTCGCTCTGAGCGGTCTCGGTACCGAACACAGCGCGGTACATCGGCGTCGCGTGAAGTTCCTCGGTGCTCTGCTCGAGCACGATGCCGGTCGCGGTCTCCACACCGTGCACGAGAGGCAGCGGGGTGGCGATGCCAAACCACAAGATCATGACAGCCAGGATGATTTCGGGGATAAGCATGAGCGCCGGGGCCTCATGCTTGCCCATGCCCTGGGGCGCATGACCGAATACCGACTTGAGTGCGATGCGGGTGAGCGCGGAGATGGCCACGGTAAGACCGAGGGCGACCACGACGACCAGCCACATGGGACCGGCGGTAACACCGGCGACAAAAGTCAGGAACTCAGAGATAAACATGCCAAAGGGCGGGAAGGCACCAAGACCGAGCAGCGCCAGGACGGCGAGCGCGGCGGTTGCGGGGGCAACCTCGACGACACCCTGGATCTTAGCCAGGCTACGCGTGCCAAAGGCGTGCTGGATGTTGCCGGACACGCAGAAGGCAAGCGTCTTGGTAAAGCCGTGGAACACGCAGTGCAGCAGGGCCGCGGCGATACCCAGCGGGCCACCGATACCCAGGCACAGGGCGATAACGCCCACGTTCTCCACAGACGAGTACGCAAAGCGGCGCTTGAGGTCGTCCTGGCGAAACATCGAAAGTGCCGCCACCAAAATGGACAGCGTGCCGACGATCAACAGCAAAAGCTGCGGATACTCGGCGCCCACGGCCTGGATGGTAAAGCCGTAGAAGCGCATGATCACAAGCATGGCGCACTTAAGCAGCACGCCCGAGAGCAGGGCCGAGACAGGGCTCGGAGCCTGGGAGTGGGCATCGGGCAGCCAAGTATGCATGGGGAACAGGCCGGCCTTGGTGCCAAAGCCGATCACGACAAACGCAAAGGCGAGGCGCATGAGCGTCGGGTCGAACTGGTCGGCATACGGCAGCACGCACGACAGAAACGCGGCCTCGTGGGCGTTGGGAATCACGTCGGCGGCGTTGGCGTAGATCAGCAGCGTACCGAACAGGCCAAAGGCTACGCCGGCGGTGCAGACCATCGCATACTTCCAAGAAGCCTCGAGGGCCGTCTTGTTCTTGTAGATACCCACGAGGAACACGGTGGAAAGCGTGGTTGCCTCCACGGCGGCCCAGGTGAGGATCATGTTGTTGGACAGGCATGCGAGCAGCATGGTGAACACAAACAGGCTAAACAGCGCAAAATACTGCTTGGCGCGCTCGGCAGGCATGGAGCCCTCCTCGATATCGGCCTTTACATAGGGCAGCGAGAACAGCCCCGTAAGAAAACCGATAAAGCCGATGAGCAGCACAAAGATGGCGCCCAGCGAATCGAGGTGGAACCACAGGCCAAGAGCGCTCGCGGTTTCGCCGCTCATAAGGACGTCACCGGCCGTCATAATCGACAGCACCAGGACGGCTGCGACGGAGACCAGGTTGAGACCGGCAAACACGTTATAGGACGTGTTCTTGGGCAAAAACGCCATGACCAGCGAGAACACCAAAGGAGTCGCGAGCAGGGCGAGAATCAACGTTTCCATGGACTACCCCCTCAGCTCGGACAGGTCGCGCGCATCGAGCGAGTGGGAGTCGTCCCAAATGCGACGCACGACGATGGACATGATGATGACGGCAAAGATGGCGTCGGTGGCGATACCGATCTCGATGATCTCGGGAGCGGTGGGGGCCAAAAGCGCGAGCGTCACATGGCTGCCGTTTTCCATAAGGCAGTATCCAAAGATCTGCTTCATGATGTTGCGCTGCGAGATGATGCAGGTAAGGCCCACAAAGAAGTGAGCGAAGCTAATAGCGAGCGCAGGCGTTGCGACCTCGGCCGTGGGCAGACTAATCTGCGTCACGACAGCAAAGCAGATCGCGACCTCGACGGCGATGATGCAGATGGCCCATGCGGGCTTAAGGCCGGCCTTGAGCGATGCGTCGCTCGGCTCGCCCATCTTCTTGTACGCACGGTTGAGGATATATGGGACCAGGACGACCTTGGTGATAAAGGCAGATCCGGCCCACATAAGCAGCTCCTGCGCACCGGTGGTGGCACCGAGCGTAGCGAGCAGCCCCACGAGCACCAGCGACTGCACCGCATACCAGTTGATGGCGTGCTTGATGTTCTTGGAGACGACCACCATAGTGGACGTGACGATCAGAAGGCCGCCAAGGATGTTGACGATCGAATAACCCATGTCGTTCTACCTCCTAACCGATCCAGCTGGCCGAAAGCGGGCCGCTGACGATGACCATGATGATGAGTACGATGAACACGAATGCCATTGCCTTGGGGAGCGGTGCACCAGCGGCGACTTCCTCGCTCGGCTCACCGGGCAGGCAATAGCCCATCCACTTGAGGAACCAGGCAAAGGTGGCGACGGTCTCGGCGACCATGATGCACACGAGCACCAGGATCGCGACGTTGCCGGCACCAACGGAAAAGCCGCCGGCGATAATCTGGAACTTCGAGAAGAACGTGTTCATGGGCGGCACGCCGGCAATGGCGAGCGCCGCCACACCAAAGCCCACACCCGAGATCGGGTACTTCTTTACGATGCCGCGCAGCTTGGGCAGCATACGCGTGCCGAGCGTAAAGGAGAACGAACCCGCGATCAGGAAGAACAGGGTCTTGGCGAAGGCGTGGTTAAAGATGTGGCACACGGCACCATCGAAGGCGAGCTGGCTGCCAAAGACCGAAAGGCCCAGACCAAAGAACACATAGGAGAGCTGGGCGATCGTGGAGAAGGCCAGCAGGCGCTTCATGTCCTTTTGCGGCAGGTACATCAGGAAGCCAAAGAGCATGGTGACCATGGCGTCGATAATGGCGACCCAGCCCACGATCTCGGGAATCTCGCCGGCAGAGACGAGTGCGCGCGCGAACACGCACACGCCGACCTTAACCATCGAGGCACCATGCAGGTAGGCCGAAACAGGCGTCGGCGCCTCCATGGCCGAAGGCAGCCACATGTACATGGGAACCTGTGCGGACTTGGCCCAGGCCGCAAACAGCACGAGCAAAAGGACGATAGCCTTGAGCTTGGCGTCGAGGCCGGCAATCGCGGTAATGGCGAAGGTGCCGGTGTGGGCAAACACGATGGCGGCGCCCAGATACAGGCCAAGTGCGCCAATGTGCGTGATGATGAGGGCCTTCATGCCGGCCTTCTTGGCCGTAGGCGACATATAGTAGCTGATGAGGCCCCAAGAGCAGGCACCCGTGATCTCAAAGAACACGAGCTGACCCAAAAGGGTCGAGCTGTACACGAGGCCGGCCATGGCACCGATGAAGGTCGCGAGATACGCGTAGAAGCGACGACGCGGTGCGTCGGGATGCTCACGGTTATTCTCGCTCATATAGGGAATCGAATAGATCACGACAAGCAGGCCGATACCCACAAAGGCGGGCGCGAGGAGCGTGCTCATGCGATCGAAGGTGAATCCCATGACGAGGGTCTGCCCAAACGAGATCAGGGGGACCTGCGTGTCGGGCATGCCGGCGCCAGCGAAATTCGCGGCGAGGGCGATGGTGCAGGCCGTCGAGACGGCGGCACCCAAAACGCTGAACCACTTGGCGTACGGACGGGGGAACAGGGCGACGAGCACCGAGGCCACCATCGGGGCCGCGATAGCGACCAAGCCGAGAAGGGACAGACTGACTGCAAATGACATTGTTTCTCCCTTCTCCTACACGCCGACGACCACGAAGACAAACGCCAGAACGGCGATGCCCACGACGGCCCAGGTCTGATTACCGAGTACCTTAAAACGCGAGCGCGAGCAGGAGTTCTCGATCACGCCGCACACGACAAAGTCGATCAGGCACTTCACCAGGAAGATGACGGCGCCCAGAACGGCGGCGGCGCCCACGCTCGCGGGCTCGCCCCAGGGGACGAAGATCGCGCAGAACCAAGCGACGACCAGAACCTGTTTCATAGACATGGCAAGCTTGGCCATGGCGAGCGACGGGCCGGAAAGCTCGGCGAGCGGACCTTCCTGAAGCTCTTGCTCGGCCTCGGCCTGATCAAACGGCAGCTTGCCGAGTTCCATGTAGCAGGCAATCGCAAAGGCGATGCCGGCGAGGATCACGGCGACCGGCGCGTCGATGGCGCCCGTCATGATGTGCTGGCCCATGGTGGCGATGTCAGTGGAACCGCACACCAGGGCGGCGGCAAACAGCGCCAGCAGCATGGACGGCTCGATGAGCACGCTCATGAGCAGCTCGCGGACGCCGCCGATACCGGCGTAGGCGTTGGACGAATCCACACCGCAGAGGGCGAAGAAGAAGCGGGCGAGCGCCAGGCTGTACATGATGGTGATGGCGTCACCAAAGACCGGGATGGGGCTTTGTGCCGTAAAGAGCGGCAGACCCATCGCGAGCATAAAGGCGACGGCGAAGAACAGCGGCGGCATGATGCGCAGCGCAAAGCTCGCATCCTCGCTCTGGGACTCGGGGCGCGCAAAGAGCTTGGCCAGGTCGCGGTAGTCCTGCATGATGCTGGGGCCGCGACGGTTGTGCATCTTGGCGCGGATCACGCGGCCGAGACCGGAGAAGAACGGTGCGACGGCCATGACGACCACGCCCTGCAGAACGGCAAGTACGATGTTGTTCATGCTCTCCCCTCCTTAACCCATTTGCACGGCGAGCACGAGGAACACCACGAGTGCCGCGACGATGTAGCAGATATAGATGCTGTAGTTGCCGCCCTCGAGCTTAGTCGCGAGGTCGGCGAGCTTCTCGACACCCTTATGCGGGGCATCGACGAGAACCTTGTCGGGTACGGGCTCCACAGCCTCGGCCACACCGGTGAGCTTCTGGAAGAAGTGCGCGATGGACCAGCAGACGGCCGTGCAGCGGTCGCGCAGCGTGTAGAGCGGCTGCATAAACCAGGACACCTCGGAGGCAAAGGTCGTGGCCACGACGGGCATATGCTCGTTGGGAGCATAGCCGCATGCCCACGGCTGGGACTTCTGCACCTTGCCGACGGTCTTGAGCTTGCGATAACCGCAGGCAAGACCGACAAGCACCACGAGCGCAATGGCGATCGCGGGCGTGGAGGTGGCAGCGCCGGAGTACTGGTTCATGAGCTCCATGCCCTCGGCGGCAAACACGCCACCGTACGGATGCAGCACGGACGCGGCGACATCGACCAGCACGGGCGCGATCACGGGAGCGCCAATGCCCAGCACGACGCAGATGGCCGCGAGCAGGCCCTGCGCAAACACCATGGGGGCGGGAACCTCCTTGGCATTGGCAGCGGCCTCGGAGCGGGGCGCGGAGGCAAAGGAGACGCCATAGGCCTTGACGAAGCACGTGACAGCCAGAGCGCCGGTAATGGCAAGCGCGACGGCAGCGAACACGGCCACGATCATGACGGCCTTGTCGCCCTGCATGGCGGCATTAAACAGCGACTGATAGGTAAACCACTCGGACACAAAGCCGTTGAAGGGCGGGATGGCCGAGATGGCAAGCGCGCCAACGAGGAAACAGATGGCCGTTGCCGGCATACGGCGGAACAGGCCGCCCATCTTCTCCATATTGCGCGTACCCGTGGAGTACAGCAGCGCACCGGCGCCCAAGAACAGCTCGCCCTTAAACATCGCGTGGTTAAACGTGTGGTAGAGGGCGGCCATCAGAGCCAGGACGGCGATGCCGACCGAGTTGAGCGCCATGGCGGCCATGGAGGCGCCGACGCCGAGCAGAATGATGCCGATGTTCTCGACGGAGTGATAGGCCAGCAGGCGCTTGATGTCATGCTCCTGCAGGGCGAAGGCCACGCCGAGGACCGACGAGATCGCACCGAAGACCATGACCATAAGGCCCCACCAGACCTGAACGCCCGAGGCGGAGAGCAGGTCGAGGCCCACTTTGAGGATGCCGAAGATACCGATCTTGATCATGCCGCCGGACATGAGGGCCGACACGTTGGACGGCGCCTCGGGATGTGCCTTAGGCAGCCAGCCGTGCAGCGGGATGATACCGGCCTTGGCGCCAAAGCCAAAGAAGGCGAGCACGAAGCACACGGATGCGACCGCGGGGCTAAACTGCGTAGCGCGGAAATCCGCAAAGGCAAACGAGCCGCCGGCGAAGTTAGTCATGGTGAGGAAGCTCGCCATGATGAGCACAAAGCCCACGTGCGCGATCACAAAGTAGAGCCAACCGCCATGGATGGAGTTCTCGTTCTCCTCGATCACGACCAGGAAGTACGAGGTCAGCGACATGAGCTCAAAGGCGACCAGGAACCAAAACACGTTGTCGGCGGTGATGACGAGCATCATGGACGCCACGAAGGTGTTAAAGAAGAAGCCGGCGCGGCCCTTTTTGCCCGGGTACTCATCAAAGTAGTTGAGACCGTAGATCGAACCGGCAAACGCGAGCACCGAGATGAGCGCCACGAACAGGCCGGACAGCTGATTGAGCAGCAGCTGGAAATGGGCAAACGGGAAGAACACGATGGTGTCGACCGACATGACATCGCCCAGCACGGCCTGGATACCGGCCACAAACGAAAGCACCGCGGCGACGGCGCCGATAAGGCAGCCGGCGGTCTTGGCGGCGTTATCGGCCTTGATCAGCAGAACCGAGGCGAGCGCACCGATGCACGAGACGGCAAGCGATGCGATAAACAGCGTCATGCTATCCATTGTTTACGCTCCCTTCTGCTTTCTCGGACAGACCCTGGGCCACAGCGGTAACGTCGACGACCGGACCGTTTTCGATCGAGCGCAGGCGCTTGGCCTCGTCGAGCTCGCGATCGGCCGCGCCACCCATGACGGTCAGCGCCTTGGTAGGGCACGCCGCCACACAATGCGGGCCGTCCGGATCGAATGCGCACAGGTCGCACTTGACAGCGCAGGTGTACTGGCCAGGAGCCCACGTAAGCAGGCTGCTCAGGGACTTAGGATACGAAGGCGTCGGGTCGCACATGCCTACGACACCGGCGATAGATGTGCCATCGGGATGGATGGCTCCGAAGGGGCACGCGATGGCGCACAGCCTGCACCCGATGCACTCCTGCTCCTTGACGTGGATGCGGTCGCCATCGTGCTCGATGGCATTCACCGGGCAGACCTCGGCGCAGGGGGCACCCTCGCAATGGTGGCAGGCAAGGGCGGCCGAAATACCGCCGGTCTTCACGAGCGCCAAGCGCGGCGTATCCTGAAGACCCTGCATCCGGTGGGCGTCGGCACAGGCGGACTGGCATGTTCCGCAGCCGATGCACCTCTCCGGGTTGATGTCGATGAAGCGGTTCATCCCCACTTCCTTTCAAAATAACGAGCCGGGCTCCCGAACGTACGGGACGCCCGGCCCAAATAGCCAACGAGAACGGGACTACACGATTTGGTTCACGTGCGTCTCGTCATCGAACTTGGCGGCGCCGGGCTCAACGTCCTGGGGAGCGGCGGCGTCCACCAGAGCCTGCTTGAGCTCGGTGTACTGACGCTCCACCTCGCCCTCTGCCCAAACCTGGTCGGCGATAGCGTCGACCTGGCAGGCGGAGAACTTGTCCTCGGGCGTATGCGAGACCGGGTCGACCTTGTGAATGGTCAGCTCGTTGCATTTGCCGATCCACCACTGGTAGGTCATGTAGACCGTGCCCTTGTTGATGCGATCGCTCACGTCGGCACGGCTGTATACCTGGCCGCGGCGGCTGTGAATCGAGACGATGTCGCCATTCTTGATGCCGCGCGCCTGGGCGTCCGCGGGATTCATGCGGACAAAGCCGGGCTCGTCGGCAAGCAATGCCAGCGTCTTGCAGTTGCCGGTCATCGAGCGGCAGCTGTAGTGGCCGACCTCGCGGACGGTGCACAGGATGAGCGGGTACTCATCATCGGGAAGCTCGGAGGGCGCCTCCCAGTCGTGCGCCATCAGGTTGGCGCGGCCGTCCTTGGTGGTGAACTTGCCACCAGCAAACATGTCGGGCGTACCGTGGTCGTTCACATCGGTGCTCTTGACCGGCCACTGGGCGTAGCCGCCCTCGGGAGCCATCTTCTCGTAGGTCGCGCCCACAAAGTTGGGGCACAGGCTAATGCACTCGTTCCAGATCTGCTCGGTGTTGTCGTAGTGCATGGGATAGCCCATGCGCGTGGACAGGTCCGCGAAGATCTCCCAGTCGTGACGGCACTCGCCCTTGGGCGGAACAGCCGCGTCAAAGTGCTGGAAGCTACGGTCGGATGCGGTAAAGACACCCTCGTGCTCGCCCCAAGAGGTAGCGGGCAGGATGACGTCGGCGAGCATGGTCGTCTGCGTCATAAAGATGTCCTGGCAAATGAACAGATCCAGCTCGGAGAGCGTCTTGCGCATACCGGCCGAATCGGGCTCGGTCTGCACCGGGTCCTCGCCGTAGTTGTAGAAGCAGTGCACCTTGCCCTCGTCGACCAGGTGACCCAGGTCGGTGAGCTTGTAGCCCTCCTCGAGCGGGAGCTTTACCTCGGGCACGCCCCAAGCCTTGGCAAACTTGGCACGCACTGCGGGGTCGGTGACTTTCTGGTAGCCAGGGTACAGGTTGGGCAGCATGCCCATATCGCAGGAGCCCTGGACGTTGTTCTGGCCACGCACGGGCGCGAGGCCGGAGTTGGGTTTGCCGATCTGGCCGGCAACGCAGGCGATGGAGGCGATGGTGTGCACCGTCTTCAGGTTCTGCTTCTGCTGGCATACGCCCATGCCCCAGCCAATGATGGCAGAGGGCTTCGCCGTGGCGTACATCTCGGCAGCTTGGTGGATCAACGCGGGCTCGACACCCGTGATGTCCTGTACGGATTCGGGAGTGTAGTTCTTGATGGTCTCCCACCACTCGTCAAAGCCGTTCGTGTGCTCGGCGACGAATTCCTTGTCGTAGAGGCCATCGTTGACCAAGCAGTTGGCAAAGGCGTTGAGGAACGCGACATTGCAACCGTTCTTGATCGGAAGGTAGATATCGGCGATACGCGCGGTTTCGATATGGCGCGGGTCGGCGACGATGATCTTGCAACCCTTTTCTTTGGCTCGCACGATACGCCTTGCGACGATGGGGTGCGAATCGGCAGGGTTATAGCCGAAGAGGAAAATGCAGCCCGCATCCTCCATACCGGGGATGGAGCATGACATGCAACCTGAACCAACCGTGTCCATCAGACCGAGGACAGTAGGGCCGTGTCAAGTACGGGCGCAGTTGTCCACGCTGTGGGTGCCGATGCACGCACGCGTAAACTTCTGCATGACGTAGTTCGCCTCATTGCCGCCGCCTCGCGAAGAGCCGGTGGTCATGACAGCGTTAGGACCATATTCGTCAATTATGGCCTGCATCTTAGATGCGGTGAAATCCAGTGCCTCGTCCCAGCTTACGCGCTCTAGATCCGCGCCCTTGGTGCGGCGGATCATCGGGTGCAGTACGCGAGGAGTCAAGATCTTGGTGTCGTTGATGAAGTCGTAGCCGCTCATGCCCTTAAGGCACAGCTCGCCCTGATTGGTGATGCCGTTGAGCGGTTCGGTACCCACGACCTGGCCGTTTTGGACCAGGAGGTTAAACTGGCAACCGGCGCCGCAATACGGGCAGATCACTTTATGCTTCTCCATGACACCCTCCTTCCTTTCTCTGCTACCGATTAATCGGTACGTATTTGACAATCGTCGGGCCTGTATGGCCGCCCGCCTACGCCTCGTTTTCGATGGTGGCGCGGGCACGCTCGGCGGTCAGTTCCGCCAGGCGCTCCTCGTCTACCAGGGTGAGGCCCTTAGTCGGGCACGCCTCGGCACACGCCGGACCGCCGGGACGGTCCACGCACAGGTCGCACTTGAGCACGAAGCTCTTAGTCTGCGAACCCACGCGCACGTCGCCCATCAAGACGGGGACCTGCGTGGTCGCCACGCTCACGGCGCCAAAGGGGCAGGCCATGACGCAGCTCTTGCAGCCGATGCAGTTGTCCTCGTTGACGCCGATGCGATGGTTCTTTGGATCAAAGAACAAGGCGCCCGTGGGGCAGGCCTTAGCGCACGGGGCATCCTCGCAGTGATGGCAAGCCACCGGTGCGGAGATCTCGTACGTACGCGTCACGCGCAGACGCGGCGCGGCAATGTTGCCGGGGATGTCGTGTGCCTCGATACACGCTGCCATGCAGGTTTGGCACCCAATGCAGCGCGATGAATCGGCTACGACTCGTTTATTGCCCATGTTGTTCAGTCCCTCCTGAATCCCATGCCGGAGAGACCCTGTCGACGTTGCCCCGGACCGCCCGTGGTCCGGCATCGGCGTATCGAGAGCATGCGGCGAAACAGGCACTCGGTAGAATATCTCCAACGGTATACAGGTTAAATATACGCAGTTGCAGGGGGTAAACTTGAGCATAGGCCCTGCATTACGAGTGTATTGCAGGGGTTTGGGCTGGTTAGGATTATTCTCAATAGGATATAAAAGCGAGTGTATTACACGCGTACGCCCAACAAAGATTTCACGCTCGCTTCTGAAGGATGTAGTACGTTTGTAATAATGTTCACACTCAATTACTCGAGTGCAATAAAGTAGTTGTTATAAGATTGGCAATTACTAGCCGAAGCTGTATTTGACTATTCATATTGCACGCTCATTAAGGGAGGCCAGTGATGTCATCGACTCAAAAACGAGCCATCCTGCAGGTGCGCATTCGCGAGGAAGACAAGCAGCATGCCGAGCGTCTCTACGACGCCATGGGCACATCGCTCGCCGAGGCTGTCCGTCTATTTGTCGCGCAGAGCATTTTGATGCGCAAGCTCCCCTTTCAGCCGGTCGCCGTGCGCTCAAAGGACGGCACCGCCGCCTATGGATCGCTCAAAGCATATGGGGACCCCAATCGCCGCTCCAAGGAGCGCAATGCCTGGATTGAATACCTTGCTACAGAAAGCGACGATTCGATTTTGGGTCCCGAGGAAGTAGATATCCATGAGTAGCACCATCATCGACGAGACCGTCATTTTGCGTTACCTACTCGATGACGACGAGGTCCTGTCGCCGCGCGCCGCCAAGGTTATCGCCACGCGCACGGCCCGCGTC
>URIE01000040.1 GCA_900547805.1 uncultured Collinsella sp.
AGCACGCGGCTGTTAACCGCGCTGTTGTAGGTTCGAGTCCTACCCGGGGAGCCAGAATTTTCCAGCCCTTTCCGTTGGGCTTTAAATTCCTCGGTAGCTCAATGGTAGAGCACGCGGCTGTTAACCGCGCTGTTGTAGGTTCGAGTCCTACCCGGGGAGCCAGGTTGTAAAACCCGTCGCTTATGCGGCGGGTTTTTTCATGCCGCGATTGCTCGGTGCCAACGTTGCCATATCAACATTTCGTGTCGAGGATGTAATCGCGAACCCCACCACCTCAACATGGCGCGGTCGTTGTAGAATATTGCAATGATTGCTCCCACGACATGGTGCCGCGAGCACCAAGAAAAGGAGATTCTTGTGTCTGAGACCATTAACGGCAGCCTGAGCGTCTCGAACGACGTTATTGCCGATATTGCCGGTTATGCCGCGATGACGTGCTATGGCGTCGTCGGTATGGCCGAGCAGCTCCAGGGCGCCGAGAGCGTGCGCCTGCTTGCCGGTCAGCGCCTCCGCAAGGGCGTGCTTGTCTCCGCCGACGAGGACGGCCTTACGGTCGATCTTCACGTCGTGCTCGAGAACGGCGTCAACATGAAGTCCGTCTGCCACAATCTTTCGAGCTCCGTTGCCTTCACTTTGCAGGAGATCGCCCAGATCGATCCCGCCAGCCTTAAGATCGGCATCCATATCGACGCGCTCAAGAGCCGTCTGAACTAGCATCCGAAAACGGAGATTCAAATACCCATGATTGCAAAGACCATTCGCACCTGTTTTCCGATCGCTGCGGCTGCCGTTTCCGACACGGCCGAGGAGATCAACAAGCTCAACGTCTTCCCCGTACCCGACGGCGATACCGGCACCAACATGTCGCTCACGCTCGCCTCGGTGACCAAGGAGCTCTCCGCCCTTCCCGCCGATGCCGACATGGAGGCCATCGCCGGCGCCATCACTCACGGCTCCCTCATGGGCGCCCGCGGTAACTCCGGCGTCATCACGTCGCAGATTCTGCGCGGCGTGGCCGAGGGCCTCGTCTCTGCCGATGAGCCCATCACCTCCGCCAACATCGCTTATGCGTTCCGTCGTGCCGTCAAGGTCGCCTTCCAGGCCGTCCGCAAGCCCATCGAGGGCACGATCCTCACGGTACTGCGCGATGTCTCGACCAAGGCCGACGAGTGCGAAAAGAAGAAGTTCTCGGCCGAGGACGCGCTCGATGCCATCGTCGTCGAGGCCTACCAGTCTGTCGCCCGCACGCCCGACCTGCTGCCGGTTCTGAAGGAGAACGGCGTTGTCGACTCCGGCGCCTTTGGCTTTGCCATCTTCCTGGAGAACTTTGTTGCCGCTGCGCTCGGCCGTAACACCGTTGTCGAGGATTTCTCCGCCACGTTTGATTCTGCCGGCTCTGCCCGCGATGCGGCCCTCGGTCGCGTTGAGATCGAGGCCAACGATGACTGGGAGGGCTCGGAGTTCCGCTACTGCAACGAGTTCCTCTTTAAGGCCGATGCCCCGTTTGACGAGGACGAGTGCCTTAAGTTCCTGGGCTCCATGGGCGACTGCGAGTTGCTCGTGGGTGCCTATCCCGACTACAAGATCCACGTGCACTCCAACACCCCCAACCTGGTGCTCGAGCACATGCTTCAGCTTGGTCAGATCTACGAGGTCTTTATTCACAACATGGAGATGGAGGCCCACGACCGTACCGCCAAGATTCATGAGGACCAGGAGAAGGCCGCCGAGCCCGCCAAGGCGCTGGGCTTTGTCGCCGTTGCCGCCGGTTCCGGTGAGGCCGACATCCTCAAGTCCCTCGGCGTTGACGTGATCGTCTCGGGTGGCCAGACCATGAACCCCTCGACCGCCGACCTGTTGGGCGCCGTCGACCAGGTCAACGCGACCTCGGTCATCATCCTGCCCAATAACGGCAACATCCGCATGGCTGCCGAGGCCGCAGCCTCTGCCTGCACCGACAAGAAGGTCGCCGTCGTTCCCACCAAGACCGTCCCGCAGGCGTTCTCCGCGCTGTTTGCCGTCCTGCCCGATTCTGAGCTCGAGGACGCCGTTGCCGCCATGGTTGACGCCATCAGCGAGGTCCGCGATGGCGAGGTCACCCGCGCCGTGCGCGACTCCAGCGCCTCGGACGGCTCTCCGATTCACTCCGGTGACGTCATGGGCATCATCGCCGGCTCCATCGACGTGGTCGGTTCCGACGTGAAGCAGGTCACGCTCGACTGCATCAACCGCATGCAGGAGGAAGAGGAAGGCGACGCGCTGACGATTCTGGCCGGCGAGGAGCTATCCGACGAGGCCTTCCAGGAGATCGTCGACGCCATCGAGGAGGCTCAGCCCGATCTGGAGATCGACGCCCATCGTGGCGAGCAGCCGCTCTATCCCGTGATCTTCTCGATCGAGTAGGCTCTGCCTATGTCCGAGCTGTGCTCCGTGTCGCGCGTCTCGGAGCGCTTTGCCCAGAGCAATGCGCTCGACGAGGATATCGCGCGACTCAAATATGTTTCGGGTAAACGTGAGGAGGCCCTTCGCCGTCTGGGAATTCGGACGGTGGGGGACCTCCTTCTCCATATCCCTCATCGATACCTGGACTTTACCCGTTCTTGGTCTATCGAGATGGCGCCCATCGGTACTGTGTGCACCATCATCGCCACGGTCGACCGTATCGTCCAAAAACAGCCGCGTCCGCGCATGCAGGTGACCGAGGTCTCACTCGTTGACGAGACGGGCGTGCTGCAGGTCGCCTTTTTCCGCCAGCCCTGGATTGCCCAGCAGCTTAAGCAGGGCGACCGCCTGGCCGTGATGGGCAAGGTTGAGTTTGCCTACGGTTTTAAGCAGATGGCCTCTCCGCACTTTGAAAAGCTCGAGGAAGGGCGTGCTGCGGGTACCATTTTGCCGGTCCATTATGTGAGTGACGGCGTGAGCCAGGCGTGGATGCGCCGCATCGTAAGCGGCGCGCTCGAGGTCGTCGGCAATCCCTTCGACCCGATTCCCGCACGCTTGCGCGTCAAGCGCCGCCTGATGAGCAATGCCCGCGCGCTTCGATCGATCCACTTTCCATCGAGTATGGCTGAGCGGGATATCGCGCGACGTCGCCTTGCTTATGAGGAGTGCCTTTACCTTCAGCTGGCGCTTCGCCTGCGCAACGATGGCGGCCTAGTCGATGTGGTGCCCTATGCCCACACCGCGGGCGAGCACCTGGCCGCACTCAAGCAAGCCCTGCCGTTTTCGCTGAGCGACGAGCAGGAGGTCGCGTTCCAAGATATCCTGCGCGATATGTGCGATGGCGGGCGTGTGATGAACCGCCTGCTGCTGGGCGATGTCGGTACCGGTAAGACCGCCGTTGCCGCCTGCGCGCTGGCTGTGGCTGCCGATAGCGGCACGCAGGCCTGTGTTATGGCGCCCACGGGCGTGCTGGCGCGCCAATATGCCGATAAGACCGGCCCTCTGCTCTCTCAGGCCGGCATGTCCTGGGCGCTTCTGACGGGTGCCACGCCGGCCGCAGAGCGCGAGCGCATCCATGCACAGCTGGAATCGGGCGAGCTCGACGTGCTCTTTGGTACCCATGCCGTGCTTTCGGAGAACGTCACATTCAACCATCTGTCGCTCGTCGTCATCGACGAGCAGCACCGCTTTGGCGTCGGCCAACGTAACGCCCTACGCGCGAAGGGCCCCGGTGCCGATCTGCTCGTTATGACGGCAACGCCAATCCCGCGTACGCTGGCGCTTTCGGTCTACGGCGATCTGGACACGAGTATCATCCGCCATCGGCCCGTCCCTGGCGCTGGCGTGACGACACGCGTGCTCACCGAGTCGAGCCGCGACCTCGCCTATGGCGCCATCCGCGAGGCGCATGCAAAGGGCCAGCAGGCCTACGTGATCTGCCCGCTCGTGGAGCCGAGTGATTCGGCCTATGAGCTGGAAGACGTACCTGGTATCGCCCGCGACGACGAGGGCCGCGTGACGGTCCCCGTGCCGCTGCACGATACGGCAACCGAGCTCGATCGCCTGCGTCTGGCGTTGCCGGGTTTTGTCATCGAGCGCCTTCACGGCCGCATGCCGGCGGGGGAGAAGGATCGTGTGATCGACGCCTTCAAGCGTGGCGAGATCGACGTGCTCGTCTCGACTACGGTGGTCGAGGTGGGCGTCGACGTGCCTAACGCCACCGTCATGGTCATCGAGAACGGCGAGCGCTTTGGGTTGGCTGCCCTGCACCAGCTGCGCGGTCGCGTGGGCCGTGGCAGCGTGTCGGGCACGTGCCTGGTCATGACGCACTCCAAGGGCAACGGTGGCGCTTCGGCAGCGCAAGATCGCCTGCAATCGCTCGAAAAAACCTCTGATGGCTTTACACTCGCCCAGATGGACCTGCGCCTGCGCCATGAGGGCGAAATCCTGGGGTACCGCCAGCACGGCGGTGTGACCCTGCGCTTTGTCGACCTGGATGCCGACGAGGAGCTGATCGAGTGGGCCCATTTGGACGCGGTCGAGCTCTTGCGGTATGCTTGTACACTTGACTCCGTGGCGACGCGCCCCCTGCGCGACGCGGTCGTCATGCGTTATCGACATATTTTTAAGGAGGTCAGCGGAGGATGAGAATCATCGGCGGCGAATGGCGCGGTCGTAAGATCGAGGAGCCCCGTGGTCGCGATGTCACCCGCCCCACGACTGATCGCGTGCGCGAGTCGTGCGCATCTATGGTCATGTCGGTATTCGACTTCGATCTGGACGAGGTCCGCGTGCTGGACGCCTTTGGCGGCTCCGGTGCCTTAGGGTTAGAGATGCTCTCTCGTGGGGCCCGCTCGCTCACGACGTTTGAGATCGATCGCAACGCCGCGCGGCTCATTTCCAAGAATATCGAGTCGCTCTGCCGCGACCGTGCGCGTTGGCGCGTGGTCACGGGCGACATGCTGGCGAGTGCCTCGCGCGGTCGTGTACCGGGCGGCCCCTTTGATCTGGTCCTGCTCGACCCGCCCTATGCTTTTGGTGCCGAGCCGGTCGAGGAACTGCTGCAGAACCTGGCTCAGCAGGGTTTACTTGCACCTGGCGCTTACGCCTTGTTTGAGCATGCCGCTGCCGATGCGGGCGCGCATCCGGCAGGCTTTGAGACTGTACGAGAGAAGCGCTACGGCATTACCTCGGTCGACCTGCTTCGTTGGGTCGGCGATGACGATGGTGAGGGCGATAGCGCCGGCACCGATGCTGACGACAACGATGCCACGACGTTTCAGGAGGATGCTCATGAGTGACACCATCAATCGCGTGATCGTCCCGGGCACCTTCGATCCCATCACGTTTGGCCATATCGATGTGATCCGCCGCGCCCGCCGCATCTTTCCCAGCGTGATCGTCGCTGTTGCCGAGTCGCAGGGTAAAAACGGTGTGGGCACCACGTTTACGCTCGATGAGCGCGTGGCGCTGGCCCGCGAGGCGCTCGGTGATATCGACGGCGTTGAGGTCCTGCCCTTTACCGGCCTCTTGGTCGACTTCGCTCGTGAGCAGGGGGCGGGGGCCGTGGTCAAGGGCCTGCGCGCCATGACCGACTTTGAGTACGAGCTGCAGCAGGCCGACCTCAACTATCGCTTGGATAACGAGCTGGAGTCCATCTTTGTCATGAGTGCGCCGCAGTACGGCTATATCTCGAGCTCGGTTGTTCGTCAGATCGCCTCGCTCGGCAGTGACGTATCGACGTTTGTCCCGCCCAACGTGGTCGAAGCGCTCAAACATCGCTTTTCGTGACGTTTCTTATTGCCTGGTGGCATGTGGTAAACTAGCACGATGATATGTTACCTATGAAAGGAGACCGGATGCCGGGCGAGAATTTTCCTGGCGATAGGATCGTCAGCTTGGTCGATGAGCTCGAAGGGCTGATCGAGGAAGCCAAGCCGCCTTTCGGCAAGAACGCTCAGTTCAAGGTCATCGACGCCGACGTGTTCTTCAACATCCTCGACGAGATCCGCATGAGCTATCCCGAGGAGTGGCAGAAGTCCCGCCGTATCCTTAAGGAGCGCGAGGAGCTTATGGCTTCCGCCGCCGCTCAGGCCGATTCCATCATCGCTGACGCTCAGCAGCAGGCCCTCACCATTGCCGGTGAGCAGGAGATCGTCCGCCTTGCGCAGCAGCAGGCCGACGACATCCGCGATCGTGCCCAGCAGTACGAGCGCGAGACGCGTTATGCTGCCGAGGACTATGCAGAGCAGGTCTTTACGCACCTGGAGGAGAACCTCAAGAGCCTGACCGGCACCGTTACCCGTTGCCGTCAGCAGCTCAACGAGGGTGCCGCCCAACAGAATGGTCAGTGGTAATGGCTGAGTTCCCGAGCGTTACCGTCGATCTTTCCGAGCAGCTCGAGTTTCCTGGAGATTCGTATCCGCTGACCGGTAAGGTCGATGTCGCCACCTACACGGTGGGCGAGAAGGAGTACCAGCTTCAGGACGGCATCGACTACGACGTTGTCTTTACCAATGCCGGTACCGGTGTCTTGCTCACGGGCATGGTCCGCGCGCACGCCACCGGCGAGTGCGACCGTTGCCTGGAGCCCGCCTCGTTTGATATCGCCGGCGAGATCGAGGAGTTCTACCTCTTTGAGGAGCCCGAGGATCCCGAGGCCTACGAGGACGGCTACGAGCTCCTGGGTGAGGACCGTCTAGTCGATCTGGGTGAGCCCATCAATGACGCGGTCGTTATGGACACGCCGTTTGTAGTGCTCTGCAAGCCCGATTGCCGTGGTCTGTGCCCCACATGCGGTTGCAATCTCAACGTCGAGCAATGCGATTGCGCCGCCCAGGCAGAGGCGGAATGGGCCGCTGCCACGGAAAATCCATTTGCAGCATTGAAGAATCTCAAGCTCGATGAGTAAAACTGTGGTAGTATCGCTACTTGCGCGTAATCGCCACACTGGATAGTTCATAAGGAAGGTCACTATGCCCGTACCTAAACAAAAGCAGGGTCGTATCCGCACTCACACCCGTCGTTCCGCCAACATGAAGATTTCGGCTGCGGCTCAGTCCACTTGCCCCCGTTGCGGCGCTGTCAAGCTTCCGCACCACGTGTGCCCCAGCTGCGGTTTCTACAAGGACCGCGAGGTTATCGTTACCGAGTAACGGTATACTCTGGATGCGATGCCGTTCCAAATGGAACCACAATGGCCGGCTCAATGAGTCGGCCATTTTTGTATAAGGAGCATGTATATGAGTAACGTTCGCGTTTGTGTAGACGTTGTGGGTGGAGACGAGAAACCTCAGGTCGTTCTCGATGGTATCGAGGCTGCACTTGCCGCCGATCCCGATATCGAGGTCTTGGCAGCTGGTCCCGCCGAAATCGTCAATCCCTTTGCTGCTTCCCACGCACGTGTTGAGGCCCTTGAGGCACCCGACGTTATCGCCATGGATGACGATCCCATTCGCGCCGTGATGACCAAACGCAAGTCTTCGATTGTGCTTGCCTGCCGCGCCATCAAGAAGGGAAATGCGGACGCGTTCTTCTCCGCCGGCTCCACCGGCGCCATGACCGCCGCGGCTACTGCCTACGTGACGCCGTTTAGATATATGGCCGAAGGTAAGAAGCAGCCGGTGCGTCCCTGTCTGACCAATGCGCTGCCCAATCGTGCCGGCGGTCTGACGGTGCTGTGCGATATGGGCGCCAACCCCGATGTCGAGGTCGATGACATGGTGCGTTTTGCCCAGATGGGTAGCGCCTATGCCCGCGTCGTCCTGGGCATCGAGCATCCCCGCGTGGGCCTGCTTGGTAACGGCACCGAGGACGAGAAGGGCTCCAACTTTACCAAGGCCTGCTTCCCGGCCATGAAAGCCGCCGTTCCCGGCTTTGTTGGTAACTGTGAGGGAACGGACATCACCTCCGGTAACTTCGATGTCGTCGTTGCCGATGGCATGTCGGGCAATATTGCGCTCAAGGCCACCGAGGGCGCTGCCAAGTTTTTGCTGCAGGAACTCAAGGGTGCCTTTATGTCTTCGCTTGGCACCAAGATCGCCGCGCTGCTCATTAAAAAGCAGATGCGCGAGATAAAGGCCAAGCTATCGGGCGACGCCAAGGGCGGCGCGATTCTTTTGGGCCTGCGCGGCGTGGTCCTGATCGGCCATGGCGCCACCTCGGTCGAGGCTGTTAAAAACGGTACGCTCGCGGCGGCCGAAGCCGTGCGCGCCGGGCTGGTCGAGAACGTCGCCAACTCCATGGACGGTATCGTTTTATAACACCGGCGTTATGCGCCTCGGGGCGTGCTTCGTGGGGTAGAATCAGAACCGTGTCTTGGTACCGCCCGGGCGGTACCATTCTTTTGGTATTCATGCACTATGAGAGGAAGCGCTATGGACCGCTCCGAAATCTTCGACAAGATCGCCGAGGTCGCTGCTGACGTTCTGGGCGTCGATGTTGCCGAAATTAGCGATGAGACCACCTTTGACGACCTCGATGCCAACTCGCTCGAGCGCCTGCAGCTGGTTACGGCTATCGAGGACGAGTTCAACCTCGAGATCGATGACGAGACTCTGCTCTCGCTCAACTCTGTCGCCGACGCCGTCGACGCGATCGAAAATGCCAGGGAGGCCTAAGTCTTGGCTTTGTCTGAACGACTTACGCGCGCCCAGGAAATCCTGGGCCATGAGTTCAATAATAAGGTGCTGCTGCGCGCGGCCCTTACGCATCCCTCGGCAGTCGAGGGCCAGCCGGTTTCTGCCAGCTATGAGCGTCTTGAGTTCTTGGGCGATTCCATTTTGGGCGCTGTGGTCGCACGCTCCCTGTTTGAGTCCTATCCGGAGTTTGACGAGGGCAAGCTCACGCGCCTGAAGGTGTCGCTTGTCTCGGGCGCTACGCTGTCCGAGGTTTCTCACGAGCTGGGCATCGACGACATCATCATCTTTGGTGCCTCCGAGACCGGTACCGGTGCGCGCGGCCTGCATTCGGCCCTCGAGAACGTCTATGAGTCGCTCGTGGGCGCGCTGTACCTGGATGCCGGCTGGGATGCCGCGGCAGAGTTCATTCACCGTACGCTTAAGCCGCATTTGGCTTCCGAGCGTGCCGAGCATCCTGCGAACCCCAAGTCGTTTTTGCAGGAGTGCGTGCAAGCCGACGGTCACGAACCCCCGGCGTACAAGCTCGTTGGCTCCGTGGGCCCGGCACATGCGCCCACCTTTACCGCCGTGGTTTTGATCGATGGTATTCGCCAGGGTCGCGGCTCCGGCTCCTCAAAGAAGGAAGCCGAGGGAGCCGCCGCGCTCGAAGCGCTCGACCGCATGGGTTACACCACCAACGGCGTGATTCTGAACAAGAAGCACGTGTAAGCGAGGAACCGTGTATCTCAAGTCCCTCACGCTCAAAGGGTTCAAGTCGTTTGCCGACCGCGCCCATATGACGTTTGAGCCGGGCCTGACCGTCATCGTCGGTCCCAACGGCTCGGGAAAATCGAACATCTCTGACTCGATTCTGTGGGTCCTGGGCGAGCAGAGCGCCAAGCAGCTGCGCGGCCAGGCCATGGAGGACGTCATCTTCTCGGGCTCGTCAGCGCGCAAGCCGGTGGGTGTCGCCGAGGTCACGCTGGTGCTCGATAACTCGGACCATATGCTGCCCGTCGATTTTGACGAGGTCGCCATCACCCGTCGCATGTATCGCTCGGGTGAAAGCGAGTACCTCATCAACTCGAGTCCGTGCCGCCTGATGGACATTCAGGACATCCTGCACGATTCGGGCCTGGGCAAGGATACGCATTCCATCATCAGCCAGGGCAAACTCGACGCCATTTTGCAGAGCCGCCCCGAGGAACGCCGTGCCCTCATCGAGGAGGCCGCCGGCATCTCCAAGCACAAGCGCCGCAAGGAGCGTGCGCTCAAAAAGATTAAGTCGATGGACGAGCACCTGACGCGTGCCCGCGACATCAATAAGGAAATCGCCCGTCAGCTGCGACCGTTGGAGCGTCAGGTCGATCGCGCGCGCAAGTACAAAGAGCTGTCCTCGCGCGCGAACGAGCTCACGCAGATGCTAGCCGTCGACGAGCTGCGTTCGCTGCAGTCGCAGTGGAATGACTTGGAGAGCCGTTCCAAGGAAGGTGCCGCCGAGCTGGAGCTTGCGCAGTACCGCTTGGGCGAAAAGGAGCGCGAGCTCGAGAAGCTTCAGGTCATGCTCGAGGAAAAGGGCCTGTTTGTGGGCGACCTGGGCGAGCAGCGCCGTCATATGCAAGATGTGGTCGGCCGCATTAACTCCGACATGCGCCTGCTCGAAGAAAAGGGCCACAACATGGTGTCGCGCCTGTCTGACATGCGCGGGCAGATTTCGAGCTCCGAGCATCAGCGACGTCGCGTGGTCGAGGAGCTCGAAGACGCGCGTGCGCAGCTTGAGGAGGTGACCGGTGCGCACATGCAGGCCCAGGAGGACGTTGACGCCGCTGGTCCTGCCGCCGCCGAGCTCCACGAGCGGCGCGTGGCGCTCGACAATCAGATTTCGCAGCTTACGCGTGAGCAACGCGATGTGCAGCGCGTAGCCGATAACGCCGCGCTCGAGCTCGCCAAGGTGAAGGATTCCTTGAGCAATGCCGAGGTCGAGGACAACATGTATGCCTCGCGCCTGGAGCAGATCGATGAACAGCTCGAGGAGGTCACGGCTTCGCTCGAGAGCCGTCGCGACCGCGCCGAGGAGCTTGAGGGCGCTCTTGAGGAAGCGCGCCAGGCTCAGGTCGATGCGCGTGAGGCCGCCGAGGCGGCACGCGCGGCCCTGAAGGACCTGCGTGCCCGCGAGAGCGAGGCGCGCAACAAGTTATCCGAGGTGCGCTCGGAGCTTGCCAGCCAAAAGAAACTCGATGCCCGCATGGCCGACAGCTCGCCGCTGGTGAGCCGTCTGGTGGGTGCGCTGGGTGATGATGTCTCTGGTCGTCTGGGCGACGTGCTCGAGGCCCCGCGCGAGCTTGAGGGCTTGGTTGAGCAATTGCTCGCCGGCGATATCGATGCCCTACTGTTTAATGACGCCGCCACGCTTGAGCGTGCCGGTCGTGCGGCTCTGGACCAAAAGAAGGCCTCGGGCGAGGCACTGCTGGTGGCGCGCGGCGTGAGCGGCTCTACCGCCGCTGAGGGCGCTGCCGGTACCCGCCTGGTTGATCGTCTGTCCGTTCGCGCAGGGTACGGACCCGTCGTCGAGGCGCTGCTCGGCGGCTATTACGTGGTCGATGACTTGGCTGCCGCGCTGTCGGCTCCGGTCGTTGACGGTGTGACCTACGTGACTCCCGATGGCGCCCGCGTAAGCTGTGGCGGCCTGGTGCGTGTGGGGCTAGATGCCGGCGAGGCCTCGGGTGCTCTGGAGCGCAAGCGTCGCATTCGCGAGCTGGAGGGCCTGGAGCCCGATCTGGCTGCCGTGTTTGAGCATGTGTCGGATCAGGTCGTCGAGGCCAATGCGGCCGTTGAGGAAGCGCGTGCCGCCGAGGGCGATGCCGCCGGCGAGATCGCCCGTCTTGAGGGCGAGCGCCGCTCGCTGCTCTCCGAGATCGGCCGCTTGGAGCAAAGCGCCAACAATGCCGAGGTCGAGCGCGTGCGCATCTCCAAGCGCCGCGAGCAGGCCTCCGAGGCCGTTCGCTCTGCGCGCCCGCGCGTGGACGAGCTCACCCGTTCGCGTGACGAGGCCCGTGCGCAGGCAAGCGATCTGGGCTTGCAGATTGCCGAGGCTAACGACGAACTCGACCGCGTTCGCCGTGACGATTCCGAGGCTGCCGGCAAGCTCGCCGACGCCAAGGTTCGCCTAGCCCAGACGAGCGAACGCCTGCGTTCGCTGAAGGGCCGTGTGCCCGACTTGGAGCATCGTCTTGAGGGCATCGACCGTCGTATCCGCGGAACACGCCAGGCTTCGCGCTCGCTCGAGCTGCTGCGCCTGCGCGTCGATCCCATGCACGAACGCTATTCTGCCCTGTTGGAACGCGCGTCGGATTGGGCAGCGCGCCTGCGTGACCAGGCCTCTCTGGAGGAGGCGGACTCCGCTTCGCTCAAGAAGACCATCGAGGATGCCAAGGCAGAGGTTGCCTGCGCTAAGGAGCGGGTCGATACCGCCTCCGCCACGCAAAACGAGTTCAAGGTCGCGCGTGGCAAGCTCGAGGTGCAGGTAGAGGCCGCCATTAAGGCCATTACCGCCGATGGCACCACGGTACTCGAGGAAGCGCTCATGCTTCCGGCGCCCACGGACCGCGATGCCGCCGAGCGCGAACTCAACCAGCTCGTGCGTCAGATCAACAACCTGGGCCCTGTGAACCAGGTTGCCATGGAGGAGTACGAGCAGCTCAAGCGCCGCGCCGATTACATCGAGGAGCAGCTGGCCGATCTGGAGAGCGCGCGCAAGGCGCTCACCAAGATCACGGTGGCCATTGATCGCAAGATGCGGAAGGCCTTCCTGGTGACGTTTGAGAAGGTCGACGCAAACTTCCGCGAGATCTTCGCTATGCTCTTCCCGGGCGGTCAGGCTCATCTGGAGATGACCGATCCCGAGCATCCTGCCGAGACGGGTATCGAGGTCGTGGCGCAGCCGCGCGGCAAGCGCATCACCAAGATGATGCTCATGTCGGGCGGCGAGAAGAGCCTGACGGCGCTCGCCCTGCTCTTTGCCGTGTACCGCACGCGCACGGTGCCGTTCTATGTGCTGGACGAGGTCGAGGCGGCGCTCGACGACGCCAACCTGTCCAAGCTCATCGGCGCGCTCGATGTGTTGCGTTCCGATACGCAGCTCTTGGTCATTTCGCATCAGCGCCGTACTATGGAGGACGCTGACGTTCTCTACGGAGTTTCGATGCAGGCCGACGGCGTGAGTCGCGTCGTCTCGCAAAAACTCGATCGCGAAACCGGAAAGGTCGTGAACGCATAATGGGATTTTTTGACGCTCTCTCGCGCGGACTTGAGCGCAGCCGCGAGGCCCTCAACGAGGTCTTTTACTTTGGCGGCGAGGTCGACGAGGATTTTTGGGAGGACCTTGAGGACACCCTCGTCATGGGAGACATGGGTGCCGAGATTGCCATTCAGGTCTCCGACGACCTGCGCGATGCGGCTGCCAAGAAGAACCTCAAGACCGCCCCGCAGCTTCGCCGCGCCCTGGCCGAGCAGCTGGAGCAGCATTTTGTGCCCGTTGAGCGCGACCCGTTTGCGGATACGCCGAGCTGCGTGCTGTTTGTGGGCATCAACGGCGCCGGCAAGACCACCACGGTCGGCAAGATCGCGAGCGCCATGGCTGCCCGCGGCAAGAACGTGGTGATCGGCTCGGCCGATACCTTCCGTGCCGCTGCCATCGAGCAGCTCGATGTGTGGGGTCAGCGCGCCGGTGTACCGGTCATTAAGCGCGATCGCGGCTCCGATCCGGCGAGCGTGTGCTATGACGTGCTCGACGAAGCCGATAAGCGCGGCAGCGACCTGGTGCTCATCGATACCGCCGGTCGTCTGCACACGAGCCCTGAGCTCATGCGCGAGCTTGCCAAGGTGGTCAACGTGACCCGCAAGCGCGCCGCCAACATGGCCGCCGGCCCCATGCCGGTCTCGGTCGTGCTTGTGATCGACGCCGCCACCGGCCAGAACGGTCTGAACCAGGCGCTCGAGTTTAACGAGGCGCTGGGTCTGGACGGTATTATCATGACTAAGCTTGACGGCACGGCAAAAGGCGGTATCGCCATGGCCGTGGCCGAGAAGCTCAAGCTCCCGATCCTGCGCATCGGCGTGGGTGAGCAGGTCGATGACCTACAGGAGTTCAACGCCAAAGATTTCTGCCGCGCCCTGGTGGGCGAGTCCAACTAAGGAGTGACTAGTGTTTGATTCCCTGAGCGATCGCCTCAACGACACATTTGACCGCCTGCGTGGCAAGGGCAAGCTGACCGAGGCCGATATCACCTCGGCCATGCGCGACATTCGCATGGCGCTGCTCGAGGCCGACGTCAACTTTAAGGTCGTCAAGGAGTTTGTCGCCAAGACCAAGGAGCGCTGCATGACCGCCGAGGTCATGGAGTCGCTGTCGCCGGCGCAAAACGTCGTCAAGATCGTACTCGACGAGCTTACCGAGATGCTCGGCTCCACCGAGAGCAAGCTCGTCTTTAGCAATCGTATTCCCAATGTCATCATGCTCGTGGGCCTGCAGGGCTCCGGTAAGACCACGGCGGCCGTAAAGCTGGCCTACCTGCTTAAGAAGCAGGGCCGCTCACCGCTGCTCGCCGCGTGCGACGTCTACCGCCCCGCTGCAGCCGACCAGCTGGCCACACTCGGCGGCGAGATCGGCGTGCCAGTCTTCCGCGGCGACGGTGCGCATCCGGTCGACATCGCCAAGGGCGCCATCCAGGAGGCCGTTGACCACCTGCGTGACGTGGTCATCGTCGATACCGCCGGTCGTTTGCAGATCGACGAGCAGATGATGCAGGAGGCCGTGGACATCAAGAAGGCCGTCAAGCCTGATCAGGTGCTGATGGTCGTCGATGCCATGACCGGCCAGGACATCGTCAACGTCGTTTCGACCTTTGCCGACCGCACCGACTTTGACGGCGTGATCATCTCCAAGCTCGACGGTGACGCCCGTGGCGGCGGCGCGCTTTCCGTGCGTCAGGTGACCGGTAAGCCCATCAAGTTCGTGGGTACCGGCGAAAAGCTGGACATGATCGAGCTGTTCCACCCGGACCGCATGGCCTCCCGTATTCTGGGCATGGGCGACGTGCTGAGCCTCATCGAGAAGGCGGAAAAGGCTTACGATGCCAAGAAAGCCGCCGAAATGGAGGAGAAGCTGAAATCCAACCGCTTCACCCTTCAGGATTTTTACGACCAGTTGGTACAGATGAAGTCCATGGGCTCCATGCAGGATATTCTTGCACAGATGCCCGGCGGGGCCAATCTGAAAAAGCTGCTGAAACGCTGCCCCGGCTGCCATGTCACCGGAGCGGACTATTCCGCCG
>URIE01000041.1 GCA_900547805.1 uncultured Collinsella sp.
CCGCTAGCGGTCCGTTTGGGAAACAACATCCCGCTTTTCGGCCAAATTCCGGGATGCATTTTCCCGTTGAGGACCTCAAGGGAAACTAGATCCCGTTTTGGACGTTCATCCTGGGATGCACTTTCCGCAGTTGATTGACAGTGGCCTTTAAGGACTGTCCCAAGCTGCCGGCAGGAAAGGAACGTCCGCAAGTGCCGGGTTTCCGCAGTCATTGGGGACAAACTTAAATGAATAGTCGTTGAGGACGTTCTTGTTTGACTAGTCGTTTAAGAACGTCCCCAATGACTAGGTGAATAGCAAAAGCCCCGCAGTCGGAGCGGACTGCGGGGCTCATGAAGAGAGGCTAGTTTGTGGGCGCTTTGCCTGGCGCCCACGAGAGAGGCAACAGAGTAGAGACTACTCGTGGATGCGGGTACCGGAGAGGCCGGCCATGGTCTCGGCAGCCTTGTCCAGAGCGCCGATGATGCAGGTGCGGCCCTTGCGGGAACGGGCGAACTTGATGGCAGCGCGAACCTTGGGCTCCATGGAACCCTTGCCGAACTGGCCCTCGTCGGCCAGGCGCTCGGCCTCGTCGGCGGTGAGGTCCTCGAGCTCCTCCTGGTTGGGCTTGCCAAAGTTGATGGCGACATGCTCAACGGCGGTCAGCAGGAACAGGACGTCGGCGGAGCAGTCCTCGGCGAGGAGCTCGCCGCCCGTGTCCTTATCGATGACGGCGGCTACGCCCTTGTAGCAGCCCTTGTTCTCGTAGTCGCGGACGACGGGGATGCCGCCGCCACCGCAGGCGATGACGATGAACTCGTTGTCGAGCAGGTTGAGGATGGAGTCGGCCTCGACGATCTTCTTGGGATCGGGGGAGGCGACGACGCGACGCCAGCCGCGGCCGGAATCCTCGACGAAGACCTTGGAGGGATCCTCAGCCATGAACTCCTTGGCCTGCTCCTCGGTGTAGAAGGGGCCGATGGGCTTGGTCGGGTTCTTGAACGCGGGATCGTCGGGGTCGCACTCGATCTGGGTGACGACGGTTGCGGCGTGCCAACGCTTATAGCGCTTGTGCATCTCGCGGCCGATGCCCTGCTGCAGGTGATAACCGATGTAGCCCTGGGACATAGCGCCGCACTCGGGCAGCGGCATCTCGGGGGTGCCGATGGCGTCGTGGGCAGCGGCGAAGGCGTTCTGGATCATGCCGACCTGCGGGCCGTTGCCGTGGGTGATGATGATCTCGTTACCCTGCTCGATGAGACCGAGGAGAGCGTGGGCGGTGTTGCTCACGGCCTCGATCTGCTCGACGGGGTTGTTGCCGAGGGCGTTGCCGCCGAGGGCGACGACAATACGATCGGGCTTGCCAAGAGGCTTAGACATTGCTGGAATCCTTTCTGTAAAAGGCCTACAACCCATTAATAACCCGCGCCCGTGCAATACGCGAGTTTATTAAGGTTTATATTCTCTTTATCGCTCATTTTATTCATTTTGAAAATAGTTGAACGGTGAACGGTCGTTTTTATCCGCTCAGCGTACAGAACCCCAGCTCAGACATATCTACGCCATTTACGTGCAACTTTATTTAAATGCAGCGAGGATTATGTCGGATTATGCAAACTACATCTCTGCTAAACACAAAACGGACAGCACAATATCTTACTCGCGCTATACGAGATTCTATGCACTTATTGGACGAGTATGCAGCCCTGCAATAACACGGCGTTTTTCATCCAACTTAAGGAATAGACGAGTGCCTTTGCCGCGCGTCGGCCGGCAGCCGGCGAGCCGTCTCGTCGATTGCCGCTTCCAGAAAATCAAAAACTGTTATTGCACGCGCAATTGCGGCATGGTACTTTAGCGAAGAACAGCGCGGGCTGGGGCGACAGAGACCTGTCGTGAAGTTTGGGTTCGGCGACCCCGCTGCTGTCTTCTCCTTATCCGCCAGCGAGCCCCTTGAGCGACGGATTGAGGAGGTCCTTACTATGACAAAAATGCTCAAGATCACGCTGAATGGCGAGACGTTTCTCGCCGACATGCTCTGGGACAAGGCTCCCGAGGCGTGTAAGCTGTTCGAATCGTCCTGTCCGGTCGAATCACGTATCTTTTCGGCTAAGATCTGCGATGCCGAGGTAACCTATCCCGTATCGGGTCCCATCGCCAATTACGAGCACATCGAGAACCCCGTCTTTCACGAGCCGGCGGGCGCCGTGAGCTGGTATGGCGGATGGTCGTCAATCTGCATCTTCTTTGACGTGTGCGAGCCCTTTGGCACCTGCAACATGTTCGCCCGCATCTGCGAAGCCGACCGCGAGCGCTTTGCCGTTGCTTGCCGCAATGTCTGGGACAACCAGGGCATGTACATCAAAAACGAAATCGTCGAGATCGAAGCGGAGGCCTAAAGATGATGGATATCAACACCCTGCTCGCACTCGACCTTGCCGAGTACACCACTGCACTTGAGGCCCTCGCCGACCAAATGATGCTCGAGGAACCGCGCGATATCGACTACATGCGCCGCCGCAAGCTCGACACAGGCCGCGAATTCGCCGCCTGGAACTTCACCGTCGGCTACTGTATGAACGCCGCCGACGGCCTCTCCCTCCTGCGAGCCCAGGTCAACGAGAACGCCAACGACGGCACCGCCGACCTCGCAACAATCAACAACAGCGCCGCGCGCCTGTGCGACTGGTTCTCGGGCGCCTTCGACGTCACCGGCAAAATGGATGACACCACGGCAATCCTCGCCCACAGCCGCGACCTCTACGCCCAGGTAGAGACTCACGAACAGTTTGCAGCCCTCACCCGCGCCACCGAGCGCTATCTGGTCCAGCTCCAATTTTGGGTCGACCGCCAGATTCCCTGGCCGGCCATCAGCGACCTCGTCCACGGCTACCGCCTACGCACAGAGAGCGGCGAGACAAGGTAACCAAGCAAGCAGTACCGCCAACACCCCACCATCGGAATCCAAAGTAAGTATCAGAGGGCTGGAGACGCACCCAACAGCGTCCCCAGCCCCTTCGCAAAGTAGAGCACTGTTTCAGTGGCCTTGAGGCCTATTCGAACCTTTGCTATCTCCTAATTTTTGTATATTTACGACGTTATTATCTGCCAATTTTTGTATGATTTTAGGCGATTCTATCTGTCAATTTTTGTCATTTGGGGGTTTAATGCTACGCCGTAAGGTCACTGATAGGCTTTTGAGCTGGAAGAATAACTCCAATAAGGCACTACTCGTTACTGGTGCGCGTCAGATTGGCAAGAGCTATGCGATTCGCGCGTTTGGAAAAAGCAACTACGCTTCGTATTTTGAGGTCAATTTACTACTCGATGTCGAAGCAAGGAATGCACTTGTTGGCGCAAAGAACTCCGTTGACTTTATCAACCGCGTAGCCCTTCTTGCGGATGCGCCGCTTGTTGAGGGCGATACGCTTGTCTTTGTCGATGAGATTCAGGAGTATCCGCAGATCGTTACACTCATGAAGGCGTTGGTCGAGGATGGGCGCTTTAGCTATGTCTTCTCGGGGTCTATGCTTGGGACTGAGTTTAAGGGGATCTCTTCTTTTCCGGTGGGGTATGTAGAGCACATTGTTATGCGCCCGATGGATTTTGAAGAGTTTTGTTGGGCAAACAGCGTCAGCGAGAATGTGCTTGCAGGCATTCGCAGCTGCCTTGTCGAGAAACATCCTGTCGAAAACTATATTCATGAGGCGATGCTCAAGAACTATAGAGCTTATATCGTTTGCGGCGGCATGCCGGAGGTCGTTCAGAATTATATTGATTCGGGTTATTCGCTCGTGAGCACACGTGAGCTTCAAACTCAGCTGGTCGATCAGTACAAAAGCGATATCTCAAAATACGCATCGACTCGAGCGTTTAACGTTCGGTCGATTTTTGAGCAAATTCCCGTTCAGCTTGAGGCGGAGTCTCATCGCTTTGTTGTTTCGTCTCTGGGTGAGGGAGCTCGCCTTAAAAAATATGAGCAGGATTTCCTGTGGCTTGTTAACGCAGGTGTTGGATTGATGGTCGCCAGGGTGACGGAGCCACGGAGTCCTCTCAAGAGGACGGAGAAAACGACAGCCTTCAAACTATACGAGTCTGATACAGGCATGCTCGCATCGCGATACCCCGGTAGCACTGCACGCGCTGTCTATCTTGATATGAAAACTCCCAACCTTGGTGGTCTCTATGAGAACGTGGTCGCGCAGGAACTCGTTGCCCTCGGGGCGGATGCATGGTACTACCAAACGCGTGAGGTCGGTGAAGTTGACTTTGTGATCGAAGGCGCCCACGGGCATGTTGTCCCAATCGAGGTCAAATCGGGCAAGAAAGTTCGAGCGCATGCGGCCCTCGATCGTCTGATGAGTGTGGGCGAGTACAAAATTCCCGAGGCCGTTGTACTGAGCCACGAGAATCTCAGCAAAGAGGGCAAGGTTCTGTACGTTCCAATCTACATGACGTTTTGTCTCGATGAGTTTATGGAAAAGAATGACCCCAATAACGATTTCTCGTTCGCACCCATATATCTCTAGCCATTTGAATCCGCAATCCAGCCCCGCCCACGCATCAATGCATTTCCCAAGGTGCTGCGCGTTTCGCGGCAAAGCCGCGAAAAAGCAAAGGGATAAGAAGCCGCAACAACCACGCCCCCATCCATCCCCAAAGTGGCGCGAGGTTTCGCGGCAAAGCCGCGAAACAGCGAAGGGGGACGGAATACCCGGCCAACTACGTCCTTCATCCGCCCATACAATCCGAGGACGTAGTCGTAGCAGGATCTGAGGGCTAACCTTCGCGGACACTCCGCAGGACGAAAGAACCCCCGCCGCACGTAGTGTGAACTGCCTCCCATTTCTTGGACATGAGAAATGGGAGGCTTTTTATGCGTGTCGACTTGAGGGTGAAGCACGACATCGAGGCCAGGAAGGCGGCGATCGAGCTCTTCGAGCGAGGCCACGGCTCCGAGTCGGCGGCGAAGGCTCTGTCGGTCCCGCGCGACACCGTGAGACAATGGCTCTACGTATACCGGTCGTTCGGAAGCGAGGTGCTGCTATCCATGGACGGCAAGCAGGCCAGGTACACATATGAGCAGAAGGTCGCCGCCGCCTCGGCCGTGGTCGACGGCGGCATGAGCAAGCGGGACGCCATGGAGGCGTTCGGCGTCATGTCCCTGGCGCCGCTCAAGAGATGGTGCGCGCTCTACCGCGAGGGCGGCGCCGAGGCGCTCAGGCCCAAGCCCAAGGGCCGGCCGAGCGGTTCCAAGGCGAGGCCGCGCACGCGCGAGCAGGAGCTCGAGGAGCGCTGCCGAAGGCTCGAGACCGAGGTGGCCTACCTAAAAAAATTGCGTGCCCTGGTCGAGAGGGACGGACTCTGACCAGGGCGAAGGTCGAGGCCGTGGGCGCCCTGCGCGAAGAGGGGTACGGGCTGGGGTGCCTGCTGGAGTGCGCCGGCCTGGCGAGGTCGAGCTACTACTACGCGCTGTCGCACCCGAAGGCTCCCACCAGGCCCGAGCTCTGGGAGGCCGCCGCCGAGATATTCTCGCGCACCGCCAACGGGTGCGGCCACAGGCAGATCGCCATGTGCCTGCGCGCCGAGCAGGGCGTGCGCATAGCCTACAAGACCGTGCTGAAGATGATGCGCGAGATGGGCATCAGCTGCGGGATCCGCCGCGAGACCGACTACCACAGGTACAACTCGTACAGGGGCAAGGTCGGAAAGACCTTCGAGAACGTCATCGGGCGCGACTTCGCCGCCGACGGGCCGTGGGAAAAGATGGGCACCGACGTCACCGAGTTCAAGCAGCCCTGGGGCAAGGCCTACTTCGCGCCGGTCTACGACTTCGGCAGCAAGGAGATCGTCGCCTGGTCCACGTCGCTGCACCCCAACATGGCTCAGCAGCACGAGCTGCTCGACCAGCTCGTGTCCAAGAAGCCCAAGGGCTCCAGGCCGATCCTGCACTCGGACATGGGCTGGCAGTACCAGCAGGCCGGTTGGTGCAGGCGGCTGGAGGAGGCCGGCGTGGTGCAGAGCATGTCCCGGAAGGGCAACTGCATCGACAACGGCGCGACGGAGCAGGTGTTCGGCCACATCAAGGACGAGTTCTTCCGCGGAAGGACGTGGCCGGACTTCGAGTCCTTCAAGGCGGACCTCGACGACTTCGTGGTCCATTGGAACACGAGGAGGCGCCAGGTTAAACTGAAGGGACTGACCCCGGAGGAGTTCCGGAGCCAGTCCCTTGCGGCGTAGCTTTTATTTAAGCCGTCCAAGTTTTGGGGTGCAGTTCAAACAGGTCGGGGGCTTTTCGTTTGGCAACCGCTGGACAACCTTTATGGTTTCGTGCCCCGTGAACAGGGGACGTAGCGCTGTTCACGTCTGGGCCCATGTCGGCACCGATCATTGCCCGCGCTGCTTCTGCTTGCGCTTCAGCTTCCGCTGCTCGAAGCACGTCGTCGGGAGTTCCGCGTCGGCGCCCCGCCTTCCCGCCGAAGGAGGGGGTGGCGGCTCCCTGCAGAGCCGCGGAACCTCCTATATCCGCTTGTTGCGGGCTTGCTTGAGCCAGTTCCTCTTGAAAGAGCCTATACCTCCGAAGAACTTGTTGTACGTCTCACCGTTCTCCTTGGCCTCGCACTTGACCAAGGCAAGTTCGATGGTGCAGAGGTAATCCGCCACTTGCTCGAGGCGGTAGTCGGTCATCGAGGTCTTGCGGCGTCGGACGACCCCTTTTGAGAGGACCTTGCCCACCGAGCCGTCTCGCCCACGGAACAGAAGGAGCGCATCCTCGCGACCTTCGGCGACCTGTGCTGCGAGATGGAGGGCTGTACCATCGCGCAGGGCCCTTTCCAAAGCGAAGTGTCGAGCCGAAGTGTTGAGCGTCGGCCCTGAATGTTCAATGGCCGTTGTTTTCTGCCCCTCAAGTGGTGGACTTTTCCTCGGAGCTGTTGATTCCCCCACGCGCCCCCTTCCGTTCTCTGTGTTCCCCTTATACTCCTTGTACAAGGAGGTAAGAAGTCATGGACAAGACCGCACAGGACAGCTTGGCAAAGAAGCCCGTCGACATGAGGGACAGGATTCTCGAGCATCTCGAGGCCCTCACCTCTGCCGTCTCGCTCGACGACCTTGCCCGTCTGTCCACCTCCGACATCGCCGAGACGCTCATCATCTCCAGGAGTCTGGCGAGCCAGTACCTCAACGACCTTGTTCGCGCCGGCCTTGTGGTTAAGGTGGCGGGCAGGCCTGTCCGTTATTTTCATCGCCGCGCGTTCCAGAAGCGTTTTCAGGTAAAGCTCTCTGCAAGCGAGTACGCCTCGCTCGCCGACCTCATCCAGGCGACGGGAATCGCCGATCACCGTGACTTCGCGCGTGCCGTGGGCTTTGACCTGAGCCTCAGCTCCGTTGTCGAGCAGTGCAAGGCTGCGGTTCAGTACCCTCCGTTTGGCCTGCCCATCCTCTTGAGCGGCGGCGTGGGTGTCGGTAAGTCTTTCCTTTCTCGCCTTGTGTACGAGTACGGCAAGAACCAGGGCTTGCTGTCCCGCGACTCCTCCTATGTGCGCATCGACTGCGCCGGGGTCCCGGACGCCGCCTCGTTCAACGGGCTTCTTGACGAGTCGATCGCGAAATCGCGCGGGGGTGTGGTTTTTGTCAACGGCATCGAGGCACTCTCTCCCTCTGCGATGGAGCACTGCCTTGCGACGGCCCTCGGGCTCGATGCCTCCCAGGATGCGCCGCGCGCTCGCCTCGTTCTTTCGACGACGCTTTCCGCCGATGACCTGAAGGTTTCCTCGGCCTACAGCAAAATGCCCATCTGTGCCCGCGTCCCCTCACTCAAGGAGCGGACCCCCGAGGAGCGCGAGGATCTCATCTTGAGCTTCCTGCGCAGCGAGGGGTGCCGAATCGGTTCTGATGTGAAGATCAGCCGCGGCGCATACCGTTGCCTCGTGAACGCGGACTTTTCCGATAACATCGCCGGCTTGCGCGCCTGCGTGACGAACTGCTGCGCCAAAGCGTTCCTCAATCGCGAGGGCGACTACGTCGTCGTTCGCCCGTATCTTCTTCCCAGCGGGCTCCTCTCCTCCGCGCAGATCGATCAACAGCCCGACGATGGCGTTCTGATCGACGCGTCCCTGGATGCCGCCGAGAGCACAGGGCATCGAGCAGGCGCTCGATGCCCTGTGCTCTCTCGATGAGCGATTCTGCGCCGGGGAGCTCTCTGTCTCCGAGCTCGTCTCGCAAGCTGTCTCCGCTGTGCGCGGCGTTGAGGATCACTTGATCTTCGGCCGCGGCGTTACCTCCTCGAGGTCGCGCGCCTTCGAGCGCATCGTGGGCGCGGTCCTTGCCGACGCAGGCTCTTCTTATGGCATCGAGCTTTCGAGGAAGGTCGCTTTTCTACTGGCCCAGGAGATTTGCCTGCAGTTGTGGCCGGGCATCGGCCTGGCTAAGCGAAAGTCTGCCTGTGCGGAGCAAATCTCCCATCTCCTCGGTGCCGTGACCTCCGAATTACCGTTTGCCTCGAGCGTCTCCGATCAGGTCGCCGCAGACGTGGAAGGGGCGCTGGGAATCTCGCTCGATCACTTCACGAAGACGCTTCTGACGCTGTGCGTCGCATCGGAGTCTCGCGATGCGAAGGCCCTTCGGACGCTCTGCGTCATCTTGTCCCACGGCTACTCGACGGCGACGAGCATCGCCGACGCGGCGAACCGTATGCTCGGCATGCATGTGTACGAGGCTGTCGACATGCCCTACGACCAGCAGCTGAAGGACATCGTCGGTCCGCTCCAGCGCCTCGTCGACCGCCATTCCTACTGCACCGGGGTCGTGTTCCTCGTCGACATGGGCTCCTTGGAGGAGGCCTATAAGGCCCTCGAGAACGTTACCGACTCCACTATCGGCGTGGTGAACAACGTCTCTACCGGTCTTGCGCTCGAGATCGGGGTCGGGCTGCTCGGCGGCAAGTCCATCGCCGAGGTTCTTGGCGATGCGACCGCCGCGTGCGTGACGCACTGCAAGGTGATCGAGCGCATCAACCGTGAGGACGCCATCGTCTTCTGCTCCGAGTCCGGGGTCGACGCCGCGGAGAGGATACGCCAGCTCGTCTCGCAGAGCCTCCCGCGCACCATAGGCGCGCGCCTGCTCACGAGGCCCTTCAAGCAGCTCGTCGCGAACGGGTCGAATGACGCCGTTTTCTCCGAGCACCGCGTCTGCGCCGTCATCGGCACGGGAGACCCCGGGGTCGCCTCCGTCCCCTTCGTCGCCCTCGAGGACATCATGTCGACGGCGTCCGCCTCTAAGGTCGATGCCGTGTTCGGCAGGTGGCTTGACGCTTCCGAGCTCTCTTCTTTCCACGAGAAGCTGCTCTCGAACATGACACTGCAGAACGTCATCCGCTCCATCACCATCCTCGACCCGGAGCGGCTATTCCACGAGATCGAGAGCGCCGTGCACGAGCTTCAGCGCAGGACAGGCGAGAAGATCGGCAGCAACGCCATCATTGGGCTCTACGTCCACCTCTGCTGTCTCGTCGAGCGCCTTGTTACCAGAAACCCCATTGAGACCTACGTTGGCCAGGACCGCTTCGAGGAGGAACGCGCCGATTTCATCGAGTCCTTCAGGCAGAGCTTCTCGAGCATCTCGACGCGCTATCGCGTAGAGGTTCCCGTAAGCGAGATCGCATATGTCTTCGACTACATAAGCGTGAGCGCCGCCCCGGCGCGAGAAGAGCGCCTCGGCTCCTCGGACCTCCTGCTCGACGAGTGACCTTCCCCGCGCCGCCGCGAGCTGACCGCGCGTCCTCAATAATCCGATAACCCCTTGCCCGGCGCGAATCCGGATAGCGCCGAGGCAGTACCGAACGTAAAACTTCATTTGATAGGAGCAAACATGAGTGTTGTTATGGCACGAATCGACAATCGCCTGCTTCACGGCATCATCGTGACGCAGTGGGCCCCGGTGTCGGGCGCGACCCGAGTCATGGTCATCGACGACAAGGTCGCCGGCGACGAGGTCCTGAAGTCCACCATGAGGATGGCGCGCCCCGCGGGCATGGCCGTCTCGATCATCTCCGAGGAGACCGCGCTCAAGAACTTCGCGGCGGGCAAGTACGACCGCGAGAAGGTCTTTGTCATCGCCAAGGAGCCCGAGACGATCCTTCACCTGGTCGAGTCGGGCATCGAGCTCCCGTCGCTGATCGTCGGCGGCTCTCTTGTCAAGGAGGGCGGCGTCCAGCTCACCCAGCGCGCCTATGCCTCCGCCGAGAACGTCCAGAGCTACAAGGCGCTCATCGCCCGCGGCGTCAAGGTGACGGCACAGTTCGTGCCCGCCGACAAGCCCGTCTCCGTCGCCGACCTCATCTAAGGAGGGATCATGGTCAACTTCACTATCCTGCAGGTCGTCCTTTTGACCCTGCTGGCCTTCATCAAGCACGTGGACTACTACGGCATCCCGATGATCTTCGTCAACTATGCCGTCTTCTGGGGCCTTATCACCGGCGTCGTCATGGGCGACTGGCAGACCGGCCTCGTCATCGGCGGCACCATCCAGCTCATGCAGCTCGGCGTCGCGGGCTTCGGCGGCTCGTCGATTCCCGACTACGGCACGATGGCCATCATCGCCACCGCCTACGGCGTGACCCTGGGCTCGGACACGGGCCTCGCCATCGGCCTGCCGGTCGGCATGCTCGGCATCCAGCTCGACGTCATCGTCAAGATCCTCAACGGCTTCGTCGTCGAGAAGTCCCAGAAGTTCTGCGACGAGGGCAAGTTCAAGCAGATGAACGCCATCCTGTGGGTCTGCCCCGCGCTCTTCGGTCTGTGCGCCGCCCTGCCCGTCTTTGTTTCCGTGACGCTCGGCCAGCCCGCCGTCAACTGGCTCCTCGAGGTTATGCCCCAGTGGTTCCTTTCCGGCCTCACCCTCGCCGGCAAGATGCTCCCGGCCGTCGGCATCGCGATGCTGCTGCGTTACATGCCCACTGGCAAGTACTTCCAGTACCTGCTCGCCGGCTTCTTCCTCTCGGCCTTCCTGAACGTGCCCATCATCGGCGCCGCCATCGTCGGCTTTGCCCTCGCGATCGCGTTCTACCAGCGCGCCGAGAGGGATACCGAGCTCGCCGCCCACGCTTCCGCAGACGCCTTCATCGGAGAGGATGAGTAACCATGGAAAACGAGAACATCACCGCCGTCGCCGAGGGCAAGCCCTCCGGCTACAAGGTCACCAAGAAGGACCTGCGCAACGCGAACTGGCGCTGGCTCATGAGCGTGTGCACCTTCAACTACCAGACCCAGCAGGGCGCCTCAGTCGCCTACGCCCTCTCGCCGGTCCTGAGGAAGATCTACACGAATGACGAGGACTATAAGCAAGCGCTCAACAACCACTTCCGCTACTACAACACCCAGCCTTGGCTCGCCGCCATCATCCTCGGCGCCTGCGTGGCCATGGAGGAGCGTGACGGCCTCGCGGCGGCGGACGCCGTCCAAGACCTGAAGATCGGCACCATGGGACCGCTCGCCGGCGTCGGCGACTCCCTGCTCATGACCATGATCCCGACCATCATGGGCTCCATCGCCGCCTATATGGCCATCGAGGGCAACCCCGTGGGAGCCGGCATCTGGTTCGCGCTCATCCTGGCCATCTTCTGGGTCCGCATGCACGCCCTCGAGTTCGGCTACAAGCAGGGTGTGAAGCTCGTCACCGACTTCAGCGAGAAGCTTCCCAACCTCACTGCCGCCGCCTCCGTGCTCGGCCTCACCGTGGTCGGCTGCCTCATCGCCTCGGTCATCGGCGTCACCTGCCCGATTAGCTTCAGCTTCGGCGACGTCTCGATGGAGATTCAGCCGCTGCTCGACAAGATCCTGCCTGCCATGATCCCCGCCGCCATCACGGGAAGCGCGTATTACCTTCTTACCAAGAAGAACGCGAGCATGACGGCCCTCATCCTCGTGGTGATCGTCCTCGCGATGGTCGCCTCCGCCGCTGGCATCCTCGCCTAGCTTCGACCCAAGAGATTGGTGAATCAATGAGAAAGATAGTTGTGGCGAGCCATTCCCTTCTCGCTCAGGGCTTCAAGGACACCCTCGAGTTCCTTACGGGTAAGAGCGACGCCGTCAACGCCGTGTGCGCCTACGTGAACGACAACGGCGAGGGGCTCGACGCGGCGGTCGAGGCGGCGCTTTCGGGCACTGACGAGGTCGTCGTCCTCACCGACGCGCTCGGCGGCAGCGTGAACCAGCGCTTCTCCCGCTTCGCCTCCGACCGGATCCACGTGATCGCGGGTGTCAACCTCCCGCTCGCCATGACGGTCGCGCTCGCGCGCCCCGACGAGAAACTCGACTTCGACGCCCTCGTCGACGAGGCGCGCCAGCAGATCGTCTACGTGAACGGTGCCAGTTCCGCCGAGTGCGAAGACGACGAATAGAGGAGGTCGACGATGAGAGAGTTCCTTAAGGACGTGTGGATGCACGGCGGTGAGGAAAGCCGCGCCATCACCCCCGAGAACATCACGGGCGAGAAGGGCCGTGCCGCCATGTCGGCCAGCCACCTCGGCGTCGGCCGCAAGGGCTCGTGCTGCGTGCCCCTTGAGTCCGGCGAGACCATCACGCTCGCGGACATCGAGGGCCCCGGCATCATCCGCCACATCTGGATGACCGTCCCCGACAAGACCGCCGCCGGCAGCTTTGTCATGCGCGACCTCGTGCTGCGCTTCTACTGGGACGACGAGGAGACCCCCTCGGTCGAGTGCCCTGTCGGCGACTTCTTCTGCAACGGCTTCGGTGAGCGCGCCATCGTCAACTCGATGCCCATCTGCGTGAACCCGACGGGCGGCATGAACTGCTACTTCGAGATGCCCTTCAGGAAGCACGCCAAGGTCACGCTTACGAGCGAGCACCCCGGGTTCATTAAGTACATCTTCTACACGTTCAACTACGCGCTCACCGACGTGCCGGACGACGCCATGTACTTCCACGCCCGTTTTAACCGCGAGCGCAGCACCCGCAGGGGCGTCGACTACACCGTGCTCGACGGCGTGCGCGGTAAGGGCTACTACGTCGGCACCTACATGGCCCTGTGCGCCCTGGAGCGCTATTGGTGGGGCGAGGGCGAGATGAAGTTCTTCCTCGACGGCGACGAGGAGTTCCCCACGGTCACCTCGACGGGAGCCGAGGACTACTTCGGCGGTGCCTGGGCCTTCCTCGACAGGCCGCCCCACGCGCTGCCCGAGGCGCAGTGCTTCAACACGCTGTTCGCCGGCTACCCGTACCGCTCGACGCGCGACGCCACGCGCGACCGCTTCAGCGCGGGCAAGCCGAACCCGAACCCGATGCTCGCGACCAACGACGACGCGCTGCCCAGGCACGGCCTCTACAGGTGGCACCTTCCCGACCCGATCTCGTTCAAGGAGGACCTGCGCGTGACGTTCCAGGACCTCGGCAACGACGACATCAAGCTCTACGAGCGCGAGGACGACATCTCCACCGTCGCCTACTGGTACCAAAGCGAGCCGCACGCCGCGCTCGCCCCGTTTGCCGCAAGGCAGGACCGCGTGCCCAGGTAGGGTCGCCTCGAAACAAGCCAACGTTATGGACGCCCGCAGTTGACCATGACTGCGGGCGTCCCTTTGTAAGGAGGATCACATGAGCGAAAAGCAAATGAGGCTCGGCGCCCTCGAGGCCGGCGGGACCAAGATGGTCTGTGCCGTGGTGTCCGGCGACGGCGAGGTCCTCGACCGTATGGAGACCCCGACGCTTACGCCCGCCGAGACCGTCCCGCAGATGGTCGAGTGGTTCACCGCCCGCGATGTGGACGCGTTGGGCATCGGCGCCTTCGGCCCGACCTGCGTCGACCCCAACGACGAGCGCTACGGCTCCATCCTCCAGACGCCCAAGCTCGCGTGGCGAGGCCATGGTCTTCGCGCCGCGTTCGCCGACGCCCTCGGGATTCCGGTGGCCTACGACACGGACGTGAACGTTGCCTGCCTCGGCGAAGTGGTCTTCGGCTGCTGCAAGGGGCTCGAGGACGCCGTCTACGTGACCATCGGCACCGGCGTGGGCGCGGGCGTCATGTGCGCGGGCAGGCTCCTTCACGGCATGCTGCACCCCGAGGCCGGCCACATGCTGGTAAGGGCCCGTCCCACCGAGGAGGAACGCTGCGTCTGCCCGAGCCACGCGAGCTGTCTCGAGGGCCTCGCCTCCGGCCCCGCTATCGCCGCGCGCTGGGGAAAGCCCGCAGCCGAGCTCGCGGACAACGATGAGGTGTGGGCGCTCGAGGGGGATTATCTGGGGCAGATGTGCGCGAACCTCGTGCTCATGTACTCGCCTCGCCGCATCGTCCTCGGCGGCGGCGTGATGCACCAGGAGCAGCTCTACGGCATCGTCCGCAAGAAGACCCTCGAATATCTGGGTGGCTACATCCAGACCGCCGAGCTTAAGGATATGGAGAGCTACATCTGCGCCCCGGGCTGCGGCGGCGACCAAGGAATCCTCGGCGCGGCCGAGCTGGCAAGAAGGGCGCTCGCGTAACTTGCGCTCTCTCCGCCATACAACGCGTTAAGAAAAGACGAGCGCTTCTTGCCAATTGAGCGGCAAGAAGTGCTCGTCTTTTGCATTTTTGTCTCTCAAAATCTTATTTTCACGATTTGCATTTTCATCCCGTTGTCACCGACCCTTGCGAGAAACCGGAAAAAGCCGCTGACAGAAGGGTCTCTCAAATCGTTGTAACCCAGCATATAGCCGCGACTTGTGACCTGCAGACGGCTGTCCCACGTGCCGATTTCCTTGGCGGCATCCGAAACCGCAAAATATGCCCCCACATCCTTGATTTTTGCAGTCTTAAGCCATGTTTTTGC
>URIE01000042.1 GCA_900547805.1 uncultured Collinsella sp.
TATGTAGCCATGGTGACGCTCGACGATCTGCTTGGTCACGGCGAGGCCGACGCCCAGGCCGCCAGCTTCGCGGGCGCGGCTGGCATCGGCGCGCCAAAACCGCCCGAAAATGCGCGACAGATCGTCCTTGGCAATACCGATACCTGTATCCGAAACGGCAATACTGACATGTTTGCGGTCACTGAGCACCGACACCACAACCCAACCGCCCTCGGGGGTGTAGCGCATGGCGTTGCTCATGAGGTTGATGACGCATTGCGTGATCATGTCGGGATCGGCTTCGACGACATCGTCGTGCCCCTGGGTTTCATCTGCAAAGCGAAGACGAAGGTCACGGTCGGCAAACAGACGCTCCTGGCCGTTCACAATCGATCGCACGAACGGAACCATGTCCACCGGTTCTAGATTGAGCGGAGCCGTGCTGTTTTCCATACGCGATAGGTCGAGCATCTGCTGCACCAGACGAGCCAGGCGACGCGTCTCGGAAGCGACCGTCTCCAGGTGCTCGTCGTCGGTGGGGTACACGCCGTCTTGCATGGCCTCGACCGTTGCGAGCATGGCCATAAGCGGCGTGCGAAGCTCGTGTGCAACGTCTGAGGTCAGGCGCTTCTCGTGTTTCATATCCTTCTCGAGCGAAGTGGCCATCTCATCGAAGGTCTCACCCAGCTGATCGATCTCGTCATCACCGCGCAGTCCCGTGCGAGCCGACAGGTCGCCGTCACGGATTTGCTTTGCGGTACTGGTGATGCGATGAATCGGCTTGGTGAGCATGCGCGACACGAGCGATCCGATAACGACCGAAATGCAGATTGCAACAACCGCGGCGAGGGCCATGGCGTTAAAGGTCTTCTCCCTAAACGCAGAGTCCGCCTTGGTGAGCAGCGCGTCGGAGCCGATGGCCCACAGCTTTACCTGTCCGACATGCTCGCCGGAAGACGTTACAATCTCGACGTTAGCAACGCTATCGGAGTCGGTTGGAGCAGACGAGACCGGGCTATGCGATGCCCTCTTGCCGCTCGTGTCGTCGGTCGTAGCCTGGTTTTCGCGTACATCGGCGGTGGCGCTTGCCGAGGGCCAGGAATCGTCATAAACGATCATGCCCTTTTTATTGACGACCTGCATACCCAGATCGTCGGAAACCAAACTCGACGTTGCGACCGTGCGCAGTTCTCCCGCGGTCCAAGAGCCGTTTTCCTCATATGAGGTTGCCAACTTCTCGGCAGCGGAATTTGCGATTTCGACGATATTGGAGCGTGTGTAATCCGAAAAGACCGTGCCCCACACAACAGAGACAACGCCCACCAGCACCAATACCGTCATGAGCGATGTCAGAGCAAAAGCAAGTGCCATGCGCGAGGGATAGCTCATCGTTGGCCGTGAATCGGAACGAGGCGTGTTCCAACTAGCCTTGGAACCCGCCTCGCTCTCCTGCTTGTGCTTTTGTCCGATTTCAAAGCGCGCAGGTGTCATATGTGATTTCCCTATTTCTCGTCCGACTTATCGGTCTTGGCCGGAGCCTCGAAGCGATAGCCGACACCATGGACGGTGTAGAGCCACTTGGGCTTCTTGGGATCATCGCCCAGCTTGGCGCGAAGGTTCTTCACGTGGCTATCGATGGTGCGCTCATAGCCCTCAAAGTCATACCCGAGCACTTTCTCGACCAGCTCCATGCGGTTATACACACGGCCGGGATGGCGGGCAAGCGTGGTGAGCAGCTTGAACTCGGAAGCCGTCAGATCGACTTCCTTGCCCTCGACCAAGATCTTGTGGCCCGAGATATCGATGACCAGATCGCCGAAGTCGAGCACCTCGACGGCGGGCTCGTCGGCCTGATGGGCACGGCGGAACAGAGCGCGAACGCGGGCGACGAGCTCGCGCGGCGAGAACGGCTTAATCAGATAGTCGTCGGCGCCGAGCTCAAGACCGATAATACGGTCCTCGATCTCGCCCTTAGCCGTCAGCATGATGATGGGGACATCCGAGGTATCGCGAATGGTGCGGCAAACGCGCTCGCCGGGAATCTTGGGGAGCATAAGGTCGAGCACGACCAGGTCGAACTGATGCTTCTCGAACTCCTCGATCGCGGACTGGCCGTCGCCGACGCCCACAACCCAGTAGCCTTCGCGCTCGAGATAGGCAGCGACGGCGTCACGGATTGCCTTCTCATCCTCGACCAGCAGAATCTTTTTTGCATCTGAAGCCATAACACGGCCCCCCTGTCTCAATTAGCTAAGAACAAGCCCATTTTAACGCACCTGAGCCCGCCGGATGCCGCTATGACGCGGCAGCTCGGCGGGCGGTACTCACAATTACAACGCGCTTATTCCCCTGTTGGCGCCTTTTTAACCCCTCTAAGCTTAAAGAGAGAATAGGCGTGCAGTGACCGTCTCTGGTATACCCTGGCTGTTGCGCACCGTGGCGTACGTAAGGAATGAGTCCGATTTTCCCGCCGTAGCTGGATAATCGCCATACTCCAAAGCGCGGTCGGGCGACAGCAGTGAGCCATAGGTCTTGGCAGAGGTGTCGATGAGAAAATGCGATGCTTGCACCTTAACGAGATATTTATTCTTCTTGCCGGCAGCACATGCGAGCGGCTCGCGTGACAGAAAGAGGTACGGCCCTCCCTCATTACCGATATACGTGCCCATGTTGCCCAGGCTGCCCACACCGCTATAGGTCGCCTCGATAGAAAACACGAAGGTATCGCCCATATACACGGCCTCAAAAGGCGAGACCGACGAGGGGAGAACCAGCTGGGCACGTTTGGTATTGTTGCCGTCGGTCAGATCGATTGCCGTTATGCCGTAGTAGACGCCCTCGTCGTTGCGGACACGAGGCGAGATGGTCAAAATGCCGTCGCTCGCGCGCGGGGCCGATGCAAAGCGGCCCGTCGATTTCCAAATTACCTCGGCCTTGGATTCATCAAGCGAGCGACGATAGCAAAACGAATCACTACTCGTTTTATTGCCGCCTGCCGAAGGCATTTTATACCAGATAACCGATGACCCGAACGCCGTAAACAGTGGCGGATCATAGTCCTTGCCACCTCGATCGAGCTCAGCCACATCGCCAGAGAGCGAAGCGCCCGACAGATTTTGAGCGTAGAGCTTCCACGATGAATTGGCAAAGTTCATCTCAACCCACGCGAATACGCCGTCGCCGGCACGGACATCGTAGAATGCATATCCCGTGCCCTCGACAGGATCTTCGATTAATGTGGTAAGCGAGCCATCGCCCAGGTTGAGCACACCGAGTGTGTTGGCGTGCAGTGCCGATGCGGGCGCCATCATCGCCGCGGCGTAATCGCCGTCGCAGTAGTACAGCAGCGTACCCAGCGGCAGCGTCCACGACGCCGCCGGCTCAAGATCGATGTCGACTGCCTCGTACTCATCCATAATCGAGATGATTTTGGAATCGTCCTTGATAACCTGCGGCTCACCGGCGGCATCATCGCTGGTGCCCGTTTTTTTCGAGCATCCTGCGAGCAGCGTGGCAGCGCCGGCGGCAGTCCCACCAAGCACGAAGCCGCGACGCGATATTCCGTTCTTAATGTAGTCGGTAATGCCCATTAGGCGATCTCGGCGCGGGCGGCCTCGATGGCGCGCGTGAGCTGATCGGCGCAAGAAGTCTTCTTCATACCGCAGGTGTTGCCGGCGAGAACCTCAATCACGCGATCGGAAGGAGCGCCCTCGACCAGTTTGGAGATGGCCTTGAGGTTGCCATCGCAGCCGCCGGTAAACTCAACGCCCAGCACCTTGCTGCCGTCGTCAGAGAGATTGAGGTGAATATTGCGAGCGCATACGCCCTGAGGCTTGTAGTCAAAACTAATCATTGCGTTCCCCTCTCGGAAAGAAATTTCAGGAGTCTATTATCCCCGCCCGCGCCGATTTATGGTCGCGGGCATCGATTCAACATCCTACGATGCACAAACCGGCGACAGCAATACTAGTGATTCGCGTCCTGAGCGTGAACTTCACGTTTCTCTTGATACATGTTGTGGTCGGCAATGCGATATACATCGGCCAGCGTATTTCCAGCCGTCTCGACGGTCGCCACGCCAATCGACGCGCTGACCGTTAGGACTTCATCGCTCACCGCAGCGAGGCCGAGACGAATATCTTGTTCCAGCCCGTGCGCAGACTCGCCGTCAGTATGGGGGCAAACCAGTAAAAACTCGTCGCCGCCGAGACGCATCGGCAGGCAATCCCCACCAGCCACCCGCCGCAACACGGACGCGGTCCGTCGCAGCAGCTCGTCTCCCATCTCATGGCCACGGACGTCGTTGGTCCGCTTGAGATAATTGCAGTCCAACATAATCACACTCACTGGCAAGCCCTCGTTCACCAGGCTATCTCCGCGCGACTCAAGATAGTTGCGGTTGCGAAGCCCTGTCAGTTTATCTTGGTAGGACAGCTCCTCGGCATGCTTGACCATCGATATGTTGTGCGTCGCGACGACGACCGATTCCAGCCGGCCTTGCTCATCGCGATGCTGGGGGACAACTTGCAGCGAATACCAAGTACCCCGACAATCTCGCACCTCGGCAGCCAAGTACGGCACGCCCTCCATACGTTCACGAAGCGTACTTATATCTACAAGCGCCATAACCGCCTCGCGGCTTTCGGGGCTCACGATATCTCGGCAGACCGTGTCCATAAAGTCATATGCCTCGCTGTGCTCGGCAAATATTTTCGCTATCGCCGGCGACATGTTGATTCCCTCGATCTTGAGGGTGTCGAGATGCAAAAGGAAGGTCGAGTCGTAGATGGCGCTAATGGCATTGATAATGCCAAGTTGCTTATCCTTTTCGGCCAGATTGCGATGGTCAACGATATTTCGCGCCAACAGCACCACGACCCAAAACGCCAGACAAACCAACACACCGGCGGCGACAAACGAAACTCTGCCGGACATGACCTCCGCTTTGGGATACAGCGCAAACAGGCGATAGTCCTTGTATGCCGCACGCACGGCGTACCATTTGCCTCCGCGATACTCGATACGCGTCAGGCCTTCGTCTTTCCACTCGATTCCAGATCCGGTAAGGAGCCGAGCGAGCGACACGTCGACATCGGGATCATTAGAGGAGACGATCTCCGCATCCTCCATAACAAGCACCGTGGGGCCCTGGTGGAAGGTGTTGTTTGCAAGCACGTCGGCTATGGCATACGAATAGTCATCCGCCGTATCGGGGACGAATGAGCGGTATGCCAGGGCAACGCCGTCGCCATACGGGGCAGCACAGACGGCAAAAACGACATCGCGGCGTTCAACGACAGTTGAGTAGGACACTTTGGAACCTTGATACATCGATGCGACCGACGAGCAAGCCAGTTCTTCTCGCCATAGCATGAGCGGATCGCGGCCATCGATGTCGTAGTGGGCGGTCATATGACCGTCGGAGTCCATGACCATCAGCCCCGAAAGGTTCTCGGCATGGACATATTGCTCGATAAGATCGTCGTTAACCTCAACGCGATCAGGGGGCAGGAACGTCGCAAACGATTCGACCGCGGCATCCAAATCGTGCGTCGCCTCGGTTTTTCTTCCCTGTTCGTAGCGGTCATATTTTTCGCAGGCATTTTCCAAAAACACCATGGTCTCTTGACCGAATCCAAGCGTTTTATCGAGGCAGCGATGCGTGCCAACCGTAAACAGCAGATTCAGCAAAACAATGCTGGTAACAACGCTGACGACTATGACGACCAGGTTCTTTTTGTGCAAGAAGCGCTCATCATTTGTCATGGATCGCCCCTTGCTCACTCGTCGTCGCTCCCGCCTTGTAATTGCCCACGATACGGTCAATCGTGCCATCTCGGTCCATGTCGAACAGCGCGGTATTGAGATCCTTTACGACCGGTCCTTCATAGCCGTTCTCAAACGCGACGCCCAGGTCAACCGTCATAACGTTGTCAGCAAACACACGGTAAAGGCCGGGATACTGGGCGATGAGTTGGTCAAACGATTGAACGTCCGCCATCCAACAGTCAACATACCCTTTGGCCAGAGCGGCTTTGCAGAGTTCGGCAGAGCCATATGATTTGATTTGAACGTCCGACGAGATCCCCAGATCCCTCGCAAGCAATCGACGTTCACTCACCGAGCCCGCAATCACCGCAATGGTCCTACTTCCATCGAGATGTGCCAAGGACTTGATACCACTCGCTTTCTTGGCGACAACCGAGACCGTCACGGTTAGATACGGCTCAGTCCAGTAATACTTATCCTCGCGATAACAGGGCGAATAATCGCACCATAGGCAATCGATATCACCATTTTTGAGCAGCCGGTCGCGATCGTTCCAGTCAATATCGACAAACTGTGGCTTGAGCCCCGCACGCTCACACGCCTCGCGGGCGATATCGATATCGATACCGGCATAATCGCCCGTGGTATCGACATACACATAGGGGTCGTTATCCGTAACGCCGATTTTGAGCACCGGGAGATCTCCATCGGCTTCATTCGAGGAGGAAGAACTGCTTCGAACGGTATACGTCAGGGCGCCCGCACAGACGGCAACAAGGAGTATGAGCGTAAACGAGACGATGGCGGCTCGTTTGATATGTCTAGGCACGCGCCTCTTTTCATCGAAATAGCAGTAGAGGTTCATTTTATTACCGGGGGCCGCCGCAGCAACGAAAAAAGCGCCTCGCCCAAGACGGGCAAGGCGCCAAAGGCTGAATTGCATCCGCAAGCGGTCGAATAAGGTCAACCTTACTCGAAGCTCAGCTGCTCCAGACGGTCGAAGACCGTGTCGATGCGGGTGAGGAAGTCCCACGGGTCAAAGATCTCGTCGAGCTTCTCCTGGCTGACGGTGCAGCGTGGATCGGCCTCGAGGCGCTCCTTAAAGGTGGGGCCGGAGACACAATCCTGCACCTCATGCCAGGTTGCCATAGCGTTCTCCTGAACGATGGCGTAGGCGTCCTCGCGGGTGATGCCCGTGTCGACGAGAGCCAACAGCACCTTGGAAGAGAAGATGAGGCCGCGGGTCTTGTTGAGGTTGGCCATCATGCGCGCCGGATACAGCTGCAGGCCATCGATGACGCGGATGAGGCACTGGAACATGTGGTCAAGGGCGATAAAGCTATCGGCCTGGGCGACGCGCTCGGCAGAGGAGTGCGAAATGTCACGCTCGTGCCACAGGGCAACGTTATCGAAGGCAACCTGAGCGTTGGACTTCACGACGCGCGACAGACCGCAGACCTTCTCCATGGTGATCGGGTTGCGCTTGTGCGGCATGGCGGAGCTGCCCTTTTGACCCTTGCGGAACGGCTCCTCGGCCTCGAGCGTATCGGTCTTCTGCAGGTTGCGAACCTCGGTCGCAATGCGCTCGCAGGTAGCTGCCGTGGTAGCGAGCACACCGGCAAGATAGGCATGGTGGTCGCGGCTGATGACCTGCGTGGACAGCGGATCGTGAACCAGACCTAGGTGCTCGCAGACATACTCCTCGACAAACGGCTCGATGGAGCTGTACGTGCCGACAGCGCCCGAGATGGCACCGAAAGCAACGTTCTTACGGGCGTCCTCAAGACGGTCCAGATCGCGCTTGAGCTCCCAGGCCCAAGAGCCAAACTTCATACCGAAGGTCATCGGCTCGGCATGGATGCCATGAGTACGGCCGGCGCAGAGCGTATTGCGCTCCTCGAAGGCACGACGCTTGCAGATCTCGCCGAGCTTCTTGACGTCCTCGATGATCAGGTCGCAGGCCTGGGTGAGCTGATAGCACAGAGCCGTATCGCCCAGGTCGGAGCTGGTCATGCCGTAGTGAACCCAGCGGCTGGGCTTGGGCTCGCCCTCGGGAACGTCGGCGTCGATATACTCCTTCATGTTGGTCAGGAAGGCGATGACGTCGTGGCGCGTGACCTCCTCGATCTCGTCGACCTTTGCCTTCTCAAAGTTGGCATGGTCGCGGATCCACTGGGCCTCGTCTTTGGAAATACCGATCTTGCCGAGCTCCGCCTGGGCCTCGCAGGCCAGGACCTCGATCTCCTGCCAAATGGCGTACTTGTTCTCGAGGGAGAAGATGTGTCCCATCTCCGGGCGGGTATAGCGATCGATCATAGCGGCTCCTTTTTGGTTATTGGCACGTTGGTCGTAACCCAACCATTGTACCGTGCGCAGGTGCCCGTATGAGCTACGGGCATTAACCTAACATTTTGAGATTGGAGCGGGCAACGGGACGTCCGCGTATTTGCTTCGCGAATCCGCACCGGCTTCAGGCGAGCCCCTCAGCCTCACGAAGCCGAAGGGGAAGACTTTGTTGAATTAGCCGTCCCCATGTCTCCCGTGCCCGGTGGAGCGGGCAACGGGACGTCCGCGTATTTGCTTCGCAAATCCGCACCGGCTTCAGGCGCCTATCGGCGCCTTCGCCTGCTCGCTACAAACGCTTCGCGTTTGCTTAACGCTCGCACCCTGTCGGGTTCGAGTCCCGGCACTTTATTGAAAAAAGCACGGCACCGGAACGGTGTCGTGCTTGTGCTTTTTACTGGAGCGGGCAACGGGACTCGAACCCGCGAGTGTCAGCTTGGGAAGCTGATGCCTTACCACTTGGCGATGCCCGCTTGTGTGTTGGCTAGTATAACGCGGTTGTCTTGTTCGATACAAGGGTGTCGATGCTTGTTTTAGCTGTGGAGAATCGTCTGAAAAACAGTCCAATTGTGGAGACAGGGACCTCTGGTGTCCTTATTTCACCATCTTTTACCTGCGGTTTTATTTGATTGTTCCATATGAACCCAATTTGTCGGAAATCGGGCAAGCTTTTGGTCAGCTTCCGGTACTTACCCGCATGAACCTCGGGGGTAGCCTCGTCCCAAGCGCCGCAGCCTCCCCGTGCGACGCACGAGGGATAAGGAGCAGCCATGTCCAACGCACCCACGCACTCTGTCCACAGCGCAATCGCAACAGGCCCGCTGCTCCTACTCCTCTTCCTACTCATCAGTTGCTTGGCTCCGAGACCCGCACTTGCCATCGACGGGTACGATCAGCTCGGCTTTCGCACCATTAGCGACGATTGTGGGCCCTTCTTCATCGGTAAGTACGAGGCTCAAGACGCCTCAATCGCGTACTGTATGAACCAGGAACGTCCCGGTCCCACCAAGCCGGGTGGCCCATGGCTCAACTTTGATCAGGGCTGGGTATGGCTCGACGACGAGTTCGCGGCGATCGTTTGTCACGGATATCCTTCCGCAACGTCGTTTGGCGGTTACAGCCTGTCACCCGATCGCGCCCGTGCCGCCACTCAACTTGCCGTATGGATGCTTAACGGCACCACCCATGTCGACGGCACTTACTCCTATACAACAGCTCAAGGCAAAACAAAGAGCGGGCATTTTACCGCCGACAATGAGGTTGTGGCTGCCGCACGGTGGCTTCACGACAATGCAAAATCGGGAGGCATCAAAGCCGCTCCGCACCGCGCACGGCGCTATTTGGGACCCATATCGGGCGGCAGCAAACGTCAAGACATGCTCTACGTGCTGCCAGCGGTCTCTGTTTCTTTCCAAAAGAAGTCCGCGAACACCGCCATTACCAGCGGAAACGACACCTATCAGTTTGACGGGGCAACATTCGATATCTTCGAGAGCATGAGCGACGCGCGCGTGGGCACGCTCAAAATGGACGGCAACGGCCGAGCACAGGCAACACTTTTACCAAACACAGCATACTACCTGGTAGAGACAAAGGCACCGGCAGGCTATATCCCTCGACGCGACCGCATCCCCTTTACCACGGAAGGCAATGGTGGTCATGTCACAATCGATGAGCAGCCAGGCACCATCACGTTGCGCATCGTAAAGACCGACGCCGCAACGGGCGCCGGAGCCCAAGCGGGGACCTCGCTTGCCGGCGCCGAGTTTACCTGCGTCTCTCAATCCACCCCCGGATGGACGCAAACCCTCACAACCGACGAAAACGGTCGAGCCGCCCTTGATAACGTTCCCCTGGGAACCTTCACCATCTATGAGTCGAAGGCTCCCGAGGGCTACCTTCTGCCCAGCGACAGCTGGACCTACACCGTTGGAGCCGACCAGCTGGGCGACTCGGGCGTCGTCGAGCTCGAATCTCGCGTTTCTGATATTCCGATTGCATTTGACCTTGAGATTTCCAAATTCAAAGATCATGGCAACAGCGATCAGTCTGGCTTGGAGCAGCCCGCGGAAGGCGTTGTCTTTGAAGTCATCAGCAATAGCTCACAACAGGTTGTTGGAACGTTAACCACAAATATCTATGGTTTTGCCTCCACCAAAGACCAGCCCGGAGCATGGTTCGGCGCGGGCAAGCGGCCCGGCGGCGCCCACGGAGCCATCCCCTACGACCGTGCCGGCTATACACTTCGGGAGGTCCCAGAATCCGTCCCCGAAGGCTTTAAACAGGCAGGAGAATGGACCGCCTCGGCCGAACAGATTGCTGACGGTGCCGAGCTTCAGTACATCGTGGACAACCATGCCCTATCGACACATCTCCAGATTGCTAAGCGCGACGCCCAGACCGGTGCCGCGGTTCCCCTTGCAGGCTTTAGCTTCCAGTTGCTCGACAGCAACCACGAGCCCATCTCACAAACGTGCTGGTATCCGACCCACAATGTCCTGAACGCCTTTACGACCGACACAACTGGTACCGTCACGCTGCCCGAGTCTCTTAACCCGGGCACCTACTACGTGCGAGAAGTCTCGGCAAAGAAGCCTTATCTTGTCGGAGAGGATCTCGAGACAACAATCCCTGCCGACAGATATCTAACGCCCGTTGCGATTGCCTCATACTTCGACGATGCGGCAACCGGAAGCATCGAAATCGTAAAGTCCGACGCTACCGACGGGCACAAGCTCATGGGGGCTGTATTTGATATCCGAGCCGCAGGCGATATTATTCGCCCCGACGGCAGTATCGTTGCCCTGGACGGCGAAACCGTCGCCACCGTAACGACTGACGAGCAGGGGTCCGCCCGTGCGAGCCATCTTTCGCTGGGATGTGGAACCGCATGCTACGAAGTCGTTGAGACCCAAGCGCCCGAAGGATATCTCCTAGACCAAAGTCCCCATACGGTCGAGCTGTCATATGCCGACCAGACAACGTCCGTCATCGAAGCCCATCTCGGAGTATCCGACGATTTCACCAAGATCGATATCTCAAAAGTCGACCTAACCGGAAAACAAGAGGTGGAGGGCGCTCAGCTCACCCTATATGGACAAGACGAAACCGAAATTGACTCTTGGACCTCATCCGATAAACCGCACCGCATCGAACATCTTGCGCCCGGCACCTACACGTTGCGCGAAATGATGTCCCCGCGAACCTACGACCTTGCCGAGGAGATAACGTTTGAAGTGAAGGCTACGGGAGAAGTCCAATCTTTCGCAATGAAGGACGCGCCGATCGAGATCAAGGGACAGGTCGACAAGCGTCAAGAAATTGCCCAGCCCACCGGGGATGGCCTCTTGGCTAACGGCGATGGCAAAAACCGCGCCGCGACACAAGCCGATGCGGAAGGGTTTTTCTCCTACACCGTCGATGCGCGAAACGAGTCGACCACCTGGGTTGATGAGTTCACGATTACCGATGATCTTGAGTGCGCCAAGGACGGTACGGCAAGACTCGTCTCAATCGAAACCCCTATTGCCATCGGCGACCTCAACGGTCTGTGCAACGTGTGGTACCGCACAACGCCACTGGGCTCGTCAGACATCGACGAGCAGGCAAACGCGACGCTTGACGATGGACATGAAAACCCCTGGCTTGAGTCCGACGAAGTTAAAGAGAGCCTGGGCGAGGACCGCCGTCTCGTTGATTGCGAAGGCTGGCATCTCTGGAAAACCGATGTCCCGACCACAGAATCAACCACACTTGAGGCAAATGAGCTCGACCTTCCCGTCGATACCGTCGTAACGGGCATTCGCCTTGAGTACGGTGCGGTAGACGCCGACTTTACAACCAGGTGCGACGAAGATTCTTGGAAGCGCGAAGACCTTAAAAACGAACATGACGATCTCGATGACGCCAAGGCAACCCTCGGTACAGACGCCCGGAGTGCAGTAGTCCATATGCAGGCAACTTCTTCCTATACGCCCCAGGCACCAGTTGCCAACAGCGCCCGTGTCGACCTCTGTCGCAACGGCGGCGGCAACAAACTTGAGTCACATGACGAGGATCGTGTCGTTCAGCGCTGCACCCTACCGCAGGACCTACCGGCAACAGGATCAGTTCCCATCGCCGCCTGCATCACCGCGCTCCTGACCTCGGGTGCGGCAGCCCTATGGTTCGCTCGCCTTAGGTCGATCCCAAAGAAGCGCTAACGCGATAAAAAGCGGGCGAGTCAGTCTCCCGCCTCGCCCGCTTTCAATCATTTAAATCGCCACATCTACTCGGCAGATGAAGATCCGCCGTCGACGAGCGTCTGCTCAGACTCGGGGATTCCATCGGCACCCGTACTTTGCTCTTGCTCCACCTCTTCGCTGATTGCGGATGCGGGGGTCGACCCCTTTACACCCACGATATAGGCAGCCCCAAATCCCAAAGCGACGGCAATAAGGGTCAGAATCAAATAAACAGGCCAATGACGTTTAATGAACGAAAACACGTTGACTCCTTAGAGCTCCGCCTACGAACGGCGGATAACCTCGGTCACGACCTCGGATACCGTGGCAATGTTCGTCGGGTTAACGTTGTGGGGCAGGTCGTCCTCGGTGCGAGCACAAGCCAGGCGCGTGCCGTCCACACCGGCGATGGTGAGGGCACGACGGCTCGCCTCGAGTGCGGCATAGGCATCGGTCTTGGCATAGGGCATCTCGAGCGCACCACAATCGACATGGAACGACTTGCAGACCTTGCTGACCAGATTCATGATGCGGCGGTCGCCCTTAAGCAGCTGCTGCTCGCCCTCGACCGTCACTACCGAAAGCCTACCGGCGCCGACGGATTCAAGATTGATGAAGAATACGCCGCGGAGCTTATCGCGATGCGAGGCCAAGAACGCCTTCATGCCGGCGCCATCACAATCCGAGGCACCCGTCGCCACAAACCAGATATCGTGACCGAGCAGCTCATCATCGCCCATAGAGGCGACAGCCGAGAGCATATCTTCGGAAGAAGCGCCGTCGGAAGACGTAGCGCCGCCCTTCCAGCCGTCGTTATCGTCCTCGAAGTTATCCCACGAGCCGATACCGCGGCCAGACTTCTTAGCATCGTAATCGTCTTCGACACCCAGCCAGTCACTCATGCTGTCCTGATCGTTTTTCTTTTTACGACCAAACAGACCGCCCAGACCGCGCTTGCGGGGCTTGGGCGCGGCCGAAGCGGGAGCCGAGATGGTCTCGAGCGGCTGCGCGCCCGACGCGACGGGCATAGGAGGCGCAACGGGTGCCGATGTGGGTTCGGGACCCTGAGCGGTAGCAAAGGGGTCGTTGACCTGTGCGGAGGGGTCGGGAAGGTCGAACAGCGACGTGCGAGACGCAACGTTTGTCTGTTTCATCGACGGCAGCGACGGATCGGGGACCGAAGCCAGCGGAGACGAGGAAGGTGCAGGCGACGGAGCCGACGCCGGATCGGGAACATTCATCTGCGGACGCGGCGATGCCTGGGAGGAAATCTGGGCCATAAGGGAATCGACCGTTTCGTCCTGGGTGGGAGCGACATCGGCAACCGTGGCACCGGAACCACTCGGGGTCGGCATGGTGAAAATCTGCGTGGAGTAAGGCCTCGACTCATCTGTCTCGGGAGCCTCGGAAACCGCAGGCACTTCCTCCTGCTCGACCTCGGTCGAATCATCTTGCTCGGCTGCCGCGTATTGCTCTTCGTCAGAGTTGGCCTCGACGGACTCGTCCTCGGCAGCATCCTGAATTTCGGCAGCATCAATGGGCTCGTCATCGTCTGCCGCGCCGCCCTGCTCATCGGAAACAGGAAGGGGCTCGGCAATCGCGGTGCCTTGCTTTTCAAACGTTATCGTGGAATCGAACTGCGCGGCATCAAACGACATGGTGCAATCGACGTGCTGCTGGGGCTCGAAAGACGTCGTCGCCTCAACAACATCCGCGGACGCCGGTTGCTGGGACTCAAAGGACGTTGTAGCTTCGGCGGCGTCGACGGGCACGGACTGCATAGCCTCGTTCTGCTCGAACTCTTGCGCCGCGAGCTCACGTGCCGCCTCGGCTGCCTGCTGCTGAGCGATAGCCTCCTGCTCGGCAGCCTCGCGTGCGGCAGCGCGCTTCTCCTCGAAATCGTCGACAAATTTCCTGCCCTTTGCAAGCGCACCCTTAAAGAAGCTGGAAGCGCTGGCGCCAATCGAAGAGAACGCGGATGCAATATCGGCATGGGGCGTTGCCGCGGGAATCTCGGCAGAGAAATCAGTATCGCTCTCGTAAGACACGCGCCTCGGCTGTTCAACGTAATCGTCGTCAGACTCGTCCGCAACGTCTTGCGCCGGCGCGGCGGGAGCCAAAATGTCCAGTCCTGCCGCGGGATCGATCGCAGACCCCGCCTCGGGCTCGGCAACGGCAGCGGTAACCGCGGCAGACTCATCATCCGCAGTGACAACGGGCGCAGGCTCGGGCTCAAACGTCGGCTCCTCGCCCTCCTCGTAATCGAGCGTGCAGGACTCGGGAAGCATTCCGAGCGCACGGATGGCATCCGAACCAAAGCGGATGTTGCCGGCGGCATTGCGATAGAG